>DATFFB010000078.1:0-10320 GCA_035250485.1 Acidimicrobiia bacterium
TTTGACCCCGAAGCAAATATTGGTACCGCCGCCTGGCTCGCGGCCTACTACCAGAGCCTCGGTCGCAACCCCTGGACTCCCTGGTACTGCACGCCCTGAACACCTTCGCGGTCCACGCTCCCTATGCGGAGAAGGTCGAACTCTGCCTCTTCGAGAACGGAGTCGAAGAACGCGTCATCCTCACCCCCACGACGGGTTCCACTCACACGGTTGAGGTCGGAGTGGAGATCGGTCACGCCTATGGCTTCCGGGCCCATGGACCTTGGAGTCCCGAGGAGGGCATCTGGAGCAACCCACAGAAGCTATTGACCGATCCGTACGCCAAATGCATAACGGGTCGGGTGAGCGGCGATGACGCACTCGTCGCTGGCGACCTTGAACCAGATCCTCGGGACAGCGCCAAGCACACCGCTCGTTCCGTTCTGGTCGATCTCGCTTTCGACTGGGCGGGGGATTCTTTTCCGAAGATTCCCTGGGAAAACACCCTCCTTTATGAGACACATGTCAAGGGGATGACCGTCCTTCATCCCGAGGTGCCTCCTCATTTGCGGGGCACCTACGCCGGCCTCGCCAGCCCGCCCATCCTCGACCACCTCGCCGAGCTGGGCGTGACGACGCTCGAACTGATGCCAGTGCAGGCCTCGGCCACCGAGCCAGCGGTTACAGGCCGCGGCTTGACCAACTACTGGGGATACTCGACCTTGGGTTTCTTCGCTCCCGACGCCCGATTCGCCGCCACGTCCGAACCGGTGAAGGAGTTCAAGGCGATGGTTAAGTCCCTACACCAGCGTGGCATCGAGGTCATTCTCGACGTCGTTTTCAATCACACCGCCGAAGGTAATCAGGAAGGGCCGATGCTTTGTTTCCGAGGCTTCGACAATCCTGGCTTCTACCGTCTCGATCCCGTCGATCGGCGCCGCTATCTGGATCACACCGGTACCGGCAACAGCGTCGACCTGACGTTGCCTTGGGCTCGACAAGTGGTGCTCGACAGCTTGCGGTACTGGGTGAGTGAGATGCACGTCGACGGATTCCGCTTCGACCTCGCCACCTCGCTTGCTCGTAACCCCGATCATTTCGATAACGAGTCCCCGTTTCTGAGCGAGTTGGCCGCCGACACGGTATTGGCGACGTGCAAGTTGATCGCCGAGCCCTGGGACAACGGCGCCGGTGGGTACCAGCTGGGCCACTTCCCAAAGCCCTGGCGCGAGCTCAATGGTCGCTATCGCGACACCATGCGCGAGGTCTGGCGAGGCACGCCGGGAACGATCGACGAATTCGCAGATCGATTAACCGGCAGCTCGGGGATATTTCATGAGCGGGGACCGACGGCCTCCATCAACTTCATCACCAATCACGACGGCTTCACGCTGCGCGACCTGGTCAGCTACGACGTCAAGCACAACGAAGCCAACGGAGAGGGCAATCGGGACGGCGAGTCCAACAATCGGTCGTGGAACAGCGGTACCGAGGGTCCGACCGATAGCGAGGAGATCATTGCCCTGCGTGCTCGGCGGGTTTCGAACTTCCTCACCACCTTGCTGCTCTCGCATGGGGTTCCGATGCTTCTCGGCGGCGATGAATTGGGTCGGACGCAGGGCGGGAACAACAATGCCTATTGCCAGGACAACGAGACGTCTTGGTTCGACTGGGCGGCGGCCGCCGATCCCGGCCCCCGCCAGTTGGTGAGCACCCTCGCTCGCCTGCGCCGCGAGCATCCAGTGTTGCGCCGGCCTACATACCCAACCGGCAACCTGGCACCCAACGGTTTGCCCGATTTCGGCTGGTTTTCGCCGGCGGGCGAGATCATGACCTGCCGTGACTGGGAGACCTCCTGGATAAGGACGCTAGGGGTGTACTGGAACGGAAGCGCGGTCGAGCCTCGGGACGAGTCCTTCTATCTGATCATGAACGCCAGCACCGAACCCACCCAATTTCATCTCCCGGACATGCTCGACGAGTGGTCCTGGCGCGAGGTGATTTCGACGGGACCATCGCAGGCCGAAGATCCCAATCCAACGCTCCTCCCGCTGTCGATGGCCCTTTACCGCACCCGCTAACCGCTCAATTGAGCTTTTTATGAGTGAAACCGAACTTGATGTCAGGAGTGCGGTTTCACTGATTAAAACCGAGGTTTAGTCGACGCGTTGGTTCTTGGCTATGGCCACCACCCCTGCCGGCGACAGCTCGAAGCGGCTCTCATCCTGCTCGCGATCGATGCCGATGCGCGCTTGGGCAGGCACGGTGACGTTCTTATCGATGATCGTCCGCCGTACCACGGCTCCGCTGCCGATGGTCACATTTTCGAAGAGGATGCAGTTCTCGACCACCGCCCCTGGCTCGATCCGCACGTCCGGAGAGAGAACCGAGTTGCGCACGTAGGCACCGGAGACGATCACGCCGTTAGAGAGGATGGAATCGGCGATCTGTCCGGAGCCGTGATGCGCCACCGCCACGACCTTCGCCGGCGGGGCGATAACCGAGGCGGTATAGATCGGCCATTGGGAGTTGTAGAGGTTGAAGATCGGTTCGGTGGCTACCAGGTCCATCGAGGCGTCGAAATAGGAATCGAGATGACCCACGTCTCGCCAGTAACCGCGCTCTCGATCGGTCACCCCGGGGACCTCATTGGCCGAGAAGTCGTAAACATGAGCGAGGCCAGCATCGACCATTCGCGGAATCAGATTGCCGCCGATGTCGTGGCGGGAGTTCTCATCCTCGGCATCGGCGGCCAGTTGGTCGAGGAGCACCTTGGCGGTGAATACATAGTTTCCCATCGACACGAAGGCGTGATCAGGATCGCCCGGAATCGGCTGGGCATCGGTGGGCTTCTCGCGGAAGGCGTTGATAACGGTCCCCGAGCCGGTCTCGATCACACCGAACTGATATGCCTGATCGAGTGGCACTCTGATTCCGGCGACGGTGACTCCCGCTCCGCTTTCCAGATGCTGTTCGAGCATGTTTTCGGGATTCATCCGGTAGATGTGGTCGGCGCCGAACACAAACATGTACTCAGGCGAAGCATCCTCCACCAAGTTGAGGTTTTGATAGATCGCATCGGCCGAACCCAGGAACCAGCGTTGACCCAGGCGCATCTGGGCCGGCACCGATGTCACGTAGTTGCCAAGCAGGGTCGACATCCGCCAAGTGCGGGAGACGTGGACGTTGAGGGAATGGCTCTTGTACTGAGTAAGGACGACGATCTTTCGCTGGCCACCATTGACCAGGTTTGAAAGAGCGAAGTCGATCAGTCGATAGTGACCGCCGAACGGAACCGCTGGCTTGGCCCGGTCGCGGGTGAGCGGCATCAGCCGTTTGCCCTCGCCACCGGCCAGCACGATCGAGAGCACCTCAGGTCGGCGGTTCATCGCTCACTGGTACGAGGAAGGTTGCGGACAGAGGGGGAAGGTTAAGCATCACTGAATCGGGTTGATCCTGGTGGGGCTTGCCCGTGCTGGCAATCGCCGCGGACGACACCGAGTCGTAGCCCCCAAAGCGGCCCTCGTCGCTGCTCAACAACACCGTCCAGTCACCGCTGGGGGGTACCCCCACCTGATACCGATTCCACGTCACCGGAGTGAAGTTGAGAAGCACCAGCACCGGCCGGTTTCCCTTCGCCAGGCGGAGATAGCCGAACACCGAGCGGGGGTAGTCGTCAGCCTCGAGCCACTCGAAACCTGAGGTCGTGGCATCCTCCCGATACAGCGCCGGTTCGCGGCGCAGTAGATCATTGAGCGCCCGCACCCAATCGAGGATCTGGCGGTGGCGGGGCTCGTCGAGCAGATCCCAGTCGAGGGAAGAATCGTGGTTCCACTCCCGGACCTGGCCGAATTCGCCGCCCATAAAGAGCAGCTTCTTTCCCGGCACCGTCCACATATATCCGAGCAGGGTTCGGAGCCCAGCAGCCTTTTGGTCCGGATTACCCCACTGCTTCTCGAACAGGGATCGCTTCCCGTAAACCACTTCATCGTGGGAGAGGGGGAGGAGGAAGTCCTCGCTGTAGGCGTAGAGCCCGCGGAAGGTAAGGAGGCGATGACTTTCGGGGTGCGAACGAAAAAGGGGATCGAGGCGGACAAAGCGGAGGGTGTCGTTCATCCACCCCATGTCCCATTTGTAGTGAAAGCCCAGCGAGTCCTGTTCGGGGGCACCGGTGACGTTGGGCCATGAGGTGGACTCCTCGGCCAGCATCGCCACTCCGGGATGGGAGTGGCGAACGCTCCCGTTGAGCTGACGAAACAACTCGATGGCGCCCAGATGCTCGCGGCCTCCCTCTGCATTGGGCAGCCATTGTCCGGGCTGGCGGGAGTAATCGAGATAGAGCATCGATGCCACGGCATCGACTCGGAGGCCGTCGGCGTGATAGCGATCGAGCCAGGAGTACGCCGAGGAGATCAGGAAGCTGCGAACCTCGCCGCGGTCATAGTTGAAGATGATCGAGTTCCAATCGGGGTGATAGCCCCGCCGCGGATCGGGATGTTCATAGAGGTGGGTGCCGTCGAAGAAGGCCAGGCCGTGCTGGTCGGCAGGAAAGTGGGAAGGAACCCAATCCAAGATCACACCGATCCCGCGCTGATGCAAGTGATCGATGAGAAACATCAGATCCTGGGGAGTGCCGTAGCGGGCGGTAGGGGCGAAGAAGCCGGTGATCTGATAGCCCCAGGAGCCATAGAAGGGGTGTTCCATCAGCGGCAGGAATTCGACGTGGGTGAAGCCCTGCTCGATCACGTATTCGGCAAGGGGTCCGGCAATATCCCGATAAGAAACCTGGCCATGATCCCGCCAGGATCCGAGATGGACTTCGTAGATCGAGACCGGCTCGTCGGTCGCCAGCCCGCCTGCTCGGTCGGTCATCCACTGCGAGTCACCCCATTCGTAGGCGAGATCCCAGGCCCGGCTCGCAGTGGCGGGGGGCTTTTCCATCAGAACCGAGAAGGGGTCGGCCTTGTCAATCGAGCGATATTTGGTGGTAGTCACCTGGAACTTGTAGGCATCCCCGTGTTGGACTCCGTCGATCCGGGTCCCCCAGAACCCGTTGCTCAAAGAGGAAAGCGGATGGGCACTTCCCTTCCAGTTATTGAAGGTCCCGACTACCGAGGCCCAGGCGGCGCCGGGAGCCCAGAGCCTAAAAGTGGCCCCGGTTGCATCGAGATGGCAGCCGAGAATCTCGTGCATCGCTTGGTGGCGCCCCGCGGCGAACAACCAGCGATCGTCCTCGGTGATCTCTCTGACCATTCATTTCATTCTTGCCTAAATACGCGGCAGAAAACTGCCCCGATTTAGGCAAGCAATTAGGGAGTCTCGGGGACGATGATCTCGCCGGCGAGGATCCGGGCCTTGAGATCCTCGATGGTTGGGACCAGGTCGTCGATGAATCCACCGCTGGTGGAATAGCCGATGGCGTCATCGGCGAGCCGAAACACCCGCAGTCCGGGACGGAAATGGTCGGAAGCGAACTCCTTGATCAAGGTATGGGCCGCCATGTCCCATCGCAAGATCATCGAGGTGAGAATGTGCGGTTGCCAGGCTCGAGGGTCGGGACCGCCGATGTCGACATCTCGATCATCGAGGACGGCCAGAAACTCGTCGGTGTCCACGCCGATTGCCCACAGGTGCCGACCTTGGGCCGCGCTTTCGACCAGGGCCGCTTCAAAGACGCCGTGCCCGGACGCGCCGGCGGCGTGAAAGATCACATCGGCGCCGGCCTGATATAGGGGCTCGGTCTTGGCCCGGGCGAGTGATTTGCTGTTGAATCCGCTGAAATCCCACTTCGGTGCCAGGAACTCCACCAAGAGACCGACATCAGGTCGCACGTATCGGGCACCGGCCTCAAAACCGGCCTGGAAATTGAGGATGAGGGGTGAAGGCATACCCCCGACAAAACCGACGGTGTTGGTTTCGGATCTGAGCGCCGCAATCGCCCCGACCAGGAAGGAACCTTCGTGGGCAGCGAAGTTCACGTATTGGACGTTGGGCTGGTTACCGAACCAGTCGATGAGGGCGAAGCGGTTATCAGGAAATTCAGGGGCCAAAGCGTCGAGGATCTTTCCCCCGAATCCGGCCATAACAACGAAGTCGCGGACTCCGGCCTCGGCTAGCCGTTTGACTTCGGCTTGGGCTTGCCACCAATACACGGTGTATTCGCCCACTACCCCTTCTCCCAGCTCAGCGGCTGCCCTGTCGAACCCGATTAAAAGACCGTCGAATAACGAGCTGTCGCCTCGGCCCTCAGAGACCAAGGCAATGGGTGGCAGTGCCCGCCGGTTGAGACTTGCCCGGAGGAAGTCGAGTTCCAGAGGCGCCAGTGGCATCGTCGTTTCCTTGCTCCAGGCGTCGAGTTGTGCAAGCCGACCACCGGTGAGGAGGTAGTCGGAGTCCCGGCCCGATGCGTCCCATTCGGCGGCTGCAGCCGAGAGTGCCGAGCGCCGTTGCAGGTCGGTTGAGTGAAGCTCGATCCAGCCCCGGAGCCGGCCCCAACCCTCCAACAATGCCTCGTGGGTGACCTGAATCGTCGCTTTCGCGGTCAAGGCATCGCGATCGGCGGTCAGAAGACGATGGGAAATGAAGGTACCAAGGATCTCGTCGAATTCTCCGAGTTGACGCAAGTCATCGAGGGCCACTCGCCGGCGGGTAGGCTCGCTGCCTCGGTCAGATCGGACCAGGTGGAGGAGCAGCCGCTTTGCCGCCTCCTGGCCTTCTGGGTCGAACGTCTCGAACAGATAGTCGGCGCGAGTAGTCAGAGCCCCCTCCAGACCGCCCAGCGTGTCGTAGCCGCTGAGGTCGAGCATCCCTCCCTGGCGACTCTCGAACAGCTCGGTCAAAGTGTATTGCAAGAGGGGAAGGGCTTGGGCCTCTTCGCCCACGTCGGACATGAGCCTCGCGAGCAGCTGCGGCTGCACCCCTACGTTCACTCCGGCAGCTGGTTCAACGATGGCGGCTTCCAGCTCGGCCGGTGTTAGCGGCAAGACATTGACCACACTCGAGGCAAACACCGGGGCGAAGCGATGAGAGAGCAAAGGGCGGTCGTAGTAGTCGGCGCGCAAGGTCAGCACCAGCCGCACCCGGCTACGCGGATCGGTGACCGCGGTGACCAGGTTGTCAAGGAAGTGACGTCGCTCGCGCTCAGTGGAGAGGATGAACAGTTCCTCGAACTGGTCCACGAAGAGGAGCAGTTCGCCCTGTTCGGCGGCTACGAGACGCTGGGCAACTCGCAGCAATCCCGTTTCGTCCTCGGTGAGCTGCTCTAAGACCGTGGGAATTGGCGAGCGCGACACCCGCAGCAACGCCGCCTCGAGCGGCTCAAAAGGATTACGTCCTGGCAGCATCGTCGAGACAATCCACCGATCAGACCCGGGAACTCCTCCTTCCCTTAGGGCTGGGATCAGGCCGGCCCTGACTGCGCTCGACTTGCCGCTCCCCGATGGACCCACCAACACCAACAATCTGCTGCCACTCGCCAAGGCGTCGACCATCTCCGATACCAGCTTGTCGCGGCCAAAAAAGTCGCCGGCGTCGATCTCATCGAAGGCTCCTAGCCCTTTATACGGATTCCTCGAAGGTGCCTCGCTGATGGCGCGGGCCGATCGCCTTGGAACCAGCACTGGATCCTGCAACAAGATTTGCTCCTCGAGCTGGCTCAGGTCGGAAGATGGCTCTACCCCCATCTCGCCGATCAAGAGGTTGCGAAAGTCGCGATAGCTACGCAGTGCTTCCGCCTGACGACCTCCGCGGTACAGGGCCAGCATCAGCAGTCGTCGAGGCGCCTCTCGCAACGGCTCGGTCGAAATGAGACCGTCCAGTAGCTCCGGTACCGTCGCCACTCTCCCGTCCTCTAGTTCAGCCTCGGCGAGCAGCTCGATCGCTCGTGCCCATAGCCCCCGAAGACGGCGGATGTGCGGTTGCGCCCATTCGTCGTAGGCGAAATCGGAGAGCGGTTCGCCGTTCCACAACTGCAACGCGAGACGAAGCTGTTCGACCTCTCCACTTTCAACGAACGCTTGAAATCGGATCGCATCGAGTTCGTGGGGCTCAACCTTGAGGACGTATCCCGGAGACCGAGTCTCGATTCGCCCCTCATCGGAGAGAAGCTTGCGAAGCGCCGACACGTATATCTGGACCGAGTGATCGGCAGTGCGAGGAGCTGCCTCGCCCCAGATGAGCTCAATCAGCCGATCGGTGGCGATGATCCGATTCGCGTTCAGCAGGAGCAGGGCGAGGACTGCTCGCTGCTTAGGAGGGCCGAGGTCGACGAGCTGACCGTCGACCTCGGCCTGGAGAGTTCCCAATATCCGAAAGTTCATCGCACTCGCCTTCCGGACGCTACTGCCCTCGCAACTCCCACTGCTGGTCGTAGTAGTCGACTACAGATTCCCAATGAGCCCGCTCCCGATCCACCGCTGGCACCCGGGTCGCATTGGCAATGAGGTCGTACTGGCGGGCATAGTGGTTGACGACTTCTTGCCAGTGCGCCGCTTCTCTCCGTGCTTCGGCATCAGCGATCGCTGGGTACTTTTGTTCGTAGTAGTCGACCACTTGTTGCCAATGCGCCTGTTCGAGGGCGGCCCGGCTTGGCCCGGCGTTCGTGAAAACCACCCAGCCGGCCAGGATCCCGATGACGAGGGCCAGGGCAATGATCGTTCCCTTGGTTCCGGCACGCATGCCCCCAGTGGGCTCCTCCCGCCGTACGACGGGTCGGGTGATGAGATCGGTCACTTGACGCTTCCTTCTATCGGCGTTTCCTCAGGCGGTTGACCCCGTGCCATCCGCTTCGACGCCGATGGCGGTCAAATTGCCGGAAGCGCCTCTAGAGCCTCTTGAGGTTTCCTCTAGATCTGCTCTATGAGGGCTCTCAGGCGACCGGTCTCTCCACTATTTGCACCGGATCGGCGTCCGCAGACTCAGCCCGCGCTCCGTCAACCGCCGGGCGCCACACCAGGCGGCGGCGAAACAGGCGACCGCTCCGAAGCCGATCGCGGTGCGGGGGCCGAAGCGATCGCTCATCCAACCGACGAGCGGAGAGCCGATGGGGGTGGTGCCGAGAAAGACCATGGCTTGGAGTGCGAGGACCCGACCTCGATATCGGGGCTCGGCCTGAAGCTGCATCATGGCGGTCGACGTGGTCATGAAGGCAATGCTGCCGAGGCCCACCGCGAAAACGATTGGATAGGCCACCCACAAAGCCGGCGCCAGAGCCAGGGCGAGCATGGCGATGCCGAAGGCGACGGCGGACCATACGAGATGTGAGAACGGAATCGCCCTCCGGCGAGCGGTGGCGATGGCACCGGTAACCGAGCCGAGGCTCATGGTGGAGACCAGCAGGGTGTAAGCCTGATTGCTCCCCCCCAGGGGCCCAGTGATCAATAACGGCGTCGTGACGGTGAAGTTGAAGGCAAACGTCCCCACTATCGCCATCATCACCAACGGAACCAACTGTTCTGGATTCGAGGCGACGTAGCGAAGGCCATCCCGGATCTGGCCAGGGGAACGGGGGGCGGGGGCTTCGGCGAAGAACTCGGCAGGCCGCATTCGCCGAAGGGCGGCGAGCACGACCAGATAGCTCACACCATCGAGGAGGAAACACCAGGCGTATCCCACGGTGACGATCAACACCCCGGCGAGTGCTGGGCCGATCATTCGGGACGTCGTCATCAGGGTGCTGTTGAGGCTGACAGCGTTGGCGAGATTCTCCCTCGGCACCATCTCCACGACGAAGGAGCGACGGGCCGGATTGTCGAAGGCGGTGATGATCCCCTGGATGCCGGCTAGAACGAAGATGAGTGGCACTGTTGCGACCCCCGCCAGAACCACGGAGCCGAGGGCGAGCGACTGCAGCATCGCCGCACTTTGAGTGATGGTGAGCAGTCGGTGCTTGTCGCTGCGATCTGCCACGGCCCCTGCCCAGGCGCCGAGGAACAGGACCGGTCCGAATTGGGCGGCCGCTAGCAGACCGAGAAGCACGCCCGAACCAGTCATGTCAAGGACGAGCAGCGTCTGGGCCACCATCGTCATCCAACTGCCGGACTGCGAGATCACCTGACCTATGAAGAAAAGGCGAAAGTTGCGAAACCGCAGTGAGCGGAAAGTGTCGAGAAAGGCACCGCGGGATGAGGCGAGGACCGTCATTGCTTGGGTGCTTCGGCGGACAGCCGCTCGAGGATCGGCAGCGCCTGCTCGACCGCCTCCAGGTCGGTGGGAGAGAGGTCCCGCAAGCGCAACAGCAGGAAGGCGTTACGCCGGCTCCGGATCTGATCGACCAGGGCGTGTCCCTTCTTGGACAGTGTCACCAGGCTGACCCGTCGATCGGTGGGATCGGTGAGCCGATCG
>DATFFB010000079.1:0-5395 GCA_035250485.1 Acidimicrobiia bacterium
TCCGGGCGTTGTGGTCGGAGCGGTGATAGGCGTAGGAGTCGCGATCGATCGGCGGAAGGTGGCGGGCGAGAGCTTCCACGTACCCCGGTATGGGGAGTTCCTGGGGGTTGCCCAACGTCAAGTCGATAACGCCGGGGCGAAGACGGAGAATCTCCGCCCTTTGCAGGAAGCCAACCAGGCGGCTGTTGGCGCGGGCAATGGCAGTGATGCGGTCCGAGGGCATTGGACTCCTTTGCTTAGCGAGATCGGGCGGCGGTGAGAGTATTGACGAGGAGCATCGCCCGCGTCATCGGGCCCACTCCCCCCGGCACGGGGGTGATGGCCGAGGCCACCTCGCCTACCGCCTCGAAGTCGACATCGCCCACCAGCCGGTCTTCGAGGCGATTGACCCCGACGTCGATCACCGTAGCCCCTGGTTTGATCATCTCCGCGGTGAGAAACCGCGGTGAACCGATGGCCGCCACCACGATGTCGGCAGCTCTCGTGAGCTCGGCGATCTCCTGGGTTTGCGAGTGAGCGACGGTGACGGTGGCGTCACTGCCTCGGGCCCCGAGGAGGAGAGCCAGCGGGCGTCCCACCAGAAAGCTGCGGCCGACAATCACCGCTCGCTGGCCTCGGGTAGCGACCTCGTAATGATCGAGCAGCCTCATCACCCCTGACGGGGTGCATGGTCGCAAGCCCGGTTGATTGAGCACCAGCCGTCCCAGGTTCTGGGGGTGGAGGCCATCGGCGTCCTTTCCCGGCTCAATGGCGTTGACCGCCGCTTCCGGGTCGAGACCGTTGGGAAGCGGAAGCTGCACCAGGATCCCGTCAACTTTCGCATCGTCGTTCAGGGCGGCGATCAGCTCCAGCAGCTTCTCCTGAGAGATGTCGGCCGGGAGTTGGTGATGGATCGAAACCATCCCCACCTCCTCGGCATCCCTGCGCTTGCCACTCACGTAGACCCGCGAAGCGGGATCATCGCCGACGAGGACCGTGGCCAGGCCCGGCGACCGCCGCAGCGCTCGGACGCCGGAGGCCACTTCGACCTTGACTGCGGCCGCCACCGCCTTGCCATCGATGATCTGGGCCCTCATTTCAGAGACGCTATCAGTGACGGAAGTGACGGCGGGGGGCGGCGACGAAGGCCAGGTCCAATCGATCGGCTGTGGCCAGGACCTGACCGTCGTTGCGAGAACCGGTCGGTGCCACGATGGCGGTGACTCCGGCCCCGGCCAGCGCCTCGAGACCATCGGGGAAGGGAAAAAACGCATCGGATGCGGCCACTGCTCCCACCGCTCGCTCCCCGGCTTGCCGAAGAGCTTTCTCCACCGCTCCCACCCGGCTTTGATCGCCCGCACCCACCCCGACGGCGGCGCCGTCCTTGACGACGACGACCGCATTCGACTTGGTGTGACTTGCGATCGTGAATGCCAGCCGGAGATCGCTCTCCTCGTGGTGTCCTGGCGCTCGCTGGCTCCTGGTCTCCCAGCCGGCGCCGTCCTCCCAATCACGCGCCTGCACGAGCAGGCCATCTTCGATGCGACGGAGATCGAGGTCGTGGCCGTGAGGAGTAGTGGCGGTGAGGACCCTGACTCCTTCCTTGATGGCACCGAGATCCCAGACCTCGGGGGCCACTACCACCTCGACGAACTTCTCCGAGATGGCGGCGGCAGTTTCCTCGTCGAGGGGGCTATTGAGGGCAATCACTCCCCCAAAGGCAGAAAGCGGGTCGCAGTCCCAAGCGCGGATGAAGGCCTCGACCGGCCTCGGAGCAGTAGCGACCCCGCAAGGATTGGCGTGCTTGACGATCACCACACCGGGCGACTCGATCTCAGACACCAGCCGCCAGGCCGCTTCGGCGTCGTAGATGTTGTTGAACGAGAGCGGCTTTCCCTGCACCAGTCTTCCCTGTTCCCACCAGGGAGTGGAACCGACCTGGCGATAGAGTGCCGCCGGCTGGTGCGGGTTCTCGCCGTATCGGAGATCGAGGACTTTTTCCAGGGGAAGCACGACCCGCCCCGGAAGGCTGCCCTCTTCCTCCTCGAACCAGTTGACGATGGCGGCGTCGTAGCTGGCCGTACGGAAGAAGGCGGCGTGAGCGAGGTCATGCCGGGTCTCGGCGGCCAGTCCGCCCGTCCGCACCTCGGCAAGAACCAGCGCATATTGATCGGGGTCGGTGACGACGCCCACGGAGTCATAGTTCTTGGCGGCGGCCCGGATCAAAGTCACGCCCCCGATATCGATCTGCTCGATCGCTTCGGCGTCGGTGGTGGAGGATTCGGCCACCGTTTTTTCGAACGGATAGAGATTGCACACCACCAGTTCAAAGGGAGCGATCCGGTTGGCCTCGAGGTCGGCCTGATGTGAGGGGTCCTGGCGGCGAGCGAGGATCCCGGCGTGGATGCGGGGGTGAAGAGTCTTCACTCTCCCGCCGAGCATCTCGGCGGCTCCGGTGACGTCGGAAACCAGAGTCACGGCGATGCCTGCCTCAGCCAGGACCTCGGCCGTTCCTCCCGAACTGACGATCTCGACTCCGCGCTCCTTCAGACCGCGACAGAACTCGGCGAGGCCGGTCTTGTCCCAGACCGAGACCAGCGCCCTTCTGACCGGAACAACGTCTAGGTCCATGTCACCCGTCGATCATTAACCACGAGACGGCCTTCTAGCAGTGCTTTCACCACACGCGGGTATAGCTGGTGTTCTTCCTTTTGGATGCGGGCGTGAAGACTTTCGACGGTGTCATCGACGAACACCGGCACGGCTTGTTGGGCGATGATCGGACCATGGTCGACGAACTCGTCGACAAAATGAACCGTCACCCCGGTGATCTTGACCCCGGCCGTGAGTGCTTGTCCGACGGCGTCGCGACCAGGGAAGGCCGGCAAAAGGGAGGGATGGATGTTGACGATCCGATTGGGCAGCGATTGGGAAGCGGCGGGACCGAGGATCCGCATGAATCCCGCCAAAACCAGGGTCCCCACTCCGTAGGACTTGGCGAGATCCAATATGGTGGCGGTGAAGGCGCCGCGGTCTCCCGCGAAGGGAACCAGTTGGGCTGGAATGTTCACGGTGCGCGCCCGTTCCAGGGCCCCGCACTCAAGATCAGCAATGACGATGGTGGGCTTGGGGATCTTCGATTCGATCAGAGCCTGCAAGTTGGAGCCGGCTCCGCTCGCCAGCACCGCATAGCGATCTCCCCACATTCGGGCTGCGACCCTAGCTGACTAGGGTCAGCGCATGCCTACTGCTATCGCTGATCTCGGAGAGCGGCTCGTCGACCTGCTCGGCCTGGAGCACCAGCCCGTAGCCATCACCTTTCGCGATTCGGTTCCCGCCGACGGGGATTTCTTCGACGCCCCGATGTCGGAAACGACTGCGGATGGGAGGAGCGGAAGGGTGGCCGCACCGTGCGTATTTTGGATGCACGCGCACCAACGCACGTTTCACACCCTGCCCCAGGACCATGGCAACTGTTCGGTAGGTCGTTTCACTCATGGGCTGGCGGAAGCCGCCGACATCGTCGACAAGGCGGACGTCGGAGCGCTGCTCGAAGTGGGATGGGTGACAATGGAGGCATTCGCGAATGTGGCCACCCTGTCCTGGCGCCCCGCGGCCATCACCTACGGGCCGCTCAACCAGACCACCAGTACTCCGGACCTTGTCCTCCTTCGGCTCAATCCGCGCCAGATGATGGAGATCAACGACGCGGTGAACGTCGAGTTCTCGGGAAAACCGCAGTGTCAGATCCTTCCCCGGGCGGCCGACGGCCAGGTCTTTGCCGCCTCGATGGGCTGTGCTCTCTCGCGGGCTCGAACCGGCATGGGTGAAGATGAGTTGACTTGCGCTTTCCCGGGCAGCCGGTTGCGAGAGCTGGTGCGAAACCTGGAGCATGTCGTCGCCGCCGATCGGGCGGTCGCCGTCCTCTAAGCGCGGTTCAGGGCGGCCAAGGCTTGGCGGTAACCCGCCAGCACCACCTCTGGCTCGAAGCCGGCCTCGGAAAAAGCAGTGACGGCTTGTTCCTCGAGCGAGTTGTCGGTGCCGAGAAGGGGGGCGAGGTCCCAGCCCACCGGCCACCAGGCCGCCTGGCCCCAATCCACCAGGACGAAGCGATGGGGATCCGCTCCCTCGGCGAGGAAATTGGACCGACGGGCGTCGCCGTGTCCGAAGCTGGCGGGTACATCTACATCTGGCATCCCGCGGACCGGGAGGGGCGGGTTCGCATCCAGGTTTAGATAGAGCCGGCTCATTCTCCCCAGGAGCCCCGCGGCCTCGATCAATCGGTCCGAGGTCCACGCCAGATCGGTGGTGACCACGTCCTCTAGCCATAGTCGAACCCCGCCGTCCTCCAGCTCGATGACCTTGAGGAGACGGGGCGCCCGCAGTCCATCGACCAAGGAGACCAATAGCCCGCTTTCGTAGGCATCAGCCTCGGCCCGCCATTCATCGGAGCCCGGTTGGAAGGTCTTGACGAAGGCCAGCTGCTGAGATCCCGACGCGGTCTCGGCGACCACACGTGGATAGCCGCTGACAGAAGTGATCTCCTCGCCTCCGGTGAGGAGGGCCAGGGCGGCGCTGGCCTCGGCTCCGGTGATCGGGGTCATCGATTCATTCTTGCCCAGCGGTCAGGCAATAAATGCGCCGATTTCCCCGCGCGGTTCACCAGCCGCCGCCGCCCCCGCCACCGCCGCCTCCTCCACCCCCGCCCGAGAATCCGCCTCCGCCGCCACCGCTACCCCCGGGAGGAGCAAACGCACCGTTCAAGGCCGAGGAGAGCCCGGAGAAGGCGTTCTCGGTACCGCCACCGGTGTAGCCATGACCACCGAACCAATAGATATTCGAGCTCTGCTGGAGCTCGGCCGGAGCCCGTAGGCGGGCGGCTTCCAACACCTCTTCGGCCACCCCGAATCCAATGGCGTAGACCAGAAAGCGATCCCAGAGGGCGAGCGAGATGGGCGGCGCCTCCTGGAGACGGCTGAAGTCCTTCAAGTAGTTGCGAAACGCCGCCCAGCGGGCGGCTTCGAGCGCCCCTTCTTTGCTGCGCCGGACGAAGCCACGCCGGCTTGCCCCAAAGATGGCCAGGATGGCTCCGTTGAGAACGACGGCCACGATCAGGAGTGGGACGACGACGCCCGCCGGGCCACCTCCGATATTGGCGATGAGGAAGAAGATGATGAAGGCGAGCACCGCCAGCGCCCCCGCTGCCCCGAGCACCCGGCTGCGTCCGGCGCGGTCGAACAGCTTCTTCTGGATGATCGAGGCCACCGCCCCGGTTCGGAACGCCGTGTACGACTCAGCGTTGGCGGCGGCATCTTCGCGGATCCCGGTCCGAAACTCGTGGAGGGGTCGAGGCTGGCCGTCGAGGACCCGGTTGACGATCTGCACCACCTTCTCCTCGGAGCCGGTCAGCGACACT
>DATFFB010000080.1:0-5601 GCA_035250485.1 Acidimicrobiia bacterium
GCCGACGTCTTCCTCCTCACCGAGGACCACCCCGATCTCTTGGCCGGTGGCACCGGGATGACGCTCCAACGGAGCGAACCAGCCAGCAGCTTCCTCCTCGACGACCTTCGCTCCGATGTGGGGATGGAGTGGGTGCCCGAAGAGATGTGGCTCAGCTATCTCAGCGTCGATGCTCCCGCCGGCGAACTCGACTACGACCTCGCCGTCTCCGCCAGCGCTGGTGAAAGGGCCGACTTCGCCGACACCGGTGTCTCCGCCCCAGAGGTGATCTCGGTCGCCTCCGGCCAGCTGGCCTTATGGCCGATCGTGACCGGGATTGCGGCCGGGCTGGTCGTGGTGGCGGTGGGATTGAGCCGACGCCGTCGCGGCACCGGGCTCGTCACCGGCCGGCTGTCATGACCGAGCAGGCGCCGACCAGGCCTCGGGCTGTCCTCATCATGGCGCTGATGGTGACGGTGCTGGTTACCGCAGTTGGCTACCGGTTCGCCTCCGCCGAGGGCGATGAGGTCGCCCTCGGCCCCGGTGAGGTCACCGTCCAAATCGACATCGAGCATTCCCGTTTTCTTCCCGAACGCCTCGTCGTCGCCGAGGGAACCAGGGTCCGCTTTCTGGTGGTCAACGGCGATCCCATCCACCACGAGTTCATCACCGGAGGCCCCGAGGTCCACCGGCGGCATGCCCAAGGAACCGAAGCGAAGCATCCCGCGATCCCGGGCGAGGTTTCGGTCGATCCCAACGGACGGGCGATCACCACTTTCACCTTTGCCGAGCCTGGTCGCTTTGAGTTCGCCTGCCACCTCCCCCGCCATTACGAATACGGGATGCGCGGCTTGATTGAGGTCGTTCCGCCCTCCGGCTGACACGACATATTTGTTGTTCTTGCTTTACCGTCCAATCTGTCGGCACTCGCTACCGGGCTGACCGACCTCGAGGCGCGCCTCCGCACTCCCGACAAACCCGACGGAGTGGCATTCTCGCCCGACCCAAAACTATTAGCAGCTGCCAACACGTGGACCCTGGTGACGCGCCGGGGCGATCTAGACCTGGCTCTCGAGCCGGCCGGGACTCGTGGCTACGAGGATCTCAAAGAAGATGCTGACGAAGTAAAAGTCGCCGCGAACCCAACGTTGGTGGTGAAGGTGGCTTCATTGGCTGACATCATCCGCTCCAAACAAGCCGTCGGCCGCCCCAAGGATCTGGCGGCGCTCCCGCTGCTTCGTCAAACCCTCGACGAGATTGATTGACAACGGGACCGCGGACACGATCGTGGGTTATCGCTTTTCACTAGTCCAGGCAAGCAAGGGTTGACAATTCGTTGATACAACCGTATGGTTGTATCAAATGCAGGTGATCTTCGACCACGACCGCCTCTTCGCCGCCCTGGCCGACCCCACTCGTCGTGACATCGTCCGGCGGGCGATCGACGGCCAGGAGGGCGTCCTCGAGTTGGCCGAGCACTACTCGATGAGCTTTGCCGCCGTGCAAAAGCACGTCGCCATCCTCGAGCGGGCAGGCCTCGTCACCAAGCGGCGCAGGGGGCGTCGCAAGGTCGTCCACACCAATGTCGAAGGCATCCGCGTCGCCCAGAACCTGCTCGATCGCTACCAGGACTTGTGGCGCCTGCGGATCGAGCGCATGACCGAGCTCATCAACGAGACCAACGAGGAGACCCACCTATGACCGTCACCGCCGTCCGCAAAGATCCCAAGGCCCTGACCATGACCATCACTGCCGAGTTCGACGCCTCCCCCGAGCGGGTGTGGCAGCTCTGGGCCGATCCCCGTCAGCTCGAGCGCTGGTGGGGTCCACCGACCTACCCGGCCACCTTCACCGCCCACGATCTCTCGCCGGGCAAACGCGTCCAGTACCACATGACCGGGCCCGAGGGCGAACAGCCCCATGGTTACTGGGACATCGTCGAGGTCGATCCTCCGCGGCTGCTCGTTTTTCGAGACGGTTTCGCCAACGCCGACGGGTCACCCAACGAGGCACTACCAACCGGCGAGGAGAGGGTGACCATCGAGTCGATCGGCGGCGGAAAAACCCAAATGACGATCGAGAACCGCTTTCCGAGCACCGAGGCGATGGAACAGGTCCTCGCCATGGGGATGGAAGAGGGGATGAAGGAAGCGCTCGGTCAGATCGATGCCATCCTCGCCGAGGACCCCGCGCGCAACGCATGACCCATGACCAGGCAGGAGGACAGACATGAACACGACCGAAATGACGACACATACCCTTGAGGTCCCCGGCGCCACGCTGACCTACGACATCCGAAACAGCGATGTCGGCGATGAACCCGCCCTCTTTCTCGTCGGCTCGCCGATGGCCGCCGCCGGATTCGAAACGCTGGCGAGCCACTTTCCCGATCGCACGATCGTTACCTACGACCCGCGAGGGTCCGAGCGGAGCACGAAGCCCGACCTGAGCGCGCCGTCGACACCGGATGAGCACGCGGAGGATCTCCACCGGATCATCGAGGAGATTGGTGGGCCGGTCGACATGTTCGCCTCCAGCGGTGGGGCGACGAATGCTCTAGCCCTGGTGGCGAAGCATCCCGGAGACGTTCGCACCCTGGTGGCGCACGAGCCACCGATCTCCACTGTTCTCCCCGACCGCGAGAACGCATTGGCGGCGTCGCGGGCGGTCCATGAAACCTATATGCGCAGCGGGTTCGGCCCCGGCATGGCGCACTTCATTGCCGTAGCCAGCCACCAGGGCGAGTTTTCCGCCGACTTCGCCAAACAACCGGGGCCGGATCCGGCACAGTTCGGGCTGCCCACCGAAGACGACGGCTCTCGCACCGATCCACTCATGAGCCAAAACATGATCAGCGGCTCGCACTACGAACCGGAATTGGACGCGGTCCGGCAGGCAGCAACTCGAGTCATCATCGCGGCCGGGGAGGACTCCGAAGGCATCCTCCCGTACCGGGCAGCCGTGATCATTGCCGAGCGACTCGGGTCAGAGCTGGTGAGCTTCCCGGGGGGCCACGGTGGGTTCTTCGGAGGGGAGTACGGCCAGATGGGCGAACCCGACGCCTTCGCCAAGAAGCTTCGCCAGGTGCTGGAAGGGAACTGAGGCTATGGAACTCGTTGTCAACACGTTCCTCACGGTCGATGGCGTCTATCAGGGCCCCGGTGGCCGCAACGAGGATCGGAGCGAGGGATTCGAGCGTGGAGGCTGGCTGGCCCCCCACTTCGACGAGACGGCTGCACAATTCATGGATGGGGTCTTCGACCGGGTAGACGCCTTTCTGCTCGGGCGCCGCACCTACGACATCTTCGCCAGCTACTGGCCGACTGTCACCGACCCCGAGAACAAGGTGGCGAACCGTCTCAACAACCTGCCCAAGTACGTCGCTTCAACCACGCTGAAAGACCCCGAGTGGAACAACTCGAGCGTCATCGAAGGCGATCTCGCCACGGGAGTTCGAAAGCTCAAGCAGCAGGAGGGACGCGAGCTCCAGGTCCACGGCAGCGGCCGGCTGGTGCAGTTCCTGCTCGACAACGATCTCGTCGACCGTCTCAATCTCCAGGTCTTTCCGGTGATCCTCGGCGCCGGCCGCCGGTTCTTCGCCACAAGCGGTATCGCCACTCGCCTGGTGTTGGAGAAGTCGCAGACCACTGGATCAGGAGTGACGATCTCGACCTATCGGACCAACGGACGGCCCGAGTTCCGCGACGTCGACGCGACCGACTCTTGACGAATCAGCTCCGGGGCTCGAAAACGACGACGGCAGTCTCGGTCGGCCGCATGGCGGCGTAGGCGTCGAGGTTGCTCTCGTGTTCGCGCATGAGAGCCCAGAGCCGATCTCGTTCCTCGCCGAGGGCCGCCCGTGCCCGCACCTGACGTGTGCCCTCGGAGAGCTCAACCGTGGCCTCGGGATGAGCTTGGACGTTGAGCCACCACGCCGGCTCCGGCGCTGCCCAGCCGTTCATGGCCAGAGTGACCAGATTGGGGCCGTCTTCGTAATAGCCCAGGAGCACCGATCGAGGTTCTCCGCTCTTTCGTCCCACGGTGTTCAGGCGTAGCGTTCCCCACTTATCTCCTCGGGGCGGCCCCAGCCCCACCCGGCCGCCGCTCCACCGAGCCAGCGCTTTGTGGACGACCCAGGCCGACCTGATGAACCAGCGGGGAGGGAGAAAGGGACGATCAGCCATGCCTCACTATCGCGTATTTACGGCCGTGATCCTCGCTTTTTCTTCGGACGGAAGCTGAGATATCTCGATTGGCTGTTGCCTGATTCCCTCTCGGGCGTCAAAGCGTCGGCGGAGGAGGACGGCGAGCAGCGCCGCCAGTGCCAGTCCGACACCAAGCCCGGCCGCGACGGCAAGCAACGTGAAGCCTTCGGCCTCTGGTACCGAGACCACGATCGGCGTCGCCGTCTCCGGGACGGAGTCAAGCCGATCGAGCTTCTGGCTCAGAGCGGTCTGACCCGCCACCAGTCCGGTGAGGAGCCTCTCGTGACCGGCGACGGTGGCAACCAGCGATTGGTTGCCATCGGCCACCGCCGTGCTGACATCGGACTTGATCTGTTGGGGATCGATCGGGGCAGCGGCAAATACCGGATCCGGCTCGCCGACAATCAGCAATCCGGCCATGCCAGAACCGTCCACCGAGCCGTGAAGGGTGCAGAAGACCTTGTAGATCCCCGCCTCGTCGAAGCTGAGGGTCGTGGTCTCGCCGGGCGCCAATTGCCCGGTGTCGAAGGAGCCATCGACCGCGGTCAGCGTGTGGGGAATCTCACCGTCGTTGCTCACCGTCAGGGTTTCGCCCAAGGGGGCGGTGTGGGCAATCCCGTTGAAGCAGGAATCCAATACTGAGACCGTGGTGCCCGAGGAATAAGCCGGACAGAGGGAGATCGACCCCCCACCGCCCGCCCCGGCTACCGCGGGGACCATGGCCAGGGCCAGGATGGCCGTCGAGAGAAACAATCGTCGCATTGGGCACCTCCGAAATGCTTTACACCGGAGACGACGTCCAGGTTCCGAAAGTTCAGCCCATTCCGGCAGGGGTCCGCCTGGCTGCGAGGATGGCGAGGTGGCAGCTGGTCCGATGCTCGATATCAAAGGTCCCGTGCGGGGAGAGGTCTTCGTCGTGTTCGAGGAGGGCTCGGAGATCTTTCTGACCGGACCCGAAGGACCCCGACCGTGGTTGATCGAGACCCACGGCAAGGAAAATCCAATGGAGGAGATCAGGCGAACGGCCACGGTTCTGCTCCCCGACCTCTTCTTGCTTCATTCCACTTCCTGGAGATGGGAAGGAACGGCGGTGATCCTCACCTTTATCGCCGCGATAGCCAAGGGTGGTGGCGAATCCCGTCTCCTTTCAGCCGCCGGAGAAATCGCTCGGGGCTCGGCGACCGCCGCCCCGGCTGAGGTCGACGCCGACCAAGTGTTGCATCACGCTCTCCGCCACCTCGCGTGGCTGGGGCGCGAGGATGAAGCGGTTCGCGATTCTCTGAGTCCAGGTTGGCGGGAGGCGCTCTCGAAGTACGTGCCCGCTACCTTTCAACAGATCGGATGAGTGCCCGGCAATTGACATTGACCTGTGCCTGCGGGTGGGAAACCTCGGGGACGGAGGAAGAAGTCGTCGCCG
>DATFFB010000081.1:0-30246 GCA_035250485.1 Acidimicrobiia bacterium
GTGCCGGCGCACGTTGCGCAGCTGCTCCTCGGTCATGGCCGTGAGATCCTCGCCATCTAGGAGAACCCGGCCCTTGGTGACCTCGTTGAGGCGGGCCGCGCAGCGGATCAGGGTCGATTTCCCAGACCCCGACAAACCCATGACGACGAAGGTCTCGCCAACATTGACGTCGAAGGAGACATCGCGCACTCCGACCGTGCAACCCGTAGAAGAGAGGATTTCGGCCCGGTTGGCCCCGTCCTCGGCCATCGCCAGGGCCCGTTCCGGCCGATTTCCGAATACCTTCCACACGTGGTCGACCTCAAGGCATACCGGCTTCCCGGACCCGTTTTCAAACACATCGGTAATGTACCAACTCGACCGCTCCCAAGGCATGGGCGGCGTTTAAGAGGAGATCGAATGAAGAAACCCCTGTTATTAGTTCTTGTTGCGCTGAGCGTGCTTGCCGCGGCCTGCGGCGGCGGCGACGGCGCAACCGCGACAACGGCCGGTGACGGCACCGCCACGACCGGCGCGGCCACCGGTGGAACGGTTGGCATCGACCCGAACAATCCGACCATCAACCTGGCGGTGAATCCCTGGACCGCTTCCCTTCTCAACGTTGAGATTGCCAAGCAACTCATCGAATCCCATCTCGGCTATCCGGTCGAGGCCGTGGCGATCGACGAGAACGCGGCCATGTTCACAGGCATGGCAGACGGCACGGTGGACGCAGTGCTCGAGCTCTGGCCCTCCGGGATAACCGACGACGAGCAGGCCTTCCTCGACGAGGGCTCGGTCGTCGAAATCGGCGAGCTCGGCGCGGTCGGCAAGATTGGATGGTTCGTCCCCCAGTACGTGATCGACGAGCACCCCGACCTGGCAACATGGGAAGGCTTCCAGGATCCGGCCAACGCCGCTCTTTTCGCTACGGCGGAGACGGGTGATCAGGGCCGCTTTCTTGGCACCGATCCTTCCTATTCGCAGTATGACGAAGCGATCATCTCGAACCTCGATTTGCCCTTCCAGGTGGTGTTCTCCGGCTCGGAAGCGGCAACGGTGGCCGAGCTCGACGCTCGCGTTGCCGCCCAGGAGCCGATCGTGATGTATTGGTGGACCCCGACCGCGGCGGTCGCCAAGTACAACTTGGTCAACGTGCCCCTGCCCGAGTACTCCGAGGAGTGCTACGCCGACCCGGCAGCGATCGACTGCGACTATCCCGAGGACGTCTTGCTCAAGGTGGCCTCGGCCCAGTTGGAGGAGAAGGCTCCTCCGGTGTGGGAGTTCCTCAACAACTTCACGATCACCACCGAGGATCAGCTCTCGATGCTGCCCGCCGCCGAAATCGACGGCGAGGACATCTCCGTGGTCGCCAAGGAGTGGATCGACACCCATCAGGATGTCTGGCAGGCCTGGCTGCCCTAGCCAATTTGCGAACCCAGGGTTCACAGGGTGGTACCACCGCTCTACGAGCCCACAGAACATGAGAAAGGGGCGGGTTTTCCGCCCCTTTCTTGTATAGTGATCACATAGCGCCGATTTGATTCGATCAGCTTGCGGGCGCTCAACAAATGCGGCTAAAGCGTCGGGATGGAAAGACCGCCCGGCCAGAGCTGCGGCGGTTTTCTCGTTGGAGGGCCGCCTCACAATCCAGGAAAGGACAATGAGATGGCCGGCAACGTGTTCCGAGATCTCCTCCGTACAGGCCGCCCGCTGGTCGCGGACGGCGCCATGGGAACGACCCTCTTCTCCCTGGGCCTCGAAGGAGGGGGCTGCCCGGAGTTGCTCAATGTCGAGCAACCTGACCTGGTCGAAAAGGTCCATCGCGGCTTCATCGATGCCGGTGCCGACATCATCCTCACCAATACGTTCGGCGGCAACCGTCGTCGACTGGCCCTCCATCGCCTCGAGGATCGGGTTGCTGAGCTGAACGCCGCGGCGGTGGCCGTCGCCCGTCGAGCCACCGACCTTGCCGACCGGCCGGTCGCCATCGCCGGCAGCATCGGGCCCACCGGAGACCTTTTCGCTCCTCTGGGACCCCTGCCTCACAATGAAGGAGTCGAGGTGTTCACCGAACAGGCGCGGGCGCTCGCTGAGGCCGGGGCCGATGTGCTTTGGATCGAGACGATCTCGTCTTTCGAAGAGCTCGAGGCGGCCGTCGCCGCGGCGCAAACCACGGGTCTCCCGTATACGACCACCCTCAGCTTTGACACCGCCGGACACACCATGATGGGCATCAGCCCACGGGCGCTCGGTGAGTGGTGGAAGGAACACGATTACGTCGCCGCCGTCGGGGCCAACTGCGGAGTCGGCCCGGGCGACGCGGTGGCAACTGCCTGGGAGATCGGGTCGATCGCCCCCGGCGCCATCACCATCACGAAGGCCAACTGCGGCATCCCCCTTTATCAGACCGAAGGTGGCCTTACCTACCCGATCGGACCCGACCAGATGGGCGATTACGTCGATCTCGCCCTTCGGTCCGGCGCGCGCATCATCGGGGCATGTTGTGGATCAACCCCCGACCACATTGCCGCCATTCGGGAGGCAGTCGACAGCCACATCCCTCGAGAGCGTCCGGACCTGGCGGAGATTGCCGAGCGGCTCGAGGTGGCGGCTCGCCCCCGGGCGGTAGCCCCCCGCGAGCGGCGCCGCCAAGCCGTCTAAACCCCTCCGAAGATCGATTGACGAGCCGACCGCAATCGGTCCAGGGTGGCATCGTCTCGTCGCGTCGCCTCGATGCGAATGCCGGTCTGGGTGCCCCATCGGCGCGCCACGCCGTCAGCGGATTCCCCCGTGAGGAGCGAGGCGGCCTGCGCGGCCGCTCCCAGGGCCACCAGTTCTTCGGCTTGCGGAACCTGAAGCTCGCGCCCGGAAAGCTGACCAATGACCCGCCGCCACGTGGTCCCCTTCGCCCCTCCGCCTATGAGGATCAGAGGCCGGTCGGGACCAATCCCCGACGAATGCCGCGAGACCAGTTCGAGAGCCTCGATTAGTCCCAGCGCGGCTCCCTGGTAGGCGGCGAGGAGGATCTCGGAGGGATCTGTGGCATGGCGGAGACCCCCAAAGACGCCCGCCGAGTGAGGGAGGTTGGGGGTCCGCTCTCCATCCAGATAGGGGAAAACGAAGACCTCGGTGCGCTCGGCGGCGCTTTCTCGATCGAGTCCCAACCAGGAGGCGACCCGATCGACGGCCAGGGTGCAGTTGAGCGTGGCCGCCAGCGGTAGGAAGTTGCCGGTGGCATCGGCAAAGCCCGAGACAGTGCCCGAGGGGTCGGCCGCCCTGACGGTCGACAACGCGTAGGCAGTCCCGGAGGTTCCGAGGCTGATCACCGGAGTTCCTGGCTCGAGCCCCAGGCCCAGGGCTGCGGCCATGTTGTCACCGGTGCCGGCTCCCACCGTGATTCCGGGGCGGAGACCGGTTTGACGACCGGCCTCGGAAGTGATTTCGCCGGCTGACTCCCCCGCCTTCAAGACTCTGGGCAAAAGTCGTGGGTCGAGTCTGACCTCGGGAAGCGAGAGAACCCGTTCGGAGTAGCCCTCGCTGGAAGTCGACCACCACCCAGTGCCCGACGCCTCTCCGCGGTCAGTGGTACGGAGCCCGGTCAGGCGGATGTTGATGAAATCGTGCGGCAGCAGCACCGCCGCGGCGGACTCGGCAACGTGATTCTCATGTTGACGCAGCCAGGCCCACTTGCCCACGGTGTACGACGCCACGGGGACCAAGCCGATCTCCTGCGCCCAGACCGCGGCGCCTCCGAGGGCACTGACCAGGGCACGGGCGTTGGCGGCGGCGCGGGTGTCGTTCCAGAGCTGGGCCGGTCGCAAGGGCGACCCGGCCTCATCCAGGACCACCAAGCCGTGCTGCTGACCGCCCACCGCGATTGCCTGCACGTCCGCCGAGCGCTCGCACCGGGCAAGCGCCTCGGCGAGGGCGCTCCACCATTGGCGAGGATCGGTCTCGCGGGCGCCACCGAACCCAGTCACGTCGTGACCGGCACGACCGGCTGCGACTACGGCTCCGGAATCGCTGTCGACGATCAAGACCTTGGTGGCCTGAGTTGAGCAATCGACACCAGCTACGAGTGGCACGGACCGTCAGCGTAGGTCCGATCCGCCGGCGCGGCCCATGCCAAGCCCCGCGCCGCAGAGGCATGGGAGGGGCAGCGCGATTAGACAGTGGCTATGTCGAAGAAGAAGAAGGAAGGGGTCAGGTCCCACAGCGAGCACGGCGAGGGCGAGAAGCTCTCGAAGAAGAAGTACGAGAAGGAGCTAGCCGAGCTTCAGATCGAACTGGTGAAAATGCAGGAGTGGATCCGCCATCAGGGCCTCAAGGTCGTCGTGTTATTCGAGGGCCGCGACGCCGCCGGCAAAGGTGGGACCATTAAGCGCATAACGGAGAGCCTGAGTCCCCGTGTCTGCCGGGTGGAGGCGCTCTCAGCCCCCTCCGATCGAGAGCGAACCCAGTGGTATTTCCAGCGGTACGTCGCTTACCTGCCGGCCGCGGGCGAAATGGTCCTTTTCGACCGGAGTTGGTACAACCGCGCCGGAGTGGAACGGGTGATGGGGTTCTGCACCGACGACGAATACCAGGAGTTCCTCCGCTCGACCCCTGAGTTTGAGAGGATGCTGGTTCGTTCTGGAATCAAACTCATCAAGTATTGGTTTTCGGTCTCCGACTCGGTTCAAGAAGCACGCTTCCAGGCACGCATCAACGATCCCACCCGGCGCTGGAAGCTTTCGCCGATGGATCTCGAGTCGCGCTCGCGCTGGGTCGAATACTCGAAGGCCAAGGACGAGATGTTCCGCCATACCGACATCAAGCAAGCGCCGTGGCATGTGGTGAATTCCGACAACAAAAGGAAGGCTCGTCTCAACGTCATCCATCACCTTCTCAGCCAGATTCCCTATGAAGATCTGACCCCGGAAGATATCGAGCTGCCCCCCCGGCAACCAGATCCGGGCTATGTCCGCCCGCCCCTCGCCGACCAATCCTTCGTCCCCGAGAAGTTCTAATAGAAACCCGTCCTGTCGACGAGCGACTCCGGCTGGGGTCGATCGAAAACCCGGTCAGGGCTTTGCTCCACGGAACCGGGGCCATAGCCTCGATCGTCGGGTCCGCCTTACTGCTGACACAACAATTCCATCCCGCTCTGGTCGTCTACGCCCTGACATTGGTGGGGATGTACTCGGCCAGCACGCTCTATCACGGCGTGCCGTGGAGCACCGCATGGAAAGCGCGGATGCAAAAGCTCGACCATGCCTTCATCTACCTCTTGGTGGCGGGAAGCTTCACGGCTCTCTTTGTCGGAGAGACGCAGGGTTATTGGCGCCCGCTTCTGGCGGTCTGGTCTTTGACGGCTCTCGGTATCGGCCGTGAGTTCCTACCGATCCTCAGGAATAGATGGATCCTGGTTGGCCAACTTGGCCTTGGAGCTCTGGCGCTGATTGCGGTTGGTCATTTTCTGGGGGAAAGCGGGAGTTCCGTACGGTGGCTGACCGTCGGAGGCGGAGTGATCTATCTCGGAGGTCTGGCGATGTTTGTGAGGAGCTGGCCTCGGTTGTTCCCGCGAGTGTTCGGCTTTCATGAGACGTTCCACGTCCTGGTGATCGCGGCCAGCGTCGCCCACTTCCTGGCGGTCTGGCAGACGTGGGTTTCGGCCAATTAGGCATAAGGCATAGTCTCCTGCCGAGGATGACCGGCATACCTCACGAATGGCTCCATTCCCCTGACGGGACCAGGCTCGCCGTCTGGAAGGCGTCCGGCTCCCGGTTCCCGCAGTTGCTTCTCGTGCACGGCCTGGCCTCGAACGCCCGGCTTTGGGACGCGGTCGTCGGGCATCTGAATGCATCCGGTTACGGGACGGTGCAAGTCGACCTGCGCGGCCACGGCGTGTCCGACAAGCCAGATGCCGGATACGACTTCGCCACCATGAGTGCCGATCTGGCGGCAATCATCAGCGAGATGATGGGTCCGCCGGTGATCGCGGTGGGTCAATCCTTCGGTGGGAACCTGGTGATGGAACTGGCAGCCAGGAAGCCCTCGCTGATTTCTTCCATTGTTTGTGTCGATGGCGGGTTCATCGACCTCGCTCAGCGCTTCGGCACCTGGGAGGCCACTGTGGCCGCGCTGACGCCTCCGCCGCTTGACCACCTCAACGCCGCGTCACTCACTGAGGCCGCGGCCGAGCTCTATGCCGGGTGGCCACCGGAAGCGATCGCGGCCCAACTGGCAAATCTCGAGGAGGCAGAAAATGGGTCGATCCGGCGGCGTCTTTCCCTAGACCATCACCTCTCGCTACTCCGCGCCATGTTCGAGCAGGATCCCCTGGATGTCGCCGAGCGCTGCCGACAACCCGTGCTGGTGATAGCGGCCGATGACGACACGCCGGGCAAGAAGGATCAGGTGAGCGCCTTCGTGAAACGGTTGGCGAAGGGGCGGGAGGTGTGGAAGCAGGGCCATCATGACCTGCACGCCGAGCAGCCCGCCGGCGTAGTCGAGGTGATAGTGAGAGCCCTGGCGGAGGGGTTCCTTCGATGAGTGGGCTGGTCGTGATCATTGGCTCTGGGGAATTGGGCGAATCGATGCGGTCCACCCATCGTCTAGTTCTCGACCACACCGGCGCCGACTCGGTCACCCTCCTCGACACCCCTTATGGATTCCAAGAGAACGCGGAACCCCTCACCGAACGAATGGTCGCCCACTTCCGGAATGCCTTTGACGCCAAGGTCGAGGTAGCCAGCCTCCAGCGCCCTCATGCTTCCGCGGGTGAGCGCCAAGAATTTCTCGACGCCATCTCGCGCTCCCAGGTTGTCTTCGCTGGTCCCGGATCGCCGAGCTATGCGCTTCGAGTTTGGGAGGGCCTCGGAATGCGAGATGCATTCTCGAAGGTAATCGAACGAGGAGGGGCGGTAGTGATGGCCAGCGCGGCGGCCCTCACGCTTGGAAGAAGAGCTATCCCCGTCTACGAGATCTACAAAGTAGGAGAAGACCTGCATTGGATTGACGGGCTCGATTTGCTCTCGACTATGGGGTTGAAGACAGTGGTCGTCCCACATTGGAACAACCGCGAAGGGGGATTTCATGACACCAGTCATTGCTTCATCGGCGAGCGCCGGTTCCGCGCCCTCGTCCAGATGCTCCCCGCCGACATCTCCGTGATTGGAGTAGAGGAGCACACCTCCGTGCTGATCGATCCCGTGGCGGGATCGCTGCAGGTGATGGGAAAGGGTCGGGCATATCTCAATGACCAACCCATCGAGAATGGACGTGGGCTCGACACGCCGGCATCGCGGCCAGCCTTTGCCGATCTCTTCCCGGAAACGCCAGGGCCGATCGAAGAACCGGAAGGTGAGGTCGCATTGATCGACCTCCTGGTCGAACTGCGAGCAGCGGCACGTGCCCGCAACGACTATGCCGAGTCAGACCGAATCCGGGATGCTCTTGCTCAACTCGACATCGAGGTTCACGATCATCCGCAAGGCCCCACCTGGAATCGACGACACGACCATGCTTAGGACCTGGCTCACCGATCGATTCGATCTCGGACTTCCCTTGATCTCCGCGCCCATGGGCGGTGCCGCCGACGGGCGTTTTGCCGCCGAGGTGTGCCGCCATGGGGCGCTGGGAATGGTGGCGGCCGGAACCCGGGCAACTCCGGAATACATCCGGCAGGAAACGACGATGTTGGCAGCAAACCATGGCGCCTGGGGAGTGGGTCTGCTCGCCTGGGTTGTGGATCAAAAGCCCGAACTCATCGAAGCCGTCGAAACGGTGGCCCCGCCCCTGGTCTCGGTCAGCTACGGCAATTACGCGAGCCATATCTCGCGACTGCACGATGTCGGGGCCACGGTCACCACCCAGGTCAACTCGCTCGCGGAGGCGATGGCCGCAGCGGCCGCGGGTGTGGACTTTCTCGTTGCCCGCGGCGGTGAGGGGGGCGGTCATGGTCGGAATGAAATGGCCACGCTCCCTCTCCTGCAGGAGCTGCTCGAGAAGACCGATCTGCCCGTAGTGGCAGCGGGAGGGATTGCGACCGGGCGCGGTCTGGCGGCTGTGCTGGCCGCGGGAGCGGCCGGTGCCTGGGTGGGGTCAGCCTTTCTCGCTTGCGAGGAGATTTCGTGGCCCGATGCGTCGAAGAAACGAGTGGTGTCGGCCGACGACGGCGACACCATCTACACGACGGCCTTTGATGTCGGGCTCGGTCTGGCCTGGCCCGTCGGCTTTGGAGGTCGGGCCCTGGCCAACGACTACTCCGACCGGTGGCACGGCCGCGAAGAGGAGCTGGCCGATTCACCATCGCCTCCAGTGGGGGAAGAGGCGCCGATCTGGGCCGGGCAGGGGGTCTCCCTGGTCACGCGCCTTCAAACAGTTGCCGACGTGATCGCCGAATTCCGGGATGCCGAGAACTTGCTCCGAAGGTGGTGACTAGATGATCCGGCTCGGGTTTTCAAAAAGCGGCTCCTGGTCGACGATCCGCTGAGGCCCGAGCCGGGAAAGGTCGAGTGAGGTCCTCCGGCCGAGAATCAGCTCGGCGAGATGACGTCCCACGGCGTGGCAATGCTGGAACCCGTGACCCGAGAACCCGTTGGCCAAGAACAGTCCGGGCAAATCCGGCCACTCGCCGATAATCCCGTTGCCGTCGAGGGTGTTCACCTCGTAGAGACCGGTCCAGCCGGAAGCGAGATGCAGCGCCTCGAAAGCCGGCAGCTGAGTGGCGAGCTCGGGCCAGATTACGTCGCTGAATTTCTCACGTCTGAATGTGAAGTCGTAGCCCTTGGGATCGTCGGGTTGCGACCAACCAATCGCGAAACGGCCCTCGCCCTCGGGTAGCACGTAAAGGCCACTCGGCAGAAACGCGCTCGGAATGCCCCGATTGTCGAGGTGGGTGTCAATGACGTAGACGGTCCGCATCACCGGCTCGACTGGAAGGTCGGCACCCGCCGTTGCCCCGAGCGGTGCACACCAGGCTCCGGTGGCGTTGACCACCTTCCCGGTCCTGATGACATCGCCCGTCGCCAGGGCGACTCCAGCCACCCGACCACGTTCGGCATTGATTGCCTTAGCTTCTCCGGTTATGAATTGCACTCCCAGCGACCGCGCCTTGCGCAAGTAACCGTGCAACACGGCGTTGGGATCGACCGACCCGTCGCGGGCGCCGTAGGTGCCGCCCACGTAGCCACCGCCTGCGTAAACGGGAAAACGGTTCCGAATGTCATCGACCTCAAGCCACTCCACATCGCACCCGAGGCTCCGTTGCCGGGCGAGACCGGCCTGCGCCTGGTCGATGCTTGATTCATCGGTGAGGAAGAGGTTGCCCTGATAACGCGGGGAGGGCTCCGGTTTCCAATCTCCCACCGCCATCCGATCCGAAAAGCCCTCGATCGCTTCCAGCGCGAACTGCGACATTTGAATGTTTTCCTCCAGGTTGAATTGCACCCGGACATTCCCGTCGGAAAGCAAGGTGGAGGAGAACCGATACGTGGGGTCCTTCTCGACCACCACCACCGCAACGTTCGGTTCGAGAGTCTTGAGGTAATACGCGGTGGCCGAACCCATCGCCGCACCTCCGGCGATGACCACATCGGGACTTTCGATCAAGCAGTGGCTCTCTCGAGGGCCCGAGCCTCACGGCGGCTCGGCCGGGCAGCCCGCACCGATCGACGCATCAAGCCCAAGGCCAGCAACGCCAAAACCAGCGCCAGCGCCAGCGCCCCCCCGATCAACTCCCAACTAGGTGGCCTGCCCCAGAACGAGACTTCCTGCAGTGCTCGGATCCCATAGGTCGCCGGGAGCAGGTAGGAGACGGGCCGCACCGAAGGCAAAAGGCGATCAATCGAGATAAAGAAACCGCAAAAGAAGATTGAAACCAGCAGGGTGATCATTGCGTACTGAACGGCCTGGCTTTCCGTCTTGGCAAGAGCGGAAAGAATGAAGCCTATCCCCTGGGCGGCCAGGACCACGAGGAGCACCGCGAAGCCGTACCACAGCCAAGAGCCGGCCGGGCGGAAATCGAATGCGAAAACAGCGGCGGCAGTGAGGGCGGCACCGACCAGGAGTCCAATAACGACGTTGGCCAGGTACTTGCCGGCAAGCATCTCGCCACCCGAGAGCGGTGATACTCGAAACAATTCGACCGCCCCCTGTGACCTCTCCTTGACCAGCGACAAGGCAGCGAAGGTCAGCGTGAGATGCTGGACGAGCAAGGAGACAACACCCGGTATGTAGAAGTGCATGTCAACTACATCGAGATCCCGATAGTTGACAGCCTGGCCCCGGAAGGGGCTCACCAGAACCGAAGGATCCATGGAGCGAAAGTCTTCGAGGACCGTTTCCAGCTCATCGAGCTCAGCCGTAAGCCTCTCGAGTTCCGCAACACGTTCTTGCCCGGTCGACCCTTCAAGGTCCTGCACCCGCGAGAGGGCGGCGTCGACTGGCCCCCCGCCTTCCTCGCCGCTCCTAGTCTGTTCGTTGACCCGATCAAGAACCGAGCTTGACGGCCCCATTTGCGCTGCCAAGTTGGCCAGGGCCGATTCCAGCTCGCTCCGCCCGCGTTCGAAGGCGTCGTCGTCTTCGCTCCGGGCGGCTTGCTCCATGGCTTCGACGGCCACTCTCGCCTCGGGGAGCGGCTCTTCCACCTGCTCGGCTTCTTGCTGACCCATCACCACCAGGTCCTGAAGCACTTCGCGATTCACTTGGTCGATAGCCCCCACCGCGAATAGCTCTACTACTCCCGACTCGAAGGGGTCGATTTGATCGTGAAGGATCGTGATCACCGCCTGCTCTCCGGAGCGAACCGTTTCCACGGCGTCTTCCGGAATCACTATGGCGATGTTGGCTTGGCGCGAGTCGATCATTGCCGTCGCTTCATCGACGGTCGGCACCACGCCGACGAGATCGGCCTGCGCACCGAGGGCGGCCGCGAGGTCGTCGCTGCGCTCGCTGAGGCCGCTACCAGGAGGGGCGACCAGAACGGTTTTGAGAACCGGTGGGTCGGGGTCGAATCCGATCCCGAACAGAAACAGGATCAGGAACGGTCCGATAACGAGGGTAAGCAGCAGCCGCGGTTGCCGGAGCACTTCCATGACCTCCTTCTTGAAGAAGGCGTATCCGCGGGTGAACCCCCCGGAGATGCCGGCATTGCTAACCATCGTTGGGCTCGTCATCATTGAGGCGGCCGACCAACTCGACGAAGACGTCGTCGAAGGGCGGCAGGTAGGGCTCCGCCGTTTCGAGTTCGAGACCCTTCTCCTTGGCCCAGGTGCCGACGGCTGGTGAGACATCCCCGGCGTCCTCTACCACCAGCCGGTATTCCCCATAGCGCCTTTGATCCCAGTCGGTTGCCGAAGCCACCTTCACCATCTCCTCGATCTGGGCCGGATCGAGCGACGTCGCGAACTTGAGATCGAGTACTTCGCCGCCCATTGCCTGACGGCGGAGCCCATCGGGGGTGTCGACCGTGAGCAGGCGTCCCTCGGCGAGAACGCCAACCTTGTCGCAATAGGCAGCCTCGCCCACGTACTGGGTGGTGATGAAGAGGGTGCGCCCTTGTTCCTTGAGCTCGAGGAAATGGTCCCAGAACTTGCGGCGGAGGACCGGATCGATGCCCGCGGTGGGCTCGTCGAGGAATAGAAGCTCGGGCCGGTGGATGAGAGTGGCGGCTAACGCCAACCGCCGCTGCATGCCTCCCGAGGCCTCGCGCAGCAACCGATGGCGATCATCCCAGAGCTCGACGAACCCCAGCGTCTCCTTGATGCTTTGGCGACGCGCCTGCCAGCCCATTCCGAACAGCGAAGCGACAAAGGAGAGGTTCTGCCGGATGGAGAGCTCGGGATAGAGCACCGAGAGTTGGGGCATGTACCCCAGGTCGGCCCTGGCTCTGCGATCGAATTCAACGGGCCGTTTGCCCAGCACGGCCAGTTGCCCGGAGTCGGGTCGCACTACTCCCGTCATCAGGCGGATCGTTGTGGTCTTGCCCGAGCCGCTCGGACCGATGAATCCAAAAATGGACCCTTGCGGTACCTCGAGATCGAGATCGAAAACGCCGACCCCCTCCTCGAACTCCTTCGTCAGGCGCTGGGTGGCGATTGCTAGCTCGGGTTCGGTACCCGCCCCTTCCGCAACCTCCGAGGGGTCGGCGGGTTCGGTTTGGGGAAGCTCCGTTACGGGAACAATGGCGTCGGTACGTTCGCTAACCAGGCTCAACCTCTCTCTATGACCGAACCCCAGATACCCGATCGCGCCCGACCCGAAACAGAGGGGGTCGATGGCAACCGTTCGTGGGAACAGCTATGGCCTCCGCTTTCCTATTGGTCGCGGGCAGCGGTGGTCGTGCTCGGGGTTGTGATTGCGGTTCGGATCCTGGCGGCGCTGCAGAACATTTTGCTGATAGTGCTGGCGGCGTTCGTCGTGTCGTTGGGGCTCCAGCCGGCCATCCGCTGGCTGGAGGGCAAGGGCTTTCGGCGGGGCACGGCCATGGCAGTCCTCATACTGGCCGGACTGCTCGTCATGGCAGCAGCGGCATTGGCAGTGGTGCCGGTGATTGTCGACCAGGCCTCCCAAGCCGTCGGCCGCCTTCCGGAGATATGGGCAGACTTGCGCGAACGGAGCGGAGTGATTGGCGATCTCGCGAACCGCTTTGACCTCGGGAGCGGCCTCCCGGTCGACTTCGATCCGGTTGCATTCGTCGGCCCGGTCCTACTGACGCTTTTCAATGTCATCACGTTGCTGTTGCTGACTCCCTATTTCGCGGTCAGCTTTCCGAGCCTGAAGCTGGCGGTATTCCGACTGGTCGCCCGCGACCGCCGCGAGGACTACGTGTACATGGTCAATCGGGCCGTCGACCTCACCGCCAATTACATAATCGGCAACCTCATCATCAGCCTGGCGGCAGGAATCGTCGCCTTCATCGTCTTCACCGCGATTGGGCTCCCGTACGCCGTGGCCCTCGCCACCTGGGTCGGGTTGATGGACCTGATCCCCGCCATCGGGGCGCTGATCGGAATGATCCCGGCGCTGATAGTTGCCTCGCAGGTGGGAATGCGCGAGGTGGTGTTCGCCGTCATCTTCTTCGTGCTCTACCAGCAGTTCGAGAACTACGTCATTGCCCCCCGGGTCATGCGCAAGGCAGTGAACCTCAACCCGGCTCTGGTGGTGATCGCTTTGCTCGTTGGGGGCAGCCTCGCTGGCCTGGTGGGGGCGCTGCTCGCCTTGCCGGTGGCGGCGCTGGCCAAGGTCCTGGTCACCGAGTTCCTGGTTGAAAGCCGCCTCGAGACAGTACGCGAGGACGCTCCTGACGAGAATCTGGCCCGACGGCGTTTACGCGGCAGCCTGGGCAGCCGGCCCCTCCCCTGACCCCGCTAGTTCTTGCGTAACTTGGCGCCCTTTTTCCCGGGGGTTTTTACGCAAGAACGGAATCGGTGCGAGTGTCGCGCCGGACCGTGATCCAGCGACGGCATCCGTACTCGTGGAACCAACGCTCGGTGACTTCACCTTCGCGATTGGTGCGGAAGAACCCGCGGTCCAAGTCGATCGCTTCGGGGTCGGTCATCGTCTCGGGGACCGTCGGGATCTCGGCATAACGGAATTCCTCCACCGAGCGGAGTCCACAGTGAGGACAGGTCAGGAACAACATCTACTGAGTTCCCGCCGACCCGCGATCGGAGAGGGTCCGATCGTTGATGAAGCGGTCGAGGCCAAAGGGAGCGATCAGGCTCGGCACCACGCCAGTGGCGATCAGCGCCGCCATCGCCTCGCCACCGGCGGGGATGGCCTTGAATCCCCACGTCCCCCAGCCGGTCGTGACCAGGAGACCTTCCACGTCGGTTAGTCCCATGACCGGCGAGTAGTCAGGGGACATGTCACACACTCCGGTCCACTGTCGCAAGACTTTCAGATCGGCCAAAAAAGGAAGCAGGACCAGAGCGCGACCGGCACACGAAGAGAGGAATCCGTAACTCGACCGATATGAGTAAGAGGGCTGCCGGTCGATCTCGGCGCCGATGAGGATCTCGCCGCGGGCAGTCTGGCTGGCATAGAACAACAACTCCGTCGAGGCGACGATCGCGTCGAGGCCCTGCTGGTAGTGGTTGGTCACGAAGGCTTGCAACGGATGGGTCCGAATAGGAAGACGGAGACCAGCCATGGCGGCGATGGTGCTGACCTGTCCACCCAACGCGAGGAGAACCGTCCGCGCTCCGATGAACCCGCGATCGGTCTCGACCCCGAGGATGCGATCGGCATCAACCCGGAGCCCGATCACGCGGGTGCGTTGATGGACCGCAACCCCCTCTCTCATCGCCGCCTCGGCCAGCGACCAGACCACGCGATCGTGGCGGGCGGTGGCCCCCCGGGGGTGATAGGAGGCTCCCAGCACCGGGTAGCGGCCGCCACCGGACAGGTCGATCTGGGGACAGATCGACCTGATTTCCTCGGGACCGATGAAGACCGTATCCGAGCCGTATGCCTGGTTGAGGGCCGCGCGGGCGCGTTCCGCCCGCAGCCCCATCTCGGTGTGGGCGATCCAGAGCAGGCCCTTTTCCTTGTGCATGATCCAGCGCCCGGTTTCGTCCTCAAGCCGCTGGTAGAGCTCGAGGGAGTGCTGATAGAAGCGCACCGCCTCGGGCACCCCGTAATTGGCGCGGATGACGGTGGTGTTGCGGCCCGAGTTGCCCGAACCGATGTAGCCGCGCTCGAGGACGGCGACGTTGGTGATTCCATGGCGCGTCGCCAGGTAGTAGGCCGTCGCCAACCCGTGGCCTCCGCCGCCCACGATCACGACGTCGTAGGAGGGTCGAAGCTCTTCCGGCCAACGCAAACGCACTTTCGACTCGACGAACTCGTTCACGTTCCCAAGCGCTCCTCGAGTTCGTGCCCGAACGGGGCGGCAATGATGATCATGCTCTGGTTGCCGTCGAGATAGACCTTGACCGCCAGACCGGCGACCATGCCCTGAACAAGGACCGGTCGTTCGAGCGGTGCTTGCCACGATGCATGGGTGGAGATCAAGTCGAGGGCTCGTTCCTCGGTCATTTGGCTCGAGACCCACCCCGTATCGCGCTCGACGATGGCATCGGGATCGCTGACCACAATCTCATTGCTCCCCAGGACGAGAGCGTCGTCGGGGGCGAAACGAAGGACCGTGCCGCCGAGCTGGTCGAGTGAAGCCGGTTCGCCCACGACGCGCCAACCGGCGAGACCTTCAAGCACGGGCGCGCTCTCCTGAAGGATCGTAAAAGGGATGAGCAGCATGACAGGCCACCCGGCCGTCGATCTCAACCTGCTCCGGGAAGCGGCCGTCCTCAAGGCGGATCCAACCCAGCATCACCGTCTTGCCGAGGACGGGCGAAAAGCGGGACGAAGTCACCTGTCCAACCGGACCATCACGATCCATCAGGATGGACCCCTCGACTGGCGCCTGTCCCTCGAGCTCCCAGCCCACTAGGCGTTTGTTGAGTGGGATGCGGTTGGTGCGCAGCAACGCTTGCTTGCCGACGAAGTCCTCCTTGTCGAGGCGGGCCGCCCACTCGAGACCGAGCCGCCGCGGGGTGGAGTCGTACTCCGAATCCATGCCGACGATGAAGTGGCCCTTTTCGAGTCGCAGCGTGAAGAGCACGTCGAGGCCGTGCGGGTAGAGATCGAGGTCAGAGCCGGCTGCTTCCAGGGCTCGCCACAACTCCACCGACCGGTCGACCGGATGGTGTAGTTCGAAGGAGACCTCACCTGTGAAGGAGAGGCGGATGATCCGGCAGGGAATGCCGGCCACGTCCGCTTGGGTGTGGGCCAGGTAGCCGGGGAGGTCGCTCACCCCAAGGCGGTTCATGACCTCCTTGGCCCGCGGGCCCGTGACGTTGATCGCCCCGAGCGACATCGTTCGATCGAGAATGCGAACATCGAGACCGAAGGTCTCGGCCCAATCCCGCACCCACATCTCGGCGAAGGAAGCTCCTCCCGAAGTGAAGGTCAGGAAGAAACGAGTATCACTGAGCCGGCAAATGAGGCCGTCGTCGATGACATACCCGCGTTCATCGAGCAGCAATGCATACCGGACCCGGCCCGGCTTGAGGTCCTCTACGCGGCACGGGTAGAGGCGCTCCAGCAGCTCCACCGTACCCGGCCCGGCCACCAGCATCTTGCCCAGGGTTCCGACATCGCCGAGGGAGACCGCGGTACGAACGGCCTGGTATTCGGCATCCACATCGGGGTATCGCCACGGTCTCCACCAGCCTCCGAACCGATCCATGATCGCCCCCATTCGAAGGTGCTCTTGATGAAGGGCAGTACGTCGAAAGGGAGCCAGATCGAAGCCCGCTGCCGCCTCGGACATCGTCAGCTGGCGAGTCACCGGCCGGGCCGTGAAAGCTGATGGCGCCTGCGATTGGCGGTCGGCGAGGTACGAGCGCAGGTGGGGAAGGCAGACTCCACCCTGGCAGGTTCCGGTCCCGGCCAGCGTCGCCCGTTTGATGAGCTCCATCTCTTGAAAGCCCCGATCCCAGACCGAATCGAGGTCGGAGACTTCAACGTTCGAGCAGGGACAAACGATCCCGGCCGTGGGAGGAGGTGGCAAGTCGCCGGGCCGGGCTGCGTCTCCCACGGTCTCTATTTCGAGGCCTTCACCCATCCGGGCCAGTGCGTCACGGGGGTGGAGACCCAGGTCCAAAATCACCGAGTCGCACTCCAGGCGGGACCCGTCCTTCAGGATGACCGCGGTGACATGGCCTTCCCCCACGAAGCGCTGCGGGTGCTGGGTGAGTTGGACCGTCCTTCCGACGTCGATTCCGGCCGAGGACAATTTCTCGGCGGCCCGCTGGGTGAAGATCCCGGCTAGGTCCGATCCAGGACAAATCGGTTGTTCTTCGGCGGCGCCGGTGGCCACGATCACGCGCTGGCACCGGGCGTGGACCATGCCCGCGGGAGTCCGGACGACCACCATGGGCCCGGCGTAAATACCGATCACTTCTTCCCCCCGACCGGCATCGAAGGAGATGACTTCGCCCGAGGCGTCCGCCGCTGCCCGACGGCCCGCCTCCCCTTGACCGACGATCACTAGGTCGGCAAAAACGGTCCGCACCTCCACTCCCTGTGACTGATCGGCCCACTCGGGGAGGGGAGGATCGCCGGCTTGGGACTCGACCACCATGCCGGTCCCGGCCATCGTCTGACAACTACGGACATAGGCCACCCCGTCGACCCTGACCAGGCAGTGGGGGCAATCGCCCCCGAGACAGATGCAGCCGCCCCCGGTCGGGTGGATCCCCGCCCGCAAGAGAGCCACTGCGATCGAGTCGCCGGGCGCGAACGAAATGTCGCGGCCTTCGAAAGTGAAGCTCAAAACTCCACCAGAGTGCGAAAGCCCTCGCCCCGCTGCATACGCTCGAAGGCTTCGTCGATTCCCTCGATATCGGTGCGATGGGTCACCGCGCGTCTGAGATCGATGGCCCCCGAGAGGATCTCTTCGGCGAGAGCAGCGATCTCTCGGGCGGGGTTGCCCGATCCGTAGAACGAGCCCAAGAGACTCTTCTCGGATGCAAATTCGATCGCTGCGATCTGGGCTTCGGCACCGACCGGGGCAATGCCCACCACCACGACCGCCCCACCGGGCGCCGTCAGCCCCCAGGCCGCCGCGATCGTCTCTGGACGCCCGACCACTTCGAACACCCAGTCGAAGGTGCCCTCAACCCCGTCCGGAGGCACGAAGGCGGTCGCACCTTGCGCCAGGGCCAACTCGGCCTTGGCCTCGATGGGATCGATGGCGACCACTACCTCAGCTCCCGCCGCCGCGGCGGCAGCAATCACTTGCAGACCCACGCCGCCGGTCCCAATCACCGCCACCCGATCGCCAGGACGTACCTTGGCTTTGTTGCGAACCGCGCCGAAACCGGTGACAACCGCACAGCCGAGGAGGGCGGCATCCGCAAATCCGATTCCGGGAGGCATCTTCACCACCGATTGCTCGGGGACGACCGTCCGTTCGGCGAAGGCACCCACGGTCAGGAACTGCTGGAGCGGCGAGCCATCACCCCGAAACATCCGGAAACTGCCGTCCAGCATCGTGCCACTAAAGGCAGCAACTGACCCGGGCTCGCAGAGATTGGCCTGCTCGCGGCGGCACTGGCGGCACTCGCCACAGGCAGGGAGAAAACAAAACGCCACTTGATCTCCCGGCGCCACGCTGCGAACGCCGCTGCCCACCGTTTTCACCACCCCCGCTCCCTCGTGACCGAGGACGGTGGGAAATCGTCGCCGTCCCAGGTGGCCGAGGGCAAGGTGGAGATCGGAGTGACACACTCCCGCTGCCCGCAGTTCAACCTCGACCTCGCCGGGACCGGGAGCGGATAACTCGATCTCTTCGACTGACGGCTTCTCCCCCGCCATCAACCAGACCGCTGCCTTCACCCGACCCTCCATTGCTCAAGAGAGTCAAAGTCGGGAACAAGCCCCAAACCGGAGCCGAGCGGAGCGACCACGTTGCCCTCGTCGTCCAAGGAGATTGGTTGCGGCAGCATGAAGTCGCGTCGCTCATTCGTCCAGGCGGGCGGGTCGAAGGGATACTCCAGGTAGGGAGCGTTGGAGAAGGCGAGGGCGACTTGAAGGTTGGCGATCAGTCCGAAGCCCGTGGTCCAGGTGTGCGGTGACCATTGGATGGCCTTCTCCTCGGCCCATCGCGCCACTCGACGACAACCGCCCACCCCACCCGCCAGCACCACATCGGTCTGAATCACATCCACAACGTCCGTGAGACGACGAGTCGCTTCGAGGCTGCGCACCATTTCGCCCGCCGCGATCGGGGTTGAAGCGCTCGCCCTGAGCCGGTCATAGTCTTCCAACTGAGCCGGATCGAGTGGCTCCTCGAGCCAGAAAACGTCGAGGTCGTCACAGATTGAGAGACACTCCCGGGCCGTGGCGAGATCCCACCGAGGCGCGAGGTCGCCGGGCATGTGCCAGCCCTGGTTGGCGTCGACCATGAGAACGAATTGATCCCCGAGTGCGGAGCGAGCCGCCTCGACAACCTTCATGTCGTGTTGCCATTCCGGGCCGAGCCTGATCTTGGCGGCACCGACCCCCAGATCCTTTGTCGCCAACAGGCGCTCTACTCGTTGATCCGGGCCAATTAGCTCTCCGGTCGACTGGTAGACCGGATAGCGGTCGGCTTCGCCGCCAAGGAACTGCCAGAGCGGCACGCCGGCGGCCCGGGCCAGGGCATCCCAAACCGCGACCTCTACCGTCCAGTTCCGGCCCCCATGGAAGTCGACGGTCTCGCAAACGGCCAGAACTCGATCGGTCTCCTCCACCCGGACTCCCACCAGCAAGGAAGCAAGAAGGTCGAGGTCGGGCACGCTCGTCCCGCCGCAATACCCCGAGACTCCTTCGTCGGTTCCAACGATGACGATGGTCTCGCTGAAGAAGTGGCGGGGATTCGGGTCCCAGGCGGCGACGAACGGAGGATCGAGCGGAAAGCGATAGGAACGCGCCTCCAGGGATGCGATTTTCATCGACACATCGTTGGCTAACTATCCCAGCAATCCCTGCTGGGTGAGCCATTCGGAGGCCACCTCCTGGACGTCACGCTCCTCGATCTCCACTTCCACGCCAAGCTTCGAGAGTTCCTCTGTGGTCAACCGAGACGACACCTCGTTCAGTAGGGCGATGAAGGCGTCCTCGTCGTCGAGCGAGGCCAAGAGTTCGTTTCGAACCAACGGGGCAATATTCTCAGCCGGTTGCGTGCCAAGATCGTCGGTCAACTCAACGAATCCGTATTGGACAATCGCTGGTTGGTTCGCACACAACCAGGCCACGTCGATTGCCCTTCCATTGAGTGCCTCGGCCATAGGAACCTCGCAGGCGTCAAAGGACTCCCTCAACGCCGGCGGATAGTCCAGCCCGTACAGCTCGAGTGCGCCTCTGCACTGCGGATTGGCATCGCAATCCGGTGGCAGGCCCCAGATGAGCTGATCCTCCACGGCCACCAAATCGCCAATCGACTCGAGGTCGAATTGCTCAGCGGTCTCGGAGCGGACGGCGGCCGTATTGGTGTCCTCACCGGGGGTGATATCTAAGACGGTGATCTGCAGTGGCTCGAGAATATCCTGCAGCCGCTCCGCGTTGGTCTCACCATCGCCTGTGATCTGGCTGGTGTCGTAGTACCCGAGGCCGGAGCCGACGTACTCGGGGACCAAGTCGACCTCGCCCTCCTCGAGGGCCGGAACCCTTTCCTGACGGGTGCCCAGACTCGATAGACGGTCCACCGCATAGCCCTCATTTTCCAGCACCTGCGCGTAGATCTCGGCAATCAGCCTGGATTCATAGAAGTTGTCGGATCCGACTCGAATCACCGGCTCATCGCCGCTTCCAGATCCCGTGCAGGCAGCCAAAAACAATCCCGCCACGAACAGGGATCCAAGAAGTTTCTGCGCTCTCATAGTTGCCCCCGGCTGATGCTACGTCTGGGCCGTATCGGTGCTCGGGTCCCACTGCACAGGGAGCGATTGTGGTTTACGAAAGACCAAGCCCGTGGGACCCTCACTGGTGCGATCGAGGCGAACCGCGGGCCAGAGATCGAGAACGGCATTGAGAGCGGCCAATGTCTCCATCTTCGCTAGATGAATGCCAATGCAGGCATGGGGTCCCTGGGCAAAGGCGAGGTGGGCCCTGGCGTTGGGGCGCCGAACATCGAAACGGTCCGGATCGGCAAAGGTCTCAGGATCACGATTGGCCGCCGTGAGCGACACAATCACCAGATCTCCCTTTCGGATCGGGGTGCCGGCCAGGTCGATGTCCCTGGTGGAGTACCTGTCGACGCGGGCAGCAGCAGGTTCCAAGCGGAGAGACTCTTCGACCGCTTGCCGTCCCAGTGACCGATCGTTTCGAACCAGCTCTAATTGCTCGGGATTTGTGAGCAAATGCCAGAAGAGGCTGGTGGTCATGCCTTCACTGGTTTCGATACCGCCGAACATCATGACCGCGGCGTTTGAGATCAGCTCTTTTGAGGTGAGCGCGCTCCTCGCGGCGGCAAGGAGACCGGTCCGGGTGGCGGCGCTTTCGGATACCTGCTCGCCGAGCTGAATGACAGCCTCTCGTCCTGCGCCGGTAGCACTCTCTCCCCTCGACAGCCGATCGACGTCCCCCACAATCCCTTCGTACCAGCCGAGGACTGTTCCCACCTCGACCTCGACCAGGTCGAGGGCCGCAGAAACCACCGCCACCGCCAACGGCCCGGCGAGATCCCGCCGAATCTCTGCCCTCCCAAGCGGGGCGAGGCCTCCCCCAAGACGTCGAGCTTCGTAGTTGACCCGGTCGGTGAATCGGTCTCGAACTTCGGCATGCAACAGGGCGCTGGCAAAAGGGTCTCGATGCCGGCGATGTTCGGGTCCGTCGAGCGACAACATGCTCGGACCGACCACCTGGGCCGTCGAGAAGCGGGGATCATCGACGGTAAACGCTTCTGCATCGCGCATGACCTGAATACATAGGTCGCGCCTCGTAACCAGCCAACCGTCCAGCACCGAGACCCAGCTCACCGGTTCTTCGCTCCGAAGCCGGGCTAGATAGGGATGCGGATCGATCGACAGCTGGTCGAGAGTTAGTGCCTCACCGAGAAGCGACGACATACGAGAAATATTCGGGAGCGGTTACTCGGCTGGCATCGGGCTCATCAGCTGGAAGTAGTTGTCGTCTGGATCGGCGAAGGTGGCGATAAAACCTTCGTCGTCCTCGCCCATGTTGTATGGCTCTTTGACCACTCTCGCCCCAGCTGCCTTGAGCCGCTCGAAGTCGGCCTTGACGTCGGCAGATTCGATGTTCCAGATGATGCGACCGGGATGGGTGTTCTGGCCACTCACCTGGTCGTGGGCTCCAACCGTGAATGCCCCGGAGCCGATGATCCAGCCGACATAGCCTTCCATGTTCCATGAGGGCTCGCCGAAAAGCTTGGTGTAGTACTCGGTCAAACGCTCGAGATCGTCGGTGCCGATGAGAACGCTGTTGAGATTCATGCTGTTTCCCTTCCGCCGCCAGGGTAGGAGGGCTAATGGGCTAGACCGCTATGAGTCTCCTGAAGCTCACGGACCGCATGCCAGACCCGTGACTTGCGATAGTCCCAGTACTTGGTCCGCTCGATCTCAATCGATCCGCCCCCGCCGACACCGCCGGCGAGGAAGCCGTTGTGGATCCGAACCGTCTGGTAGAAGACCGGCGCCAGTTGGAGCGCCGCTTGGGCATGGACCGCGGATGCACGCCACTCGTCGCGGGTATCGGGAAGGTCATGCAGCACGAGATTGGCCCAGTTGCCGTCAGTCAGCTCCATCGAGCTATAACTGAGAATGCCGTGAAAGTTGCGGAACTCGAGCACGATCTCGGCGTTGGCCTGTTCAAGCGGGGTGATGTCGCGATCGAGATGGCGCTCGCCAAAAAAACCGACCACATAGACGTCGCCGGGCTCGTTGAGCCGCAACGGGGCCGAGACAATGGTTCGGCGATGAAGGCCATTGACCTCCCACTCCATCGGGGGGTAGGCGTGATAACGGCCGGGCTCACCCCGAGCGAGCGTGGCCCGTAGATCCTCCAGCATGTAGCCCAAAATCGCCTGATCGCGGTCATAAAGCCGAACCGAGGTGAATGGCCTCTTAGCAACCGATTGGGTTGGAGAAAGGGCGCGGATCGGCATGGCTCTCTGGTCTGGTACTTCGGTCAAGAATGTAGCTATCAGAAGCCCGATCTACCGCCACGCCAAATTTGGCAGCTGGCGAACGCTTCTGAGCAAATCTGGTAGCTGGCGAACGAGGACCGGTCGTGGTTAGCCGAATTACGTCGAAAGCGGTCGTGAGTGGCCGAATTAATAGGATGACCGGCGGCTATGCAGCTGGCGGTGTTGTCCTGGCTTTCCGAGCCACAGAATCGACTCTTCAATCGGCGACTGGCTCACGCCGCCAAGGAGATCGGGCTCGCGGCCACCGAGGCGACCGACCCGGAAGCGGCCGACCTCGCCTATCTATGCGGATTACCGGCCAGCCGGATGCTGAGCACGCACTTCCCTCTCCTCGCTCCGGTGCTCCCCGGAGATCGCTCCCAACACCAGCCCTGGTACTTCGTCGATGTTCTGTCCCGAAATGAGGAGAGAGGACTGGGGGCAGGACGGTGGGCTTACAACCAGACCTCTTCTTTTTCGGGTTGGATCGCCGTTCGACACGGCCTTCGCCTCCACCACATCGACCCGGATCAATTGCGCTGGGTTGAGACCGGATCGCATGCCAGCTCCCTGGCGGCCCTGAGAAATGGGACCGCCGACCTGGCAGGGATTGATTCGGTGATGCTCGACCTCGCTCCTCAGCTCGCCGAGGACCTGACCGTGATCGACTCATGGGGCCCGTGGCCGACCCCGCCCGTCATGGCGGCACGGTCCCTCGATCCGGGGTTGGTCTCCGAGCTGGCTTCAGCCTTCCTGGAAGCCGACGAGGCAATCACCTGGGTCGCTCTCGACCCCGGTCATCTCGAAGCGATTCAGGTCGTTGCAGGGTCGACCGCTACCTCGGGTGGCTGACCCTGGAGAAGGCGCAATTCCTCGATAGGGATGTGGCAGCGCTTGAACCAGCCCGGTTCAGCTTCCTCCAGCGGGGGTTCGACCGTCTCGCAGATCACCCCAATCTTGCGAGGACAACGGGTCTGGAAAACACAGCCGGAGGGAGGATTCGACGCCGCCGGGATCTCCCCTTCGAGACGAATGCGAGTGTCCTCCTCCAGATCCGGTGAGGCGGAGAGAAGGGCCTCGGTATAGGGATGGTGAGGGCCGGCGAAGACCCGGGTCGAGGAGCCAACCTCCATCAGCCTGCCCAGATACATCACCGCCACCCGATCGGCGATGTAGCGAACCACATTGAGGTCATGGGAGATGAACAGATAGGAGACGTTCTCTTCGGCCTGCAGCTCGGCGAGCAGGTTGATGATCGCCGCCTGGACGGAAACGTCGAGCGCCGAGGTCGGCTCATCGCAGATGACCAGGGCCGGGGTTCCGGCGAAGGCGCGGGCGATCGCTACCCGCTGCTTGAGCCCGCCCGATAGCTGCCGAGGTTTGGCCAGCAAATGTTGGCTGCCCATCCTCACCTCCCGCATCAGGTTCTTGGTTCGATCTTCGGTCTCCCTCCTCCCTTCCCGGCGGAGCAACCGGACGGCGCGGCCGATGATTCGTCGCACGGAATGGCGGCGATTGAGAGCGCTGTCCGGATTCTGGAAGACCATCTGAATGGCCCCGATCTCACCCTGGGTGCGCTGTGCCACCTTGGCCGCCAACCCCTTGCCGCTGAGGGCGATGACGGTTCCGTCGTCGGGGGCATGAATCCCGAGCAACACTTTGGCCAGCGTCGACTTCCCCGAACCCGACTCTCCCACCAGGGCAACGGTCTCACCCACTCGAATCTCGAGGTCGATGTCGTGGAGGGCATAGACCGGAGCTCCGTCCTGGACAAAGGTCTTGGAGGCGTTGCTGATGGCGAGCAGCGTCTCCTCGCTGCGTTCGCGCCGGGGTGCCGCCTCCGGCACAGTCCTCGGCAGCTCCTGGGCCCGGTCCCAGAAATGGCAACGGCTGACCGAGTCACCCGGTACTGGGATCAGTTCGGGCTCGACCTCCCGGCAGATGTCCTCGACATTGCCGCACCGCTCGGCGTAGATGCATCCCCTGATGTCGGCCCCGAGCGGGGGTAAGAACCCGGGGATGGTGTCAAGCGTGGTCTCGTCGCGTCGTCCCGTCTCAGGGCTGGGAAGACAGCGCAAGAGGCCAACGGTGTAAGGATGGGTCGGGTTGTTGAACGTTTCCTCGGTCGGTCCGACCGCCATCAACCTTCCGGCGTACAAAACGGCCACGCGATCACACATCTTGCGAATCACCGCCAGGCTGTGGCTGATAAAGAGGACCGACGTTCCGATTTCATCGCGCAAATCCCTAACCAGATCCAGCACCTCGGCTTCGACCGTCGCATCAAGACCGGTGGTGGGTTCGTCCAGAATGAGAAGTGCCGGTCGGGAAGCGATCGCCATGGCGATCACCACCCGCTGCAGCATGCCGCCCGAAAGTTGATGCGGGTAGCGCCTCATCACCCGGATCGGATCGGCGATCTGCACCTTGTCGAGCACCTGGCGAACCCGCCCCTCTCGCTCACGAGCCGGGACCCCCATCAGCTCGAACACATCTTCCACCTGGCGCCCGATCCGGATCGATGGGTTGAGCGCAGTACCCGGGTTCTGATAGACCATCGAGATCTTGTTGACCCGCAAGTCGCGTAATTCGCGCGGGCTCAGGTCGGTGACATCGCGACCGGCGAGACGGATCGATCCCTGAGTGACCCGGCCGTTACGGGGGAGGTAGTGCATGATTGCCATCGCCACCGTCGATTTGCCACAACCCGATTCACCCACCAAACCGAAGGACTCCCCCCGCTCCACTGTGAAGTTGATATCGCGCAAGGCGGATTTCCAGTCGGGACCGATCCGGTACTCGAGGGCAAGATCGCGTACCTCGAGCGCCGGGTGCCCGATGACAGTCTGGGCGGTCATTCGAATGCCTGGCTGATCGAGTCAGCAACGAGGTTGACCGCCACCACCAGGGAAGCGATCGCCACGGCGGGGAACAGGACCGGCCACCAGATCCCGCCCGTCAGGTATCCCCGGTGCTGAGCGATCATCAGGCCCCAGTCTGGAATCGAGGGTTCGATGCCGAAGCCGAGGAAAGACAGTGCCAAGACGGTAAATATGGCATACCCCAGTCGAACCGTGAACTCGACGATGATGACATTGGCCACGTTGGGCAGGATCTCCACAAAGAGCACGTAGAGCCCGTTGTCCCTCCGCAGTTGGGCGGCCGTGACGTAGTCCAGCTGACGTTCGGAGAGGACCGCGGCCCGCACGGTCTTGGCAATGATCGGGGTGAAAACGAGCCCAATGACAACGATCACGCCGAGAGTGTTGGGACCGAGAGCAGTAAGAGCCAGCATCCCGGTGATCACCAGCGGGATCGAGAGAAAGGCATCGAGAATACGGCTGAGGATCTCGTCGAGAATGCCCCCGGCGTAGCCGACCACCAGACCCAGGGCGGTGCCGAATATCGTCCCCAGCACCGTGGCTGCCAGGGCCACCGTCAGCACCTGGCGCGCCCCTGCCAGGACCCGGGAAAGCACGTCCCGCCCTAACTCGTCGGTCCCCAAAGGATGCTCGCCCGACGGGGCCTCGAGCCGGTTGAGCACATCCGCCGGAGTCCCCAACGGATCGAAGGGAGTCACGAAGTCACCGAAGATCGCGAAGACGACCCAGATGACGACGATGGTGGCACCCACCCAGAAGGTGGCCGATCGGCGCAGAACTTGCCAGCGTTGGGACCGGGTGGCCTGAGGAATCGTCAACCGGAACCCGCCAGCCGGATGCGAGGGTTGAGCCACGAATAGGCCAGGTCGGCCAGGAGCATCGAAGCCTGGAACATTGCTCCGACCACCAGCACCCCTCCGGCCAATAGCGGGAAGTCAGCGTTCTGGGCGGCGCTGTAGAGCAGCTGACCGATCCCCTGGTAGGAGAAGAGGACCTCGACCACCACCAGACCGCCGATCAGATAGCCCATTTGGGAGGCCACCACGGCAATGGTGGGAAGCAAGGCATTGCGCAGCACTTCCCGGCGGATGACCACCTGCCGGGGGAGGCCTTTCAGGATGGCGGTGCGGGTGTAGTCGGCTTCCATGGCCTCGATGACCCCGGCACGGGTGATGCGGGCGATGTATCCGAACAACACCAGGGTCAAGCAGATCGCGGGCAAGAGCAGATGGCGCATTTGGGTGAAGAAACTCGAGCCCCTCGGCGCCGAGGCGGTCCCCGGCAGCCATCCGAGGGTCACCGCAAAGACCAGGATCAGAACGATTCCGGAGACGAATTCCGGGATGACTGTGGCCGAGAGGCCGCCGACGGTGATCAGCCGATCGATGAGGCGGCCGCGCCGCAGGGCGGCGAGGATGCCGCCCCAAATCGAGAGGGGGACCACGATCACAAAAGCCAGCACGGCCAGCTTGGCCGAGTTGATCAGAGCCCTCCCAACCAGCTCGGTTACCGGTCGAGCAAATGTGATCGAATCTCCGAGGTCACCGGTAAGCGCGCCCCCGATCCAATCGGTGTACTGGACCAACGGAGGTCGGTCGGTTCCCAATCGAGCATTCAGGGCGTCGACCGACTCCTGGGTGGCAAATGGACCCAGCACCCGCCGTCCCACGTCTCCGGGAAGAAGCTGGGTCCCGATGAACACCAAGACACTCAGCAAGGCGAGGGTGATGAGCGCAAGACCGAATCGGCGCAGGACGAACCTACCCATCATGCGCCGATCGGCCTCCTAAACGAACCCAGGGTTGGAGTCGATCCGGATCTCTCCTGGCGGGTTAGGCGAAGGTCGCGTTGATCAAATCGACGTGGCCCATCCCGGTGACTGCGATTCCCGAGAAGTTCGGTTGCGTAATGGTGATGTGGTCGACGTAGTAGGGGACGATGAACGGCACCTCGTCGTTGAGCAGCGTCTGGATCTCTCCCGCCAGCTGACGCTGGGTGTCGAGATCTGGAGCGCTGGCGAACTGGGCATAGAGGTCGTCGTAAGCCTCATTCACCCAGTGGGAGGCGTTCCAGGTTCCGTCGCTCAGGAGCGGCGCCGCCATATAGACATTGGGAACCCCACGGTGGCCATAGTTGACGATTCCCATCGAACCGGCCGCAGCCAGCCAGTAATCGTTGTAGTAGGTCCCGGAGTCGTATACCCCAACCTGGAGGTCAATGCCCACCTGAGAGGCCGACGCCTGGATCAGCTGGGCGAGATCCTCGACCTCGGCGAACTGCAAGGTGTCGAGCGGAGCCGAAAAACTACCGACTCCAGCGGCATCCAGCAGACCCTGAGCCGCCGTCAAGTCCTCGTCTCTTTGGGCAGGGGTGTCTGGGCTGTACATCGGGAAAAGCGACCAGATCGGATGGTCATTGCCCACGGTTCCGTAGCCCGCCAGGAGCCCATCGATCAAGACCTGACGATTCAGCGTCAGTGCCACCGCCTGGCGAACCCGCTTGTCATTGAACGGCGGCGCCGAAGTGTCGAAGTACACCTGCCGATGCTGGGCGGTGGAGATGCTGGCGACGGTCGCATCGGGGCTTTCTAAGAGGGCTTGCCCGCCGGAGGAAGAGATGTGGGGGATGGTGTCCACCCGTCCCTCTTGAAATGCGCTGACCGCCACTGCCTCGTCGTCGTACCAGAGCACCTCGAGACGTTCCGGCTGGGCGCTGTTATCGCCCCAATAGTTCTGGTTCTTGACAAACGAGGCCGAAACACCTTGCTCCAGGTTTTCAATTTGCCAGATACCGGTGCCGGGGAACTCGGCTTCGTAGCTTCCCTCCGCATAGCCGTCCCAGAACGATGCAGGGACAATGATTGCGTTGTAGTTGTCCGAGCTGACGAAGAACGGAAAGCTCCCGTTGGGCCGGGCGAGCGTGAATTCGACCGTGGCGTCGTCGAGGGCGACGATGTTGGCAGGGTCGACTCCAAAGGTCTCGTAGGCCGAAGCGGCGTTGCCTTCGGCGATGTTGTTGAACACTGCGACGACGTCCGCCGCCACCATCGGCGAACCGTCGTGATAGGTGACACCCTGGCGAAGGTGGAATGTCCACACGTCGAGCGCGTCATTTGGCTCCCAGCTCTCAGCCAAGACCGGGATCAAGTTGAGCTCGGCGTCGGAAAAGGTCAGATACTGACCAGTCTGTCCGAGGATCGCCAGCCGCCCCTCGTCGTTGGTCAACACCGGATCGATTGCCCCCGCCGGCGTGATCATGGCTGCACGAATGGTGCCCGCGGCGGCCGCACCAGTGGTTCCCGTGGCACCCGTTGTGCCCGTAGCGCCTGTGGTTCCCGGCCCGCCGGCGGTTGTCACCGCACCGCCCAGGGTGGTGGTGACGTCGTCGGTAGCGCAGGCCGTGGCGACAAAGCCGAGAACGGAAAACGACATCCCGACAATCGTCCCCCGCCGGATGAAGTCCCGGCGGGTGATCTTGCCGGCCGCATATTCGTCGATGATGTGGTTCTCGATCGGACTCGCTTTGCGCCGGATAGCGTCCAGTCGCTCCCGAACGAAGGGGCTTTTCTTCATCCTGTTCTCCTCATTCCGGCGGACCTGTTCACCTTGACCGATCCGCAACTTTCCCACGATACCGATCAACGGCCGCGTCAGGGCTGAAAACTAGGACTCGGGAGGCGCGCCCCCTTCGGCGGTCCGCCGACGGACGTATTCGTCCAACTCTTCTTTGATGCCATCATCGAGCGCAGGGGGCTCGAAGTCGGCAAGGACCTGTTTCCAAACGGCATTGGCTCGTTCGGCGGCGGTCAGCGAACCGCCTTCCTCCCACTGCCCGAAGTTGGCTCTGCTGAAGACCACCGGCTCGTAGAAGGCTTTCTCATATCGCTCCAACGTGTGGTCAATTCCGAAGAAGTGACCCCCGGGCTGAACGGCATGGATGGCTTCGAGCCCCATCTCGGCCGCGGAGGAATCGAGGGGCAGGAACAACTCCGCAAACATCTGTGCCATCTCGACATCGAGGATGAACTTCTCATAGGACGCCGACAACCCCGACTCGAGCCAGCCGGCCGTGTGCAGGATGAAGTTCGCTCCCCCCAAGGCGGCTCCCATCATGTTCATCATCGATTCGTAACCTGCCTGGGCATCCGGAATGTTCGACGTGCAAACCGCCGATGACCGCCAGGGCAGCCCGATATGGCGCGCGAGCTGGCCACTGGCAAACGCCGCCTTGGCAGCCTCGGGAGTACCAAAAGCCGGAGCCCCAGATCGCATGTCGACGTTGGAAGTGAATGCTCCATAGACCACCGGGGCTCCGGCACGGCTTATCTGTGACAGAGTGATGCCGGCCAAAGCCTCTGCGTGCTGCAGGACCAGCGCCCCGGAGAGGGTTACCGGTGCCATTGCCCCTGAGAGGGTGAAAGGCGTCACGACCGCGGGCTGATTCATCTCGGCAAACTGGATCAGGCCGAGGGCCATGGGGATATCTAGTTGGCGAGGTGAGTTGGTGTTGATCACCGTGTAGCAGTAGTGGTGGGCAGCGAATTCGTCCTCAGTTAGTCCCAAACCGATCCGCAACATCTCCAGACAGTCAGTCACCTGCCCGATTCCCCGGGAATAGATGAAGGGCGCCTTGTCCGAAAGCGCCAGGTATGCCCTCGTCGTTTCGAGATGGCGCAAGTTGACCGGAACGTCCTGCGGCTCCACCTGT
>DATFFB010000082.1:0-2110 GCA_035250485.1 Acidimicrobiia bacterium
ATGCTCGATCTACCACGCGCGGTCTCGCTGCCAGCGTGGTGATGTCTCCCATCAGGGCAACTAGACACGCGCCGAGCCCGCCTGCCTATTGGGGATGGCCCCACTGACGGCCTGCTTCGGTCAGGTTTTTCCCTGACGGCGCCACGGAATGCATAAAAGGACGCCTAACCGGGTAGGAGACGAAGATGAGTTCTCGACATGAGCGCTTCCTTGCGGCTCAAGCGAAGCTGCGGCAGTCACAGCAACGCCTTCGCCCTCGGAAGCGGGCGGCCGGTTTTCACCTCTACTCGAACGTTGTGCGGCTCGATCGGAAAGCCCGCGACATCGACCGCAACCTGCGCCGGATCATCGGGGTCGGAGTAATCGACGACTGACCCAGGCCAGAAGGCATGGGGCCCTAGATCCGCGCGGGCACCACTCCCTGCCAGGTCACGCCATCGAAGAGAAAGTCTGTGCGAGTTGCGACAGTCCCGTACTCCCAGGCCATGATCCGGTCGATATCAATTCGGTAAGCCACATCCTGATCCGTTTCCGGATAGCCAGCGGAAGCGCCTGAGTATGGATCAACGTACTTGGCACGAAAGGCCAGATCCACGCGGGCGATCTCATCGAGGTCAGTAACTTGAAGGGCCCGACCGACGATGATTATCGGATCGTCACCATCTCCTACGTGAGCCATGACCCGATCGTTGCTGGATAGATTCCGTCTTTTGATTGTCTTGATCCCGGTATCGAAATAGATGGCGTTTCTATCCCAGTAGAACCAAAGCGGGACGAGATGTGGTCGTTGGTCGGGACCTACGGTGGCAAGCCAGATCGACCTGGTTGCACGGAGCCACGCATCAACTTTTGAGAACGGCATGTGGCCGGCCATAAGGGGGATGGTGGCAGAATCGAGTTGCTGGGATCACCGAGCTCAAGACGGTTGATCGAGAAGCATTCGCACTTCGCGTGCGATCTGAAGATCCTCCCGGGCTGCCACCACCAACACCTGGACAGTCGAGTTGGGCGGGCTGATGAGCCGGTCTCCGGTGTTCTCCCAATTCCGGCGGGAATCAATGACCGGACCCAGGTACTCCAGGCCCTCGACGGCGCGTTCTCGGACGATCGGTGAGTTTTCACCGACGCCTCCGGTGAAGACCAGCCCGTGAAGTCCCCCGAGCGACGCCGTCATGGCGGCGATACCGGCTCGCAGCCGATGGAGATAGACCTCGAGCGCTAGCCGAGCATCGATGCTTCCGGCTTCGGCGGCGGTCAATACCTCGCGCATGTCGGCAGTGCCCGCGAGCCCTAAAAGCCCGGACTGCTCTTCGAGCCCTTTGGCCAACTCCTCTCCCGACATACCGACGGTGTTTGTCAGCCACAACAAGAGTCCGGGGTCGATCGAGCCCGAGCGGGTTGCCATCACCAACCCTTCAAGGGGAGTGAAGCCCATCGTGGTGGCGACAGATCGGCCACTTCTTACGGCTGCCAGCGATGCTCCGGCTCCGAGGTGGCAGGTGACGATATCGGTGCCCGCCACCGGCCGGCCCATCAGTTGGGTGGCTTTGGCGGCGGCATACGAGTGCGATAAGCCGTGAAACCCGAAGCGTCGTAGGCCCCATCGCTCCCGCCACTCACGGGGGAGCGGATAGGTCGCCGCTTCATCCGGAAGGTCGGCGTGGAATGCGGTATCGAAACATGCCACAGCCGGTATCCATGGCAGCGCCGAGGTGACGGCATCCAAGGCCGCCAATGACATCGGTTGGTGGAGTGGGGCCAGATCGACCAGTCGGGTGATTTCTGAGACGACATCTCCGTCGACCATGACCGATCCGGAAAAGGAATTGCCGCCATGGACGATGCGGTGGCCTACAGCCTCGACCTCGCCGCACTCGGCCAGCGCCGCGGCGATCTCCTTCGGGCCGCTGCCGCGCCCAATCGCCGGCAAGTCAGCGGCATGGGTAACTTCGTCGTCATCATCGATGACACGCAGCTTGAGGCTGCTCGAGCCAGCGTTGACAACCAGGATCCTCAAGCGACGGCCCGGCTAATAGGGCCAAACCCAGTCGCGAATGTCGGGCGAATCCTCCCCGTGCGCTCGGGTGTAAGCACGATGTTGGACACGAAG
>DATFFB010000083.1:0-8327 GCA_035250485.1 Acidimicrobiia bacterium
ATCACTTTGACCATGGTCTTGGGAGGCCTGGTGGTACTTGCCGGCGTCTATATCGGCGCCCTCGCCCCCGCTCGAGCAATCGAACCCGCCCCCGTCGTCGGTTAAGTCGCGAACCCAGGGTTCCCTTTCCGACAAAACCCCCGATAGCGGCCCACAGAACAGCCTGCCCAGCGCATTGACCTCGCCGAGGTAGCCTGCCCAACAAGTGGATCGGCGCATTTTCGGGTTGGAGAACGAGTACGGAGTCACCTGCACCCTGCGCGGTCAGCGCCGGCTCTCGCCCGACGAAGTCGCCCGCTATCTCTTCCGTCGAGTTGTCTCCTGGGGCCGCTCATCCAACGTCTTCTTGGAAAATGGCGCCCGCCTCTACCTCGATGTCGGCAGCCATCCCGAATACGCCACTCCCGAATGCGATTCGCTTCGAAGCCTGGTCGCCCACGACAAAGCCGGAGAGCGAATTCTCGACTCCCTCGTCCACTCCGCCGAGCAACGACTGGAGGAAGAGGGAATCAGGGGCGACATCTATCTCTTCAAGAACAACACCGACTCAGCGGGCAACTCCTATGGCTGCCACGAGAACTACCTCGTCAGCAGGCACAAGGACTTTCACAAGACCGTAGATGTTCTCATCCCGTTTCTTGTCACCCGCCAGATCTTTCTGGGAGCGGGAAAGCTAATGCAGACGCCCCGCGGCACCGGCTATTCGATTGCCCAGCGGGCGGAGCACATCTGGGAGGGAGTCTCCTCTGCCACCACCCGGAGCCGCCCGATCATCAACACTCGCGACGAGCCTCATGCCGACGCCGAGCGCTATCGCCGTCTCCATGTGATCGCCGGTGATTCGAACATGAGCGAATACGCCACCCACGTCAAGGTGGGAACAGTGGTGGCGCTTCTCCAGATGATCGAACGCGATGCCGTCTTCCGCGATCTCAGCCTGGAGAATCCGATCCGCGCCATTCGCGAGATCGCGCACGACCTCACTTGCCGGCGCAAGGTCCGGCTCGCCAACGGTCGCGAGCTTTCCGCCCTCGACATCCAGTGGGAGTACTTCGATCGGGTGGTGCGCTTTTCTCGCAACCCCGGCTTCCCGCCGGAGGTGCAGTCGGCCGTCGACCGCTGGGAGCACCTCCTGACGGGCCTCGAGAAAGATCCTCTCTCCCTCGAACGCGAGGTCGATTGGGTGGTCAAGTACCGGTTGCTCGAGCGCTATCGCGAGCAGCGGCAGCTGCCGCTGTCCCATCCACGCTTGGCGATGCTCGAGCTCTCGTATCACGATGTCGATCAGACCCGGGGGATCTACAACCTTCTCGTTCGCCAGGGGCTTGTCGACCGTGTGGTCACCGAGCAGGAGATCAAGGAAGCGATGACACTGGCGCCCCAAACCACCAGGGCACGGCTCCGCGGTGAGTTCATCAAGGCCGCCAAGGCCAAGCGCCGCGACTTCACCGTGGACTGGGTACATCTCAAGCTCAACGACCAGGCGCAACGCACCGTGTTGTGCAAGGATCCGTTCAAGGCCTTCGACGACAGGGTTGATCGGCTGATCGAAAGCCTGTAACCGAACCGAATGCGGAAAGTCCTCGAGCGCGTCATCAATTTGCTGGCGATGCTCCTCACCGCCTCTCGCCCGGTGCCGGCCGAGGACATCAGGCGCACGATCCCCGGTTACTCGGCGAACTCAGACGAGGCCTTTCATCGCATGTTCGAGCGTGACAAGGATCTCCTGCGGCGGATCGGAATCCCGATCGAGTTGCGTCCTCTGGACGGCTGGGAGGTGGACCAGGGATACGTGGTCGATCCCAACGCCTATCGGCTTGCCGACCCTGGCCTCACCGACGAAGAGAGAGCGGCTCTATTACTGGCCGCGCAGATGGTTCGCCTGGGTGGCGAGCTGGCCGCACCTGAAGCCGTCCTCAAACTCGGAGGGGCCCGCACCACCGGCGCCGTCGAACCGTTCTCGGCCGATCTCGGCCTGGGCGCCGAAACCCTCGGCGAGTTGTTCGGAGCAGTCACCGAACGCAGGCTGGTCACGTTTCGTTATCGGGGGACCAGCCGACGGATCGCTCCGTATGGGCTCGGTCATCGGCGCGGTCACTGGTACCTGGTGGGAGGAACCAATGACGGCCAGCGGACCTATCGAGTAGACCGGATGGAGGCGATCCAGGTCGAACAGAAGACCGGGACATTTCGTCGACCCCCGGAGTTCGATCTCAAAGCAGTCCTCAATCATCTTGCATGGGAGGGTGGCCCCGACGCCTCGACGTCGGCGGTGGTCCGGTTTTCGCCGGAGGTGGCATGGTGGGCCTCGCGCCAGCTCGGTGGCGAGGCCGGGGAAACGGAGGACGATGGGTCGATCACGGTGACGGTGCCGGTTTCCAATCCCGCCTCCTTTCTGGGCTGGGTACTCACTTTTGGCGAGGGGGCCGAAGTGCTGTCGCCGCCCGAGCTTCGACAATCCGTCATCAATCGGGTCAGAGGCTTGGCGTGAGTCAGCGAACCGCTTCCCGGCTGTCCCGCATTCTCGCCATGATCCCCTGGGTGATCGCCAATCCGGGCTCGAGCGTGGACGAAGTTTGCCGTCGCTTCGGCTACACCGAAAGGGATCTCGCCCAGGATCTCAACATCGTTTTCGTCTGTGGCTTGCCGGGCTACGGCCCCGGCGATCTCATGTCAGCGGAGATCATCGACGACGAAGTGGTGATCGACATGGCCGAATACTTCGAGGACGCTCCCCGTCTGGCCCCGGCCGAGGCATTGGCGTTGTTGGCCGCCGGCATGGCCATCACCGCCAGTGGTCAGGGCGGCGATGCTCTCGAAGAAGCAGTCGACAAGCTCAGCGCGGTTCTGTTGCCCGAGGGCTCGGAGGTGATCGACATCGACCTCGCTGCCGAACCGGAGTTGGTCGGCCGGTTGAAGAGCGCGGCCGCCAGCAACGAAGTGGTGGCGATCACCTACACGTCACTCAGTCGGGATGAAACGACGGAACGGGAGGTCGAGCCTTGGTCCGTCTTTTCCTCGCTCGGCAACTGGTATCTGATGGGCTATTGCCGGCTCGCCACGGATCGACGGGTCTTCCGAGTGGATCGGATCCAGGCGGCGGCTCCGATTGGAGAGACTTTCACCCCGCCTGCCAGCCTGCCGCCGGCCGAGGCCCGCTACGTGCCTTCGATCGAAGACGTCAGGGCTCGAATCGCTCTTGGCCCCGGTGCGAGATGGGTGACCGAGTACTACCCGGTGGACATCGTGAGCGATCGAAGCGAAGAGCTGATTGTCGACTTCAGCGCCGCCGACCCACTGGTGGCGGCGAGGCTCTTATTGCGTCTCGGACCAGACGCCAAGTTGATCAAAGGAGAAGAAGTCGAGCGGGCGCTGGCTGAGCTACGCCGGCGGATACTCGACGTGTACAGGGACTAATCCGTTAGGACCGAACCGCAGTGGTCTACTCAAGTCCAGGGGTCCCACCGCCGATACCACGAACACTGTTTGCAAAGGCGGAGAACCAGGAAAATGACCACCATCAAGACAACCTGCAGTTGGTGTGGAGATGTCCAGCTGACCCCCTCGGACCTGTCCCTCGAGCTGGCTCCCAGCCAGGACGAAGGCAACTACCGCTTCGTCTGTCCCACCTGCGCCACCGTGCAGCGACGGCCGGCGAATGCCCGAGTGGTTAGCGTTCTCCTCGCCACCGGTGTCTCTTACGAAGTGGTAAATCCCGACCCGATTACCGAAGAGGAAATCGCCGCTTTTGCCGCAGCTTTGGCCGCCGAGCCGGATCCCTTCCGTCTGCTCGCCGGTTAGCGCGAAACTACACCCCGCCGGGCGAACCCACGGGTGATCACCAGCGCATGAACCAGCTGGTGGTTGGTTCCTCCGCCGGGGTGTATTCGCGTCCCTTTAAGGGCAGAAACCCCGAGACTCCTAGCATGGCCAGGTGATTGAAGGCGGCGAGTGGATCGTCATCGTCTTGGTGGCGCTGGTGGTTTTTGGGCCTGAGCGCCTACCGGAATTGGCCCGGCGAACCGGCGACTGGGTTCGCGAGCTGCGCGGCGCCGCTCGTGAGATGCGAGAGGGCCTCGAAGCCGAGATCGCCGAGGTGCAAAAAGCCAAGGGCGACCTGACTGATCCCATCGCGGAAGTCAAACGGGCGGTTCGGGACACGGCCCGGCTCGCCGCCGAGAACGATCCCCGCGGGCCCAACGGCAAGCTCCGCTGGGAGGGTCCGAAGCCGCTCAGCGGCCCGACACCGGCAGAGGCGATGGCTGACCTCGAAAGGATCGAGGCTGGCGGCGAGCCCTTGACCGACGAGCCGGAGGAAGTCTCGCCGAAGGGCGAGGCGTGAAGACCGACCAGCCGCAATCGATTCTCACCCATCTCAACGAACTCCGATCGCGGATCATCAAGGTGGCAGTGGCGATCTTGGTTGGGTCCATCGTGGCTTTTCTGTTCGCCGACCAGCTCACGGAGGTTTTGGAGAGGCCTTATTTCGCGGCCAATCCCGATAACCAACTCCAGTCGCTGGAAGCGGCCGAACAACTCGGAGTCCTGATGCGGGTGGCCTTCTTCGGCGGCTTGATACTCGCCAGCCCGGTGGTCTTCTATCAGCTCTGGGCTTTCATAAGTCCGGCGTTGACCAGCAGGGAACGGAAATGGGTTATCCCGCTGATCGGCGTCTTCGTGCTTCTCTTTGTCGGTGGGGTGCTTTTCGGCTACTCGCTCCTGCCTACCGCGTTGGAGGTGCTCCTGGGCATATTCGATGGAGTGCGCACCGATCTTCGCATCGGCTCTTACTACTCGTTTGTGATCAGGCTTCTGCTGGCCTTCGGCGTGACCTTCCAGTTTCCCGTGTTCCTCTTTGGCGCCGCCGCGGCCGGGTTGGTGAATAGTCAGCAGCTGTCCAAGCAACGGCGGTGGGCGGTGCTGATCATCGTGATCGTCGCGGCCTTGGTGACGCCGACGGGGGACCCCTACACCCTGCTGGCGATGAGTCTTCCCCTCTATCTGCTTTACGAACTGACTATCGGGGCGATCAAGCTGTTCCTGCGCAAGTGACGTCCTCTGTAATCGAGGACTTTTACTCGTCGCTTCCGTTCGAGCCCGACGATTTTCAGCGCCAGGCAATTGCTGCCACCGAGACGGGGGCGACGGTGGTGGTGACTGCCCCCACCGGCTCGGGGAAAACACTCGTGGCCGAGGCGGCGGTGGTGCTGGCGCTCGCGGCGAGCAAACGAGCCTTCTACACGACGCCCATCAAGGCTCTGAGCAACCAGAAATACGGCGATCTGGTAGAGGTCCACGGCAAGGACCGGGTTGGCCTGCTGACCGGTGACAACGTGATCAACGGCGACGCCGCGGTAGTGGTGATGACCACCGAAGTTTTGCGCAACATGATCTATGCCGGCTCCGATGCTCTCGATCGGGTGGCGGTGGTCATCCTTGACGAAGTCCACTATCTCCAGGATCGATTCCGGGGGGCGGTCTGGGAGGAGATCATCATCCACGCCCCCCGCCGGATTCAGCTCGTCTGTCTCTCCGCCACCGTCGCCAATGCTGAGGAATTTGCCGCCTGGATCGAAGAACGGCGGGGGAAGGTGGAGTTGATCGTCAGCAAGCACCGGCCCATCCCCCTCGAGGATCTCTATTGCTGGCGGGATCGATTCGCCCAGGAGCTGGCCGTCATGCCGACGTTTGTGAGCCGCGGAAACGCCTATCGAGCAAACCCCAAGATCGAGCGCCTGCTCAGCCTGGAGCGGGGCCGCCGGCATCGCTTCTCTACCCCGAAGCGAAGCGAGGTGATCGAACACCTGGCGGAAGCGGGGCTCCTCCCGGCCATCTATTTCATCTTCTCCCGCGCCGGCTGTGATGCCGCCGCCCTCCGCCTGCTCGAGTCCGGGGTTCGCCTCACGAGTGCCGACGACCGGGAACGGATCCGGCTTATCGCCGAGGAGGGGACCGCCCATCTGGGCGAGGACGACCTCGATGCCCTCGAATACGACCGCTGGGTGACCTTCCTCGAGGCCGGGATCGCCCCCCACCACGCCGGAATGGTTCCCGCCTTCAAGGAGACGGTCGAAGAATTGTTCGCTGCCGGCTTTCTCAAAGTGGTGTTCGCAACTGAGACGCTGGCCTTGGGAATCAACATGCCGGCGCGGACGGTGGTGTTGGAGTCGCTTTCGAAATGGAGCGGCGATGGCCACGAGGTGATGTCTGCCGGCGATTACACCCAGCTCACCGGTCGGGCGGGGCGCCGCGGGATCGACACTGCCGGCTTTGGGATGGTCCTCCACTCGCCCTTCGTGCCTTTTGCCCAGGTGGTCGAGGTGGCTGCGGCGGGGAGCCACCCGTTGCGCTCGTCCTTTCGACCGACCTACAACATGGCCGCCAACCTTTGCGCCAACTACGACCGGCCGCGGGCCCTGGAGCTGGTTTCCTCCTCCTTCGCCCAGTTCCAGCGACAGGAAAGCCAGGCGCAAGCCGAGGAGCGCCTCCAGCTTCTGTCCGCGCGATTGGTTGAGGAGGAGGCCCGGGCGGAATGCGAGTTGGGCTCGGTAACCGAGTACCGCTCGCTCCTGGCGACGCGACCTCGCCGTTCGGAGAACGACGACCTGATCGGGAGACTTCGCCCGGGAGACGTGATCGACGTTCCCGGTGGGCCCAGGCAGGGTCGATTTCTGATTCTCCGCCGAATTCGGCGCGAGGGCGGCGGAATGAAGCTGTTGGCACTCGGCACTTCCGGGAGAACGGTTCCGCTCGGGAAAAGAGAGCTCGTTCGGGGGACGAGCCGCCAGGCAACGCTCACATTGCCCCAGCCGATGGATACCAAGAGCCGACGCTTCCAATCGGACGCGCTCCGTCTCCTCCGCAAGGTTCCCACTTCCGCTCCTGCAGGCCCCGACGAGGTGCCGGCGCCCGAGATTGACCACCCGGTGGCGCGCTGTCCCGATCGGGACTCCCATCTGCGTTGGGCGGCGCGGGCGGAGCGGACCCGGCAGCGCGTGGAAGGTCTGCGCTCGGAGCTGCGCCGATCGGGAATCGGGCTGGTGGAGGACTTCGAGGCGATCGAACGCCTCCTGGAGCATTTCGACTACATGTCAGGGTGGGCTCTAACCCCGCGCGGGGAGAGGCTTCGATTCGTTTACAACGAAGTCGACCTCCTGTTGGCCGAGGCGCTCGAGCGGGGACTGTTCTACGGACTGACCGTGCCGGAACTGGCCGCCCTTGCCTCCTGTTTTGTCTACGAGCCCCGCAGCGACGAGAAGACCATTCCCCTGTGGCCGACACCGGAACTGGCCCGGCGCTGGGAAACCGTCGTCCTGCTGTCGAGTGAGATCGCCGGGGAGGAGCGACGCCAGCACCTGCCAGCCACCCGGGAGCCCGACCCCGGGTTCGTCGGCCTGGCTTATCAATGGGCCGACGGGTCGGCTCTCGACGATCTCACCGGACTGCGCCTGGCCCCCGGAGACTTCGTGCGGGTGGCGCGCCAGCTAGTGGACTTGCTGCGTCAGATCCGCGATGTTTCCCCCGAACTCGCTGACGACGCCCGCGACACCCTCACCGCCGTCGATCGGGGAGTGGTGGCAGCTATGGGAGTGGGTTGATCCTTGCCGCACCGGTGGATGGTCTTGGTAAATCCGAAGGCCGGACGGAGGGCGGTGGACATCACCCGAGTCCGGGCGGCCATTCAAATGGCAGGGATCGAGGGTGTGATAAGCGTGCCGGACACTCTGGAAGAGATGATTCGGTCCTTTTCAGTAGCCCGCGAGAATTCTGTTCGTCATATCGCGGTAGTCGGCGGCGACGGCACTGCCAACCTGGCGGCCAACGCCATCCTCGGCCTCGACTGGCCGGAAGAGCCGGTGCTGGGAATACTCCCCGCCGGGACCGGCTGCGACCTGCTTCGCACGTTCGGTTTGCCCCAGAATCTCGAGGAGGCCGCCCGCCACCTCGCTACTCCCGAAACCTACCGGGTCGACGTCGGCCGCCTCGAGGGAGAATTTGGGGCTCGCCACTTCCTCAACGTGGCCCAGGCAGGGCTCGGGGCGGGGGCGGTCGCGTCGGCCGAGCGCCTGCGGAGAGGTTGGGGGAAGGCACGGTATCCGCTGGCATTTCTTCGCAGCCTTCCGGCATTTCCCCCCGCCCAGATCGATCTAGTCGGCGTGAACAGGCGAGGCGAGAAGAATCACCAGCAAGGAAAAGCGTTGGCGGTGATCTGGGCCAACGCCCAGTTCTTTGCCGGTGGGTGGAACGTCGCTCCCCGAGCCAACCTGACCGACGGGCGCCTCGATACCCAGATCATCGACACCCGGAAACGGCGGGCACCGGCGTTG
>DATFFB010000084.1:0-5116 GCA_035250485.1 Acidimicrobiia bacterium
CACCGTGGCCGAGGTCTTTATCGACGCTCTCCTGGCCAGAGAGAGCTCGGGAGAGGCGGGGGTGACCCTCTCCTCGGGTCCCAAGCTGGGACCAGATTTCCTCTCCGAGATCCTCTGTGGGGGAAAGGTGCGACTGCTCGCCTCAGATCTCCACTGTCTCTACTACTCCGACCTGGGGGAGGCGGTTCCCCCCGCCATCCGAAGCCTGGTGCTGGCGAGGGATCTGGGGATGTGTTCGATCGAGGGCTGTCGTTCCCGTTACCGCTTACAGATCCACCACCTCCATCCCCGCTCCCGGGGTGGGGGCCATCATCCCGACAACCTTCTCACCCTTTGCTGGTATCACCACCACGTCGCCATCCACGGGATGGGGATGGAGATCGATCCCGAGTCTCCGGTCCATCGGAGGAGGCTGCGCTGGCCGGGAGGCCCAGATCCGCCGCCGGGCAAACGCACGCTCGAGCAGTCGCGCATCGATCTGAATCCCGTCACTCCATCGAACAGTTAGAGCCACCACCGGCGCTCTCGCCGAGCCATTACCGATGCCTACTGCCGCACCCGTTCGGCAAGCTTGGCGAGCACCCCGTTGACAAAGGACCCACTCCGTTCGCTCCCGTAAAGCTTGGCCAGCCGCACGGCCTCGGAGACCACCACCCCCTTAGGGGTATCACGCTCGAACCGAAGCTCATAAAGCCCCAGTCGCAAGATCGCCCGGTCGACAACCGGCATCCGATGCACCTGCCAATGCTCGGCGACGGCTTCGATCTCGGCATCGAGGGCCCCGAGGTTATCGAGCACCCCCTCTACCAATCGAGCGGCCCGACTCGGAAGTTCGAGCGGATAGTCGTCGAGGTCGCGCTGGTCGGCTTCGTAAAGCGCTTCGAGGGCAAGCTGGCGCGCTTCGATGCTCATACCCGCGTCAAATAATTGCCGTTGCGAGTGTCGACTCGAATCTTGTCACCGATGTTGACGAAGAGAGGCACGTTCACGACCAAACCCGTTTGAGTCGTTGCGGGCTTAGTCGCAGCTGAAACCCTGTCTCCCCGCACACCGGGCTCCGTGTAGGTGACTTCCATCTCCACCGCGGCTGGTAGGTCGACTGAGATGGGATTGCCCTTGTAGAGGGCAAGGGTCACGTTCATCCCGTCGATCAAGAAATCCGCCGCCTCTCCCACCTCCTCCGGTGCCATCGAGAACTGGCCGTAGTCCTCGAGGTTCATGAAGTGAAACCCCATGTCGTCGCGATACAGGAACGTGTGCTCCCGGCGATCGATGATGGCCTGCGCGACGTCCTCTCCTGCGCGAAACGTCCGGTCGAGGACTTGGCCGGTCTCCAGGTTGCGCAAGCGCATACGCACAAACGCCCTCCCCTTTCCCGGCTTGACATGCTGGTATTCGACGATGGTGAAGATCCCGTCGTCGAGATCGAGGGCCTGCCCGGGGCGGACGTCGTTGGTTGATGCCATGTCAATGAACCTACCGGTCGAGAGCCTAGAGACGAATCAGAGAGCGTTGATCCAGGCAGCCAACGGTCCGAAGCCGGATTGGATCAGAAACTGATGTCCACCGCTGGGGATGGAGACCCGTCGGGCGTGAGGAAGAATTTGCTGCCAGCGAACGGTGTCAGCCGGGATGACATAGCGGTCGTCAACCGCGTCAATGATCAGGCTTGGCCAGTTGGCTGAAGCCGAGACCAAGGGTGCCAAATCGTCGACAACGCTCAGATCGGCCAAGGTGGTCCACATCGTGTCGGCACGGGCGGCGATCGACTGGCGGCCATAGTCGGAGACCAGCGCGGCCGGAAACCGGCGGCTGGCCCGCGCTGCCACGCTCACTGCCGGCCAGACGGTTCGGAAGATGCCGCTGGCTACGCGGCCTCGCGCGCCGGGTGTCGCTTGCGCGATCCGAAGCGCGGCGCCGGGCATCAGGCCGGGACGAGGGAAAAGAGCCGAGATCAGAGCCAATCCCGCGGTGTCTTCGGGTCTTCGGGCTGCCCACAGCGCCGCCAACACCGCTCCCACCGAATGACCAGCCAGCACTGGCTTACCTCCGGCCCATTTCGCCACTTCATCGATGGTCTCGAGATGAAACGTCCGGTCGTAGCGGAGAGCCGGCTTATCCGAGCGGCCGAAACCGGCCAAGTCGGGAGCGACCAGGGTCCATCGGTGGTCCAGGTATTGGGAAAGACCGTGCCAATAACGCCCCGATCCACCGAGACCATGCAAGGCGATCAGCGCCGGTCCCGATCCGGCGGTCCACACGTTCAGCTTGCCCCATGAGAAAGGGAGCTCCGTTCTCGTCCAGGTTGTCACTCGCTCAGGATCACCCTCACCGCGTGCTTCTGCCCATCATCGGCGAGGGCAATCTCGGAGTCCGGCGGCTGCTCGACGTCGTCGAGTAACAAGGCGCCGATTCCCCGCGTGGCTCCCTCGGGGTTCTCAACCCGGATCTCATACTGCGAGGAGTGGTATCGGAAGTTGATTTCGAAGCCCCGCCACGCTCGGGGGATGCAGGGATCGATCCGGAGCTTTTCGCCCCGTAGGCGAAAACCAAGGATTGACTCGACGCCGGCCCGATACATCCAGCCCGCCGCCCCGGTGTACCAGGTCCATCCGCCCCGCCCGACGTGCGGCGCTTCGGAGTAAATGTCAGCGGCAGCCACGTAGGGCTCGACTCGATACCGATGGATGCCGGCTCGGGTGCTCGCGTGGTTGATCGGGTTCAAGATCCCGAACAGCTCACCAGCCCGGTCGCCCTGGCCGAGGGTGGCGAAGGCGATGATCGACCAGATGGCGGCGTGGGTGTACTGGCCGCCGTTCTCCCGAATCCCCGAAAGGTATCCCTTGATGTAACCCGGATCGACGTCCCAGCGATCGAAGGGAGGCGTGAAGAGGAGGACCAATCCATCCCCGCGCCTGACCAGGTACTCCTCCACCGCCGACATCGCCCGCTCCGCTCGCTCGGGCTGCCCGCCCTGGTGGATGACCGACCACGACTGAGCAATGGAGTCGATCCTGCACTCCGGATTCGCTGACGATCCGAGCGGCGTCCCGTCGTCGAAAAATGCCCGCAGGTACCAGTCCCCGTCCCAGGCCACTGCCTCCAATTGTCTCCGCAGGTGCTGGGCCGAGCGCCGCCAGCTCAAAGCGACCCGGCTCTTGCCGATCAGATCTGCCAATTCGGCGAAGCGCCGCAGGTTGGCATCGAGAAACCAGCCCAGCCACACGCTTTCGCCACGTCCCTCGATTCCCACCCGGTTGAAACCATCGTTCCAATCGCCCGAGCCGATAAGCGGCAGGCCGTTGGGTCCGAGGCGGTGACGGGCGCGGTCGAGGGCGCGCCGGCAATGGTCGAACATGGTCCCGGCGTGGCCGGAGACTTCGGGAGTGAAGTAGGCCTCATCCTCGTCGGGTTTGAGCTCGGGGCCGCTGAGATAGGAGACCTCCTCGGCCAGAAGGTCGAGGTCTCCTGTCACCTCTATGTAGTGGGCGACGGCGTACGGCAACCAGAGATAGTCATCGGAAATGCGGGTCCGTACTCCCTTGCCGGACGGCTCGTGCCACCAATGCTGGACGTCTCCTTCCTCGAACTGGCGACTCGCGGCCCGGAGGAGGTGGGCGCGGGTGGTCTCTCGCATCGGCACCGCCAGAGCCATCACATCTTGCAGCTGATCCCGGAATCCATACGCCCCTCCGGCCTGGTAGAAGGCCGATCGTCCCAGCACCCGACACGACATGGCCTGATAGAGCAGCCACTGGTTGATCATGATGTCGAAGGACCGATCAGGAGTTCTCACCTGGAGGGCACCCAGGATGTCGGTCCACCGACTCCTGACCGTTTCGTCGACCTCGGCGCGGGGAACCGACCGATATTGCTCGACCAAGGCCGAGGCCTGGTGGGCGTCGGCGCCTTGTCCGAGCAGGAACATGACCTCGGTTTCCTCCCCGGGAGCGATGACGACTTGTCGTTGCAGCACCGCGCAGGGATCGAACCCGGTGCCGGTTCGAGCTGATAATCCACGCCGGCGCCCGAGGGCGGCCGGGCGCTCGAGGCTCCCGTGCCGGCCGAGAAACTCGGTGCGGTCGGTGGTCCACGCCCCGACGTTCGGTCCAAAGTCGGCGAATGCCACCCTGGAGCCGAAGTCGGCGTTCCAGGGGTTGCGTGCGAAGAGGGCGCCAGTGGCGTCGTCGCGCTCGGTCACGATGTGGAATCGCTGGCCGACTCGAGTCGGCCCCAGCACCCATTCGACGTAGGCCGTCAGGGTCAGCCGCCTCCGGCGCGCGCTCTGGTTTTGGAGACGCAGGGTTGAGATCTTCACCGGGTCGTGGAGGGGCACAGTCATACGCAACCGGCTATGGATCCCATAGGAGGCATTGTCGAATTCGGAGAACCCCGGTCCGTGGCGAATGACGTAAGTGGAGCCATGGTGGCGGATGGGGAGCGCAGTGGCCCCCCAAAGCTCGCCGGTGTCGTCATCACGGATGTAGATGGTCTCGCCTGGTGGGTCGGAGACCGGATCGTTCGACCAGGGCGAGAGCTGATTCTCCCGGCTGTTGCCGACCCAGGTGAAGCCGGCGCCGGATTCGGAAATGACGAAGCCGGCATTCTCGTTGGCGATGACATTGATCCAGGGGGCCGGTGTCCACTGACCCTCTCCCAGAATGGCGACATATTCAGAGCCTCCCTCGGCGAAGCCACCGAGGCCATTGCGGAACTCGAGATCGATCCGAGGTTGTGGTCCTCCCGGTAACGGGGGCTGGGCGGTCTTGCGCCGGGAGAGAGTGGGAGCCGGGGGGCGGGGTCGGCGGGCGAGCTGGTCGGCCAACGACCCGTGGTGGCTCAATACGATCGCGCGCGCCGTCGCCTGCAAGAGGGTGCGGTCTGCAGTATCGAGAAGGTCGCCTCGAAAGAGGAAGACGCCGCCGTCGGGCTCCGGTCCGATCCCCCGCCCGGTCGTCCGGACGACCTCTTCGATCGTGGCTTGGAGATCGGCGACATAGGAGCCGGGCTTTTCGTTGAGGATCACCAGGTCGGCCGCCAATCCCTTGGCACGCCAGTACTCCTGAGCCCGAAGGAGATCGCGCACGATCCCCCTGTCCTCGGGCTGGTCGATTCG
>DATFFB010000085.1:0-31045 GCA_035250485.1 Acidimicrobiia bacterium
CCAGGATCGGTATCGAAGATGGCATCGATGATCTCGGCAGCTGCGGCCTGAGTCATATCGATTTTCTTGGCGAGCTTCTGTGCCATTTCCGTCTTGTTCACTTGCCCTCCTTGGGGTTTTGCGACTTGACGCGGGCTGCGTCTCGGAGTGCCACCTTAGGCAAGATCGGATTCCGGGGCCAGGCTGCCAACGACAATATCCCCTTGTTTCACAACGGTTTTCACCAGATTTCGATCGGGCCGGTAGGCGAGGTGACGGTAGGAATCTGACTCGAGGACGAGGAGATCGCCGAAGTCGCCGGGGCGCAGCCGACCCTTATTCGCCTCTTCCAAAGCCAGAGCTCCTCCTCTGGTCGCCGACCAGAGGGCCTGGTCGAGCGTCAACCCCATGTCGAGGCAGGCGACCGCCATCACGAGCTGCATCGAAACCACATATGAGGTCCCCGGGTTGCAGTCGGTCGCCAGCGCCACCGTCGCTCCCAAGTCCCACAGAAGCTTTCCGGGTGCCTGTCGGGCTCGTATCGACCAAGAGGCCGTCGGGCAAAGCACGGCAACTACTTTCGAGTCGGCCAGCGCTTGCGCCTGCTGCTCGTCGACGTGCTCGAGATGATCGGCACTCACGGCTTCGAGTTCGATCGCCAGCTCGACGCCCCCGATGTTGCCGAGCTGATTCGCATGGAGACGGGGTCGCAGTCCGTGACGCTTTCCGGTCTCGAGTACCCGTCGGGCTTCGAGAACGGTGAAGGCCCCTTCGTCGCAGAAGACGTCGCAATAGGTGGCGCTGGTCGCGACCACCGGCATCATGGTTTCGAGCAGGGCGATGTAAGCGGAGCGATCGTCACTGAACTCCGGGGGCACCACGTGCGCCCCGAGGAAGGTTGTCACTACGTCCACCGGAAGCGCCTCGCCGACCTGGCGCCCCACCTCTAAGGACGCGACCTCCGTGGCGAGATCTAGGCCATATCCGCTCTTGATCTCGATCGTGGTTGTCCCCTGCTCGAGCATCTGCCCCGCCCGCTCGATGGCCGAAGTCAGCAGGTCGGTAGGGGACTCTGCTCTTGTAGCCGCCACCGTCGAGGCGATTCCTCCTCCGGCGGCCTGCACTTCGAGATAAGTGGCACCTTGCAATCTCATCGCAAACTCGTCGCTCCGATCGCCGCCAAAGACGAGATGAGTGTGGGGATCGACAAAGCCGGGAATGACCGCCTTTCCCTGGCAATTCATCTCTGGCAGCTCGCCATATCGAACGGGGAGATCGCCACCGGCCCCCACCCAGGCAACTTGACCATGCCGTATCGCCAGCGCCGCGTCCTCGATCACCCCTAACCGACTGCCGGACCGGGGATCGTTGGTCACCAACTCCGAAATCCCTGTCAGCACCAGGTCCCCGGTGGCCGGGCGGGCCGAAGGCAACGCCACCTCACGGGCAAGCTCAATACACCCCTGGCAAATCGCCACCCGGTCGGGTCCCGCCACCAGTCGGCCCGCCTGATCCTGACTCCTTCCGCAGAACGAGCAGCGCAAAGCACGAGCCATGGGCGGAGGGTACCGATGGTTAACTTCTCATCATGAGCGGGGAGAACGCCGAACAGACCGAACCCCAGGTGGCGGCCCCGCGCACTCGGATTCCACCCGGATCTCCCGTCGGGGCAGGCCAGTTCGCCACCGCGGCTCTGGCGGGCATCGCCGCGGTGGAAATAATCGCCGGACTGACCGCGATCGTCACGCTCGCCCGCATCGACGCCCGCCGCGCCGAGCTTGCCAGCAGCGATCCGTCCTTCACCGATGGATGGGAGGCAGGACTAAGCCTGGCGTATGTGGGTGTCTTTCTGATCGTGGTGATTGCCTGGATGATCTGGCAACACCAGGCTCACGCCAACCTGCGAGCCCTCAGCAAGACTCGTTACTCACCAGCCGTGGTGTGGTTCTACTTGGTCCCAATACTCGGTCTGGTGATTCCTTACCGCGGGATCGCCGAGCTTGCCCAGGCCGGCAACGATCGCCCCGCCGTGCGCCGCGGCTGGTGGGGAGCGTTCCTGTTTTCCAACGCCCTCGGCGGAGCAAGAGTCATCAACCCCGACATTTCGATGACAACGACGCGGATCCTCTCGCTCTTGTCGTCGATCGCGGCGGTCGTGGCGGCCGTTCTGGCAATGCGAATCGTCAGCATGGTCAATACCGGCCTTTGGGCCCGCCGTGCCCTGGCCGGTTGGCCAACCGGACCGAGAGCGCTCTCCCGCCGGGCCAAGCTCGCCTGGAGCGCCGGCACCGGAATGCTCACCCTGGCCAGTGCCTTTGGTTTTGGGATTGTGTACCCGACCTTGATCGAGACCCTCGAGCAGGTCCCGGTCAACAACCTCCAATTCGCCGTCGGCGACTGTTTCAACGATGTCGAGGGTGAGTACGAATTCGTGAGCTGCGAACGTCCCCATTACGCCGAGGCCTATCGGGTAGCCGATCATCCCGATCAGGCCTTCTACCCGGGGGCGGCCCGTCTGGCCGATTGGGCCGAGCCCTTTTGCTATCGCTACTTCGAGAGCTACACCGGCATTGCCTACCAGGACTCGGACCTCGACTTCGGATATCTATATCCCACCGAGGGGTCTTGGAACGGGGGAGACCGCGAGGTGATCTGTTTCGTCTTCCGAGTATCGGGAGAAGACCTGACGGATCGGGTGGGGACGCCCGCCGTTTAGCCGGGGATGCGAACGCCGCGTTCGGATGCCACCGAACGGGCTTTCTCATAGCCGGCGTCGGCGTGTCGAAGGACCCCCATGGCCGGGTCGTTCGTCAGCACTCGCTCCAGGCGAAAGGCACCATCGGGAGTGCCATCGGCAACCACCTGAGCTCCCGCATGGATCGATTTGCCGATACCCACTCCACCGCCGTGGTGGACCGCCACCCAAGCCGCCCCGGAGGAGGCATTGACCAGGGCGTTGAGAATCGGCCAGTCGGCGACCGCGTCAGAACCATCGGCCATTGCCTCGGTCTCCCGATAGGGCGAGGCAACCGATCCCGAATCGAGATGGTCGCGTCCGATCACGATGGGAGCCTTGACTTTCCCTTCCGCCACCAGCTCGTTGAACGCCAGGCCTGCCTTGTCACGTTCGCCGTAGCCAAGCCAGCAGATCCGCGCCGGTAATCCCTGGAATGGAATCCGGTCTGCCATCCGGAGCCAGCGCTGCAAGGGAGCGTTGTCGGGGAACAAGGCGGCGACGGCGCGATCGGTCGCGGCGATGTCGGAAGGGTCGCCTGACAATGCCACCCAGCGAAAAGGACCGAGTCCCTCGCAAAACAGAGGTCGGATGTAGGCCGGGACAAAGCCCGGGTAGGAAAAGGCGTCGGCGTAGCCGCCCAGCAAGGCCTCGCCGCGCAGGTTGTTGCCGTAATCGAAGACTTCCGATCCCGCCTTCTGGAAATCAACCATGGTGCGACAGTGCTCCGCCATTGCCCGCCGGCTCTCGGCGATATACCGCTTGGGATCGGCTTGTCGTAGCTCCGTTGCCGCCTCCAGAGTGAAGTGATTGGGCACGTACCCGTTGAGGGGGTCGTGGGCCGAGGTTTGGTCGGTCACGATGTCGACCGAGAATTGGCGACGACGAACCTCGGCAAAGACGTCGGCGGCGTTGCCCTGCAGGCCGATCGAAAGTGCTCGTCTTTCCCTCCGCGCCGATTCGGCAAGAGCCAGCGCCTCGTCGAGATCGGCGGCAGCCTGATCGACGTATCCAATCTCGAGCCGACGTTGGATGCGGGAGGGATCGATCTCGACTACGAGCGCCACCCCTCCGTTCATGGTTACCGCCAGCGGTTGGGCACCCCCCATGCCACCGAGCCCAGCCGTCAGCGTGACGGTCCCCGAGAGCGTTCCTTCGAAACGCTGCTCGGCCAAGGCGACGAAGGTTTGATAAGTGCCTTGCAGGATTCCCTGGGTTCCGATGTAGATCCAGGATCCCGCCGTCATTTGCCCGTACATCATCAGGCCCGCGGCTTCGAGCTCCCAGAACTTCTCCCACGTGGCCCATTCGGGGACCAATAGCGAGTTGGCGATCAGGACCCGGGGAGCGAGGGGATGAGTGGTGACAATTCCGACCGGCTTTCCGGATTGCACGAGCAGGGTCTCGTCGGATTCGAGGGCCAGTAGAGAATCGATGATCGCCGCTAGCGCTTGTGGGTTGCGAGCGGCCTTGCCCGTTCCTCCGTAGACGATCAGCCGGTCGGGATCCTCCGCTACCTCGGGGTCGAGGTTGTTCTGGAGGCAGCGCAATGCCGCTTCCTGCAACCAGCCTTTTGCGTGGAGTTCGGGGCCGTGGAAGGTCGGCGGTATCACCGATCCATTCTTGCGTAGAAATGGTCCCGTTTATGCGGCCATTTCTACGCAAGAATGGTTAGGAGTCGAGCAGGGCGCGGATCGAGCGGACCAAGTCGGCGGCGGCTTGGGCCCGGGCCCCATCGAGATCGTTGGTCGAGACCCACTTCAATAGTTGTTCGAGCTCGTTGACCAGTTCGTCGGCCTGACTGGTGTCGGCCAAGCCGAGAAATGGTTCCTCGGCAGGCAACGCCTCGACCTCAGCCGGTTCGGGCTCAGCCGGTTCGGGCTCACTCGATGTCGGCTCGAATGCCGGTGGGTCGACCTCCGGCTCCAGCGATGAGGTGAAGAAATCGGAGTCATCATCGGCCGGAGGAGTGATCCGCCGCCCCAGTTCGCTCCCCGCCCACAGCGGCTCGGGATCCGCGTCCGAGTCGATCAGCCGCATCGGAGGATCGATGGAGAGAACCGTTACCTCAGGGGCCCTCTCGACTGGCTCATCGGCGGCCAGGTCCTCGTTTTCTGTCCGGTTGGCGCGGGCGGCCTCGATGAGCTCGCGCAGGCGCTTGACGTTGGCAGGTGCCTCGGGCGGAGGGTCCTGCCAGACAATGTTGTCCGCCAGCGAGGGGGCCGACGGTGGAGCTGGCTCTGGCGCCACCGGCTCGGCCACCTTGGCGGCCTTCCGGGCGCTACCGAGGAGCTTCTGGCGGAACCCCTGGGCTACCTCGACGATCGGGTTCTTGGCCAGCTGAGGAAGAGCCTCGTACGAGAACGCGAGGGCATCGTCGGCCAGGAAGATGGCGCGGTCGTCACCCAGGAGGAGATCGAAACGGTTTCCCTCGATGCGCTCGGCCTTTACCTGAGAGACTGACCAGGTGCCCAAGGTCTCCTCGCCCGCCACGATCTCAACCCGTCCCCCCACCAGGTTCAGGGTGGTCTTGAGCCAGCCTTCGGAGTCGCCTTGTGTCTGCAGTGAGCCGCTAAATCGCATGAAGTGAATTCCTCCGACACTCATATCGGAGAATCGCCGTCTTCCCTACAGGTTTTTCCAGCCGCAGATCTCGTCGAGCCGCCCGCTCTCGACGAAATCAGCCACCTCCTCGATCTCACCGCTGATCGGCCGATCGGCCGTGAGCACCGGCACGAACTCCCGAATCCCCTGCCAGATCGCTGCCACTCCCGGGGCTGGCCGAAGAGGCTGGCGAAATTCGATGCCCTGAGCAGCAACCACGAGCTCGGCGGCTATAACCCGCGCGATGTTGTCGAGAATCTCCAAAAGCTTGCGCCCCGCCCCCCAACCCATTGACACGTGATCTTCCTGCGAACCCGAGGTCGGTATCGAATCGACCGAAGCGGGATGAGAAAGCACGCGACTCTCGGCAACCAGGGCGGCCGCGGTGTACTGCGCAAGCATGTATCCGGAATGGAGACCCGCCGAGGGCGAAAGGAATGGAGGCAGCCCCGAGGAGTGCTGTGGATCGAGCATGCGATCGATCCGCCGCTCCGAGATCGATCCCAACTCGGTGACGGCGATGCCGACGAAATCGAGGATGAAGGCCAACGGCGCTCCGTGAAAGTTGCCTCCGGAGACGACCTCGGCCGTCCCGGGAAAGACGATCGGGTTGTCGACCACCGAGCCCAGTTCGATCGACGCCACGCGGCGGGCGTGCTCGATGGTGTCGATCACCGCCCCATGAACCTGGGGTGCACAGCGAAGCGAATAGGCGTCCTGCACGGCGTGGACGAAATCGTCGGTATGGCTGGCGCCAATCTCCGAGCCTTCGAGCAACTTCCCGATGCGACGCGCCGAATGAACCTGGCCGGGATGTGGTCGCAGCTGATGAATGTCAGACCGGAAGGGACGAACCGAGCCGACAAGCGCTTCGACTGACATTGCGCAAGCAGCGTCGGCAGCCCGCGCCAGCCGGGCTGCCCGGTCGATGCCGAGACATGCCATGGCCAGCATTCCCTCGGTCCCGTTGAGAAGTGAAAGGCCCTCTTTGGCCTCGAGCCGGAGCGGCTCGATCCCCGCCGCCGCTAGCCCCTCGCTCGCAGGGAGCACGCGGTTTTTCCATTGCAGGCGGCCTTCGCCGATCAACGGCAAGGCGAGATGGGCAAAGGGCGCCAGATCACCCGACGCCCCCACCGACCCGAGCCGCGGAACCACCGGGAGGAGGTCTGCGCTCAGTAGATCGAGAAGGCGCTCGACCACGACGGGGCGCACCCCCGAGTGGCCCTGGCTCAGGGTCCGCGCTCTCAGAAGCAGCATCGCCCGGACGATCTCGTCCGGCAGGGCATCGCCCACCCCGGCGGCGTGGCTGCGGAGGAGATTGACCTGAAGATCGGCTGCTTCCTCCCTTTCCACCCTGGTCGAGGCAAGAGCGCCAAAACCCGTTGTAACTCCGTAGACGATGGCCTCTGAATCCAATGCCTCTTCGACCACCCGCCGGGCGGGCTTCATACGGGCGCCAACCCCGTCGCCGAGCATGACGGATGCTTGCCGCCGGGCCACCGCCACGACCTCTTCAATCGTCAACGGATCCCCGGAAACCACCACCTGGCGTTGCATGGACCCGGTATAGCGCCTGCGAACCCAGGGTTCGCAGCACGCCTCTGCCTATCTGCCAGCCCAGAGAACGCGGGTTACCCTCCTCGGATGGCGGTTCACTACCAGGTCGATGGCGACGTGGCGGTGATCACGCTCGCGCGGCCCGACCGCTTCAACTCGGTCTCGGCCGAACTCGCCACCGGTCTCGTCTCGGCCCTCGACCGCGCTGGCGATGAAGCCCGAGCAGCCGTTCTCACCGGCTCGGGCAAGGCCTTCTGCGCCGGCGCCGACCTCTCCGACCTGATGAGCGAGTACGAAACGGGTGGACCCGATCTCGCTCGCGTGTTGGGAGAGCGCTTCAACCCGATGGCAACCGCCCTCTATGAGGCAAGTATTCCAACGGTGGCGGCGGTCAACGGGGTCGCGGCGGGGGCGGGGATGGGTCTGGCATTGGGATGCGACCTCCGGATCATGTCGGCTGAGGCCTACTTCCTGTCTGCCTTCATCGGACTTGGCATAGTCCCCGATACCGGTTCTACCTGGCTACTGGTGCACCACCTCAGCCTGGCCCGGGCCATCGAGTTCACCGCCACCAACCGTCGCATGGGCGCCGCCGAAGCCGCCAGCCTCGGCCTGGCCCGAGCCGTAGCTGGCGGCGACTTGCTCACCGAAGCCACGGCACAAGCGCAGACCCTCGCCCAAGGGCCAACCGGGGGCTATGTCGCCAACCGGAAGATTCTCTACGGGGCCACCTCGCTTGGCTTTCTCGATGCGCTCGAAGAAGAGCGAACCGTGCAAGGCGCGCTAGGCGTGACGCCCGATCACCTCGAGGGCATGCGGGCATTCATCGAGAAGAGGCCAGCGCAGTTCGGACCTAGCTCGGAGCGGGCGGGGCGCTAGTTCGGCGGGCGCGAATCCGCTTGATGGCGCCGAAGAACTTCACGACGAGCCAGATCCCGAGGATCGTAAAGACCACTACCACCACCAACGTCACCGCCGGATTGGCTATGGCCAGGGCGAGAAGCCCGGCAACGAGACCGTCTTCGAATAGCGAGAGAGTGATGTTGGAGAACGGTTCCGGCGAAGTGTTGACCGCCGCTCGAGTCGTGGCTTTCGTGGAGTGGGCCGAGAGCGCCAACGCCCCGGTGAGGAGGGCCCCGATGGCAGCTCCCATCGAGGGCGAATCCCCCGCGATGACATAACCGAGCGCCCCGGCGCCAAGCGGTCGCACGAACGTGTGGATGGCATCCCACACGTTGTCGATGAAGGGAACTTTGTCGGCCAGGAACTCGACCCCGTAGAGAACTCCGGCCACGATCATTACGTCCGTACGTTGCAGGACCGAGGGAACCTCGAGCCACTCGAGGCGACCGGCGAGACCCAGGAGGAAAGTCGCCAGGTAGAGATTGAGGCCGGCTGCCCACCCGGTGCCAGCCAGCAGGCCGATGGTGTCGACCATCAGTCTTTGACTATGTAGAGGGTGAGCTCGATCTTGCCGTCCTTACCCCCACCGATCCCGATCCCGACCGCGGTGTTGAGCCAGGCGAGGTCGGCGTTGCCGGTCGCGAAGGTCAGAAGCTCTTGTGGCCGCGCCTCGGTCGGGCTCACCACGATCGAGACCCCAGTGCCGCGGTACGACACCGTTTCCCGTTTCTCACCGATGGTCGCCCGGATGTCGAGGTCCATGTTCTGATCACCGCGAACCGTGGCGTAGTCAACGCCTTTGACCGGTCGCTCGCCCTCCCAATGAGGCGAGGTTGCGACTCCCTCAAAACCAAAATCGATGCGCGTTCCCTGCGGCGTATTCCCCACCATGCGCGGGGCCAGGGTCCCAGTGATGGTGCAGAACTCTTCGAGGCTCGGCATGCCGAAGACGATAGACAACAGATTCGAAGACAAAAGACAAAAGACGACAGACAAGAGACTCCTATCTTCAGTCTTTAGTCTTTTGTCTTTAGACGAATCCGATCCAATTCGGCTAGGAAGCGGTCCATTTCCGTCGGCGTTCCGATCGTCACCCGGAGCCAATCCTCGCCGAAAGGTCGCACGATCACTCCCCTCCGCAGAAAGTCCTCCTCGAGGTTGACGTCCGGAATGGGGCGGAAAAAGACGAAGTTGGTTTGTGACGGCACGTACTCGATCTGCCGCATGCTCAACTCGCGAGCCAGCCGCTCTCGCCCCAATTCATTGGCCTCCACCCGCTCCCGGATTCGGCGGGGATGGCGAACGGCCTCGATGGCAGCAGCCATCGCGAGGGTGCTGACCGTGAATGGGGCCTGTGCTCTCCGCAGTTCGAGCAGAGTCTCCTCCTGGCCGATTGCATATCCGATCCGCAGGGCAGCGAGGCCGAAGACCTTCGAAAAGGTTCGCGTCACGACCACGTTGGGCCGGGCAAGGGCTTCGGGGATGGCGCTGGCGTAATCACTGGCGGTCGCGTAGTCGAAATAAGCCTCGTCGATGACCACCAGTGCGGAATCCCCCACCCCGTCGATCACTTCTTTCATCCGGTCGGAACCGAGATAGGAGCCGGTGGGATTGTTGGGATTGCAAAGGTAGAGGACAGTGGTATCGGATCTGATCGCCTCCACCAGCGCATCCGGGTCGAGCTTGTGATCTGCGGTTAGCGGCACCTCGATCGTTTCGCTCCCCGCCAGCACCGAGGCCAGGCGGTAGATGATGAATGACGGCCAGGCGTACACCGCACTCGTCCCCGCCCCTCCCACGGCCAGGGCAAAAACCCGCAGGAGCTCAGAGCTCCCGCCGGCAAACATGAGGTTCTTCTCATCCACGTCGAGCCAATCGCCCACCGCCCTCGCCACTTCGTGCCAGCCGTTGTCGGGATAACGATGCAGCGTGCCGGCATGGGCCGCGATGGCTTCGACCACTTCGGGAAAGGGAGGCAGCGGACTTTCGTTCGACGCCAGCTTGACAACCGAGCGGGGATCAAAGCCGAACTCGGCAGCCACTTCTTCGATGGGCCGCCCGGCCACGTAGGGCGGGAGTCGGTCGACGCCGGCTCGGAGCGAAGGCACATTTCGAGGCTAGCCCGGCTCAAAAAGCCGGAGAACATGCCAGACTCGGCTTGCTTGGCGGACTACCAGACCTTTCAGCTGCTAGGGCCCGATGGCAAGCCGAAGGAAACCGATCTCGCGTTTCCCGAATCGCTGCTGGCCGAGATGTACCGGCTCATGGTCCTGTCACGCGAGTTCGACCGCCGCATGCTGGCGCTCCAGCGTCAGGGTCGAATCGGCACCTATCCGATGCTCGAAGGTCAGGAGGCAGTCCAGGTGGGATCTGCTCTCGCCCTCGCCCCCAACGATTTCGTCTTTCCGTCCTATCGAGAACACGGGGTGCAACTCGCCCGGGGCCTGCCTATCGACGTGGTGATGTCTTACTGGCGGGGCCTCCCCAATCGCGACTGGGACGTTCTCAAGTACCGGATGGGAATCACCACGGTTCCCATCGCCAGCCAGCTCCCTCACGCGGTGGGCTATTCCTACGTCTCCAAGCTGCGTGGTGAGGACGACGTGACGGTCACCTACTTCGGCGATGGTGCCACGTCTGAGGTCGATTTTCACTCGGGCATGAACTTCGCCGGGGTTTGGAAGACACCCACGGTTTTCATCTGCGCCAACAACTTGTACGCAATCTCAGTGCCTTACGAGAAACAAACCGCTTCCGCCACCATCGCCCAGAAAGCCGAGGCATACGGTTTTCCCGGCGTCCGGGTCGACGGCATGGACGTCCTCGCCACGTATCAGGTGACCCGCGAAGCAGTCGACCGGGCGCGGCGCGGGGAGGGCCCGACCCTCATCGAGGCCATGACCTATCGCTTCGGTGCCCACGCCACCGCCGACGACGCTCGTCGCTACCGGCCTGCCGAGGAAGAGGAGCAATGGCGCCAGCTTGATCCCATCGAGCGCTTGCGGAACTTCCTCGAGGATCGTGGCCTCTGGGACGCCCAAGTTGGAGAAAAGGTGGCGATGGAGGTGGCGGACCAGGTTGAAGCAGCCATCACCGAAATCGAGGCTCGACCGCTGCCCGGCCGGGACGACACCATCCGTCATGCCTACCAGCGCATTCCACCTCTGCTGGTGGAGCAACTAAATGCGACTCAGGCCGCCCACGGGGAAACGGCCACCGCCTTCCGCCCCGAGGAGTTGTGGGAGGTGGGACTTGATCCAGCGCCAGGCGGTCCCACCGAATCGATGACGATGGCCGACGCCATCAACGCTGCACTCATGCAGGCCATGGAGTCGAACCCGGAGACAATCCTCCTCGGCGAAGACGTCGGATTGTCCGGCGGGGTTTTTCGAATCACCGAGCACCTGCAGGAGCGTTTCGGGGAGAAACGAGTGATCGACACGCCTCTCAACGAGTCTGGGATAGTCGGCTGCGCGGTGGGAATGGCCATGGCCGGCGCCCGCCCGATCGCCGAAATTCAATTCGATGGCTTCGTGTATCCCGCCTTCGACCAGATCGTCTCCCATCTCGGACGGTTTCGCTTCCGCACTCGGGGGAATGTCTCCGTACCGGTAGTGGTCAGATTCCCCAACGGGGCGGGGATCGCCGCCCACGAACACCACTGCGATTCCCCCGAAGCGTATTTCGTTCATGCTCCCGGGCTGGTGGTGATATGTCCCTCCACTCCCTGGGACGCCAAAGGCCTTCTCGCCTCTGCTCTCGTCTCCCCCGATCCGGTCATCTTCCTCGAGCCCAAGGTCCTCTATCGAGCGGGTCGTGAGCCCGTGCCCACCGAGTGGTACGAGGTGCCGATCGGAAAGGCGCGGATCCGCCAGGAAGGTTCGGAACTGACCCTTGTCACCTACGGAGGCATGGTGCCCCCGGCCCTGAAGGCGGCCGCCTCGCGCCCCGTGGAGGTGATCGACCTCCGGACCCTTTTTCCCTGGGATAGAGAAACAGTCATTGCCTCGGTCGAGAAAACCGGGCGGTTGTTGGTGGTCCAGGAACCGCAGGGCTCGGCCGGTGTCGGAGCCGAGGTGGTTGCCACCGTGGCAGAGAAATGTCTCTACTCGCTTCGCGGGGCCATATCTCGAGTGACTGGCTTTGACGCCCCCTGGCCACAGTTCGCCATCGAAGGTCACGCACTAGTCAATGAGCGTCGGATCACAACCGCTATCGATCAAGCTCTCGATTCATAGATAAGTCTGGTTTTCCCGCTCTGCCCAGGTTTAATCTCTAGCCATGCCACGCGTTCCTCGGCACACCGCCTCTCGGCGGCGAGCGCTGGCGGCTTGCCGCGAAGGGCGCCATCGGTTCGGTCCGGGCAGCGAAGCGGGCGGAGGCATCATCAGACGCGTGTGCCGCTTCTGCGGGGCACTGAGCGTGGACCTCACTGCCGTCACCGCCTCGCGCAAGGGGGGTTTCACTCTCGAGCGTCCCAGCATCAATAATCCGGCTCGTTGACGGATACGTACCCTGGGGGAATTGATGTCGGAGCCTGATCTCGTCATTGCTGCTGGAGGCGTCGTCCTCCGCCCCACCGCAGCCGGTCCGGAGGTCTTGGTGATCCACCGCCAGCGTTACGACGACTGGACGCTGCCCAAGGGGAAATCGGATCCGGGCGAGACGCCCCAGCAGACGGCTCTACGCGAAGTGAGGGAAGAGACAGGTGTCGAGGCCCGCCTGATTGATGCCATCGGCGTCAGCCGATATCGGGTGCAAGCCGGCGAGAAGCTCGTCCATTGGTTCGCAATGCGCGCTTTGCAAACGACCGACTTCCAACCCAACGACGAAGTTGACGAGTTGCAGTGGCTGGGAATTGCTGCGGCCCTGGGCAAGCTCACCTACGGCAAGGAAAAAGACGTCCTGGCCGGAGTCGATCCAGGGGCGCAGCTGTCCACCGGTACTCTCTTCTTGGTCCGGCATGCCGCGGCCGGTAGCCGATCCGACTGGAAGAAGGACGACCGCCTCCGTCCTCTCAGCAGCCGGGGCGAGAAGCAGGCGCTGGGCCTGACGAGGACCTTGGCGATTCATCCCCTCGATCGAATCCTCACCAGCCCCTACGTGAGGTGCCGTCAAACCGTCGAGCCCCTAGGCGAGAAACTCGGGATCGAGCTCGAGGAACGAGAGGAGCTGGCTGAGGGCGAGGGATTCAAAGGGGCTCGCGACCTGTGCCGGGAGCTGGCGGGGACCAACTCCGTCCTGTGCTCGCACGGCGACGTAATCCCCGCCCTTCTCGACTGGATGGCACGCCGCGGAATGACGTCGAAGTCGGCTTTCGAATGCAAGAAAGGATCGACCTGGGAAATTGAGGTTCGAGCCGGCGAGTTCCGCCGCGGTCGCTACTGGCCGCCTCCCGACTAAAGGCCGAATAGGCCCTCGGGCGCAGTCCGGTCCGTCCCGGAACCGGCCATAATGGAAATCCGGAGGGGACGGCATTCTCTTCCGAGTTCTCCAGATCCCTCGGATGCCGTTCCCTCCGGACTTTCTCCGGACACGGCTGCCCCAACCGCCGAGTTCTCCAAATCCCTCGGATGCCGTTCCCTCCGGATCTCCCCGGAGTTTCTCCAGTTCCCTGGATCGCTCCGGCTGATCCCCCGGTACTCCCCGGCCGGAAACTCTCCCTTTCGGAGGGCAAGTCTCCGACTCCCCACGGTTGTTACCGAATTACTGCGGGGGGCCGATCGCTTGACGCACCAGCCTCTCTTGTTCTTCGGCGTGGGCCCGGGCCGACCCGGTGGCAGGTGAAGCGGATGGCTCCCGCCCGGCGTAGCTGACATCGCGGCCAAAGGCAGCCTCGAGGTGCTGGAGCAAAAATCGATAGGCACCCATGTTCTCGGGCTCTTCCTGGCACCAAACCACCGCCGCTTGGGGATGCCGGCGGGCGAGATCGGCAAGTCGCTCACCCTCAATCGGATAGAGCTGGGCGAGTCGGACCAGGGCGACGTCCTCGGCCTTCACCTCCGACCGAAACCGAGCCAGGTCGTGATAAACCTTGCCTGAGCAGAGGATCAGTCGGCGGGCATCGCTCGCCGCCATCCCGTCCTCGAGAACCGGCTCGAACCTCCCGGTGCTCATCACCTCGGTGGGCGAAAACGATTCCTTGGTCCGCAAGAGCGACTTCGGAGTGAAAACGATCAACGGCTTGCGAGGCCTGAGCAACGCCTGCCTTCGGAGCAGGTGGAAGTACTGGCCGGTGGTCGATGGGACGACCACCCTCATGTTCTCGTCGGCGCAGAGCCCGAGAAAGCGCTCGATGCGACCGCTCGAGTGCTCAGGGCCTTGTCCCTCGTACCCATGTGGGAGGAGCAGGACCAAACCCGATTGTTGACCCCACTTAGCTTCTCCCGCGGCGATGAACTGGTCGATGATCACCTGGGCACCGTTGGCAAAGTCCCCGAATTGCGCCTCCCAGGCCACCAAAGCATCGTTCCATTCCACTGAGTAGCCATACTCGAAGCCGACAGCGGCAAATTCGGAAAGAAGTGAGTCAACGATCCGAACGCGAGCCGTGCCCGCGGTCAACAGCTGGAGGGGAGTCCACTCAATCCCGGTGTCGTACGAGGTCAATTCGGCATGGCGGTGGCTAAAGGTCCCCCGTCTCGAGTCCTCTCCTGCCAGGCGTATCGGGACGCCCTCGCGGGCAAGCGCCCCGAGTGCCAAAGCCTCGGCAGTTCCCCAGTCCACGATTCCACGCTCGAAGGTGGTGGCACGCTCTTCAAGAATTCTCCGTAGCTTGGGATGCACCACAAAGTCGGCTGGCGGCGACGTCAGAAAGGCGAGGATCTCCTTCAGCTCCGCTTCCTCGACCGAAGTCTTCGGCTCCTCGTCGGTCATCGGCCGGACCTGGCTGGGCCGCTCGACGGGAGCCGAATTCCGGGTCTCCTGGAAAGCGCTGTTCAAGAGCTCAGAAAACTCGGCCAACAAGTCTTCGCCCTCTTCCATCGAGATCTCGCCGGTCGCCACCAGACGCTCCAGGTAGAGGGTGCGAATCGGTCGCCTCTGATCGATGAGCTTGTACATGAGGGGCTGGGTGTAAGAGGGCTCGTCGCCTTCGTTGTGGCCCCGGCGGCGGTAGCAGATCATGTCGATAACCACGTCGCGCTGAAACGCCTGGCGAAAGGCAAACGCCAGCCGCGCCACCCGTACGACGGCCTCGGGGTCGTCGCCATTGACGTGGATGATGGGGGCAGCCACGGTCTTGGCGACGTCGGTGGCATAGAACGACGACCTGGCGTCCAATGTCGAGGTGGTGAACCCGACCTGATTGTTGATCACGATGTGAACAGTTCCGCCGGTGCGGTAGCCGGGAAGCTGGGACAGATTGAACACCTCCGCGACCACACCCTGCCCGGCAAAGGCGGCGTCTCCGTGGATGAGGACGGGAAGGACCTGGGTGTGTCCGCTCGGCCCTCGTTTCTCCTGCTTGGCCCGAACTACACCCTCCAGCACGGGATCCACCGCCTCGAGGTGGCTCGGGTTGGCAACCAGTTGGACACCGATGTTCGACCCATCGGCGGTTTCGTACTTGCCGGATGCGCCGAGGTGGTACTTCACGTCACCAGATCCACCGGTGGTCTCCGGATCGAGGTCGCCTTCGAACTCGCGGAAGATCTTCCCGTAGCTCTTACCAATGACGTTGGCGAGGATGTTGAGGCGGCCCCGATGCGCCATCCCGATGACGACGTCCTCCATGCCGTCACCGGCCGCTGCGGAGATAAGTGAGTCGAGCATCGGAATGACCGATTCGGAACCCTCGAGTCCATAACGCTTGTGTCCGACGTACTTGGTATGGAGAAACTTCTCGAACGCCTCGGCCTGGTTGAGCTTCCTGAGGATGCGGATCTTCTCCTCGCGGTCGAGCTCAGTCCGGGGCACCTCGCAGCGTTCCTGGATCCATCGCTTCTGCTCGGTCTCCTGCATGTGCATGTACTCGATCCCCGCCGTGCGGCAGTAGGCGTCACGAAGGCGGGCGAGGATCTTCGCCAGGGTCATCATTTGGGTGCCGTCCATGCCACCGGTGGCGAACTCTCGGTCGAGGTCCCAGATGGTCAGCCCATAGAAAAGAGGATCGAGCTCGGAGTAGAGACGGGGTGGGTATTGGCGAAGCGGGTCGAGATCGGCGATGAGATGGCCCCGTACCCGAAAGGCGTTGATCAGTCGGAAGACGTTCGCCTGCTTTTCGGCCCAGCGGGGACTCCCGATCGGCGGGTTGTCATCGACCGCCCACCGCGCCGGTGTGTAAGGAATCGAAAGAGCTGCAAAAACCTCGTCGTAGAAGCCGCCTTCGCCCAAAAGAAGCTCGTGAACTCGAGCTAGCAACTCTCCCGATTGCGCTCCCTGGATCACGCGATGGTCGTAGGTGGAGGTAAGCGTCAAAACTCGCCCGATTCCTTGGCGGGCGATGAAGCCGGCGTCCGCGGCCTGGAATTCCGGTGGATAGGCGATAGCGCCGACTCCCACGATCACCCCCTGATCCGGCATCAGCCGGGGAACGCTCTGGACGGTACCGATCGTGCCGGGATTGGTGAGGGTGACGGTGGTCCCGGCGAACTCGTCAGGCGTCAACCGATTGGAACGGGCCTTGTCTACTAACTCCTCGTACTTCAACCAGAACGAGCGGAAGTCGAGAGTGTCGGCCTCCTTGATGTTGGGGACCACCAGACCTCGCGAACCATCCTTGCGCTCGACATCAATGGCCAGGCCGAGGTTGACGTGGGGATAGCGGACCAGATGGGGCTTGCCGTCAATCTCGGCAAAGGCAACGTTGAGATGAGGCAGCTCCTTGAAGGCCCGCGACACGGCATAGCCGATGAGGTGGGTAAAGCTGATCTTTCCGCCTTGAGTCAGGCGCTTGAGTTGGTTGTTGATGATGAGGCGGTTGACCTCGAGCAGCTTCGCCGGAACATTGCGGACCGAGGTGGCGGTGGGGAGCTCACGGCTCGCTTCCATGCGCTCGGCCACCACTGCCGCCGCTCCGCGCAGTAGGACCGCATCGAGGGCGGGCTTGGGTGGCGCTTCCGCTGGCATGGGAGGAATTGCCGACGCCGGAGAGTCGGCCGGCTCGGTCGTCGTTGGTTGCTCCGCAGGGGCCGCCTCAGGAGTGGCAGCGACCGTCGGCAGGGGTGGGTTCGCTGCAGACGGTGGAGGAGCCGGGGGGGCGATTTCTGCGGGCGCTTCGCCGTTGAAGTAGGCCCGCCAGGCCTCCGAGACCGACTCCGGATCCTCGAGAAACTGCTGGTAGATCTCGTCCACCATCCACAAATTGGAGCCAAACGCGGCCGGCTCAAGCCCCGGCACTTCGGTGTCGCTCACCCTCCGGGATGCTAGGTGGGAGAATGCCTTCTCTGGTTGTCGTATCTCACCCCGAGAAGGTGCTGTTCCCCGATTCAGGGGTGACCAAAGGCGAGGTCGCCGAGTACTACCACCGCGTGGCCGACGTCATGCTTCCGCATCTGATTGACCGCCCGCTGACGATTCAACGGTTTCCGCAGGGAATCGAGAAGCAGGGATTCATGCAGAAACACGCCGGAAAGGGTTTTCCCGAGTACATCGACCGGATCGAACTCGCCAAACAAGACGGGACTGTGAACTACCCCGTCATTCGCGACGAGATGGGCCTCGCCTACCTCGCCAACCAAAACACGATCACCTTTCACATTCCCGGCTTTCGGGCCTCGCACCTCGAGCACCCGGATCGAATGGTGTTCGACCTCGATCCCTCCGAGGGCGACCTCGACGGCGTTCGATACGCGGCTTCTGCTACTGCTGAGTTTCTGGGTGCACTGGACGTGCCCACCTGGCTGATGACCTCGGGCTCGAAGGGGTTTCACCTGGTTACCGACCTGCAGCCGACCATCGGCTTTGACGAGATGGGTCGATTTGCGCAGGCAGTTGCGACCCTCCTGGCTCAGAACCACCCCAAGCAAATGACGGTGGAGTTTCTCAAGAAGGAGCGCAAGGGCCGGGTATTTGTCGACTGGATGCGCAATCACTTCGGACCCACGGCCGTCTGCCCCTACTCGCTGCGCCCGCGTCAGGGAGCTCCCATCGCCATGCCCATCGACTGGAAGGCCCTCGAGACAACCAGGCCCGACGACTTTCGGTTGCGTCAGTTCGAACTGGATGCCAATCCCTGGGCCGCGGCAAAGCCCGTCGACCTGGCGCCGGCGGTGGCCGCCATGGAAGAGATGATTGCGCGGACCGGAGTCGACTTGCCTGAGTTCGATAGGTTCGGTCGGAGCTAGACCGGGCCCAGCGCTCGCCGCAGCAGCTCGAGGAAGAGCTCGCGGTCCGCCTCCTCGACCATCTCGACATTGGCCGGGCCTGCTGGGTCGACCGTCGTCGCCCCCTGATCGTTGTCTCCGGTTCCGACCAAGACTGCGACCCGCCGCGTCCGGGTGGCGATGCGGGGATCCAGGGCGATTGCCATCGCAATGGGATCGGGGAGGTCGAATCCCTCCAGGCCGGACACCTCGACTGCGTATCTGTCGACCGTCGCCTGGATGTCGATACAAAACCGGGCGAGATCGGTACCGATATCTCGCAACTCCCGAGCGGCATCCGGTCCGAAGGTGGCGTACTTACAGGAGATGTCCCAGCCCACGAGCTTGATGGGCATGCCTGACTCGAAGACAACCCTGGCCGCTTCGGGGTCAACCCAGATGTTGTATTCGGCGTTGTCGGTGACGTTCCCCGGTCCCTGTCCGGTGCCGCCCATGATCACGCAGGCGGCGACCTTGCTCGCCAGAGAAGGTTCTCGCATGAGCGCGGTCGCCACGTTGGTAAGGGGCCCCAGCGTGACCAGGGTGACCTCCCCCGGGTACTGGTTGATCGTGGAGGCCATCACGTCGGCCGCCTCACCCGGATGCGGTGATCGGCCTGCCAAGGGTAGGCCGATGTCGGCCATTCCATCCTCGCCGTGTACGAACTGAGCGGTTTCGAGTGGCCGCGTCAGGGGAGCTGCGGCGCCGGTGTAGACGGGCACCTGTGAGCCGCAAAACTCGACGGTGAAGAGGGCGTTCTGCACCGCCTGTTCGAGAGGCACGTTGCCCGCGACGACCGTGACCGCCTCCACTTGGACGCCGGGGTATCGAAGGGCGAGCACCAGCGCAACCGCATCGTCGGAGGCTGTATCGGTGTCGATCAGAAATCGTCGCATCGGTCGATTCTCTGGGCCGTTATCGGGGGTTTTCCCGGACTAGCAACCCTGGGTTCGCAGTTAGGCGGTTTTGGCGCCGCGATTCCAATCGGCGTAGAGCCTGGTGTACACGCCTTTGCGGGCGAGCAATTCCTGGTGGGTGCCCCGCTCGACCAGGCCGCCATGGTCGAAGACCAACACCTCGTCGGAGGCTTCGGCGGTCGATAATCGATGGGCGACCGTGATCGATGTGCGTCCACTCGTCAGACGCTCGATCGCGCGGCGAAGGGAAACCTCGAGGAAGGGATCGACAGCCGATGTGGCCTCGTCGAGCACGAGCAGGTCTGGATTCGTTATCCAAGCTCGTACCAGCGCCACCAGCTGGCGTTCCCCCGCGGACAGGTTCGTGCCTCGCTCTCCGACCGCTGTCTCCAGGCCGGCGGGGGTCCGTTCGAGCCAGGCCTCGAGACCGAGCTGAGAAAACGCCTCACGGATCTGCTCATCGGTTGCATGAGGAACTCCATACCGAACGTTCTCAGCGATAGTCGTATTGAAAAGGAATCCTTCCTGCGGGACGAACGCCACGCGCTTTCTCAGGGAGGCGAAGCGAATCTTCCGCAAGGGAACGCCTCCGATCTCGATGCGCCCGGCGTCGGGATCGAGTAATCGTGTCACCAATTTGGTGAAGGTGGTCTTCCCCGAACCGGTCTGGCCCACCACCGCCACCCGGCGCCCAGCGGCGATTTCGATATCGACACCAGAAAGCACCACCGGCCCTTTGGGATAGCTATAGGTCACATCGGCCATTCGCATCCCCACCGGGCCCGGCCGGAGGTCGACGCCGTCGGTCGGGTCTGGAATGTCGACGGGGGTATCGAGCACCCGCAGGACCCGCCGGAGGCCGGCGGCGGCCCGCTGGGCCTGATCGATCGTTTCTACCAGCGTCTGCACAGGGTCGATCATGAGATTGACAAGGAACAGAAAGGCCAAAAGGACCCCGGCCGAAGTGCCGCCGGCAGCACCGAGAAAGACCCCAACGCCTATCACCGTGGCGGTGATGCCGGCGGCAAAGATCTCGGCCGAGGCAAATAGGAGTGCCGAGAGCTTGAAGGCACGGTGCTCCACGCGTACCTGGGTGGACAAGGTCGCCTGGACACGGGCGAGTGTCGTCGCTTCCACGCCGTGCGCCCTGATCACGGGAAGCCCGGTGATGGTCTCCCCCATCACCGACAGCGAATCGGCGACCTTCTCTCGGACCTGGTCGTGTGCCTTCTGGAGCAGCTTTTGGAAGAAGAGCAGCATCACGACGTAGACGATCACCCCCAGCAGAACCAGGCCAGCCAGTTGCCAGCGGTAGAAGAACATCACGATGAGGGCGAGGATCACCTGGGCTCCACCGATCAGCATGCCCACGCCTCCCCACTCCATGAACTCCTGAATGGTGGTGATATCGCTCGTCACCCGGGAGACGAGGGCTCCCCGCCTTTCGGCCTGGACGTGAAGGATCGAGAGCCGGTGCAAATGATCGAAGAGCTTCACCCGCAGCTCTTTGAGGCCATCTGCAGTCATGCGGCTGAGTCGAAAGAATGCGGTCCGCGCTAGAAGGGTCGCCACGGCGAGGAGTACGAGAGCAATCGCTCCCTGCGTGACGACGGTGACGAAATTGGGGGCATCGCCGGCCAGCAACTCGCGATCGACGAGCTGCTGCACCATGATCGGAACGATCAAGGTGCCCACGGTGCCGAGGATCGCCAGGAGCACTGTCGTGATCAGGCCGACGCGAAGGCTCGGTGCTTCGACAAAGGCCCGCCCCAGCGCGTGCCGGGTTGTGATCGGCTCGCCTTCTTCCTCGACCTCGAGTTCCTCGATCTCCGCCGCCATCTCAGGCGCTCCTCTTCATGGCGTCCTCTTCATAGGCGCGCAGGATTCGGGCATATCCGGGCGTGCTCTCCAGCAACTCCTCGTGGGTTCCTTGAGCGGCTACCTCGCCGCCTTCGACATAGATCACCCGGTCGGCGAGCATGATCGATGCCCGTCGGTAAGCGACGATGATCACGGTCGAGGGCAATTCCGCTCGGGTGAGCTTGGCAAGAATCTGGGCCTCGATAGAGGAGTCGACCGCCGAGGTGGCGTCGTCGAGCAGCAATAGGCGCGGCTTGCGTACCAAAGCCCGGGCCAATGCGATTCGCTGCTGCTGTCCCCCAGACAAAGTGGTGCCTCTCTCGCCAATACGAGTTTCGTACCCTTGGGGCAAGGCTGAAATGAACTCATGGGCCCCGGCCAGCTCGGCCGCCTCTACCACCTCGACATCGGGGATGTCGGCGCCAAGCGTGATGTTTCCCCGCACCGTGTCATCGAAGAGGAAGGCGTGTTGCGCGACATAGGCCACCTCGTTCGATAGCTCGGAGGGGCCGAAGTCGCGCAGGTCACGACCATCGAGGGTTATGGCACCGGTTTCCGGATCCCAGAGGCGCGCCAACAACAGGGTCAGCGTGGTCTTCCCCGACCCGGTCTCGCCCACTATTGCCACCGTGGAACCGGTCGGTGCCTCGAGGTCGACTCCGCGCAGGACCGGCACCTGGCCGTCGTAGGAGAACACAACCGACTCGCCCTCGACGGCTGCCCCGGTGTCAGCCTCATTGGCCTCCAGATCCCCATACTCGACGAAGTCGTCGGCAACCAGCACATCTTCCACCCGTTCCCAGCCGGCCAGGCTCGAGGCCATTTCCCAGATGACATATCCGACCAGCCTCACGGGAACGGCTGACAGCGAGAACAGATAGGCGACACTCACCATTTCTCCGGGAGTTATGGCTCCGGTCACGATCCTGGCGGCACCCAGTACCACGAGGAGAATCGTCGCTAGATGTGGAATGGCGTCGGCCAGGCTGCGAAAGAAAGCAAACTTTCGGCCGAGTCGCACCAGCTCTCCCCGCAGGGCCTCAGAGACGGCATCGAAACGGGCGACCTCTTTGTCCTCCCGTCCGAGTGCTCTCACGGTGAGTGCCCCGTCAAAGCTTTCGTGGGCGACGTCGCTGACATCGCCACGCATCTTTTGGATCCTCTCGAACATGGGAAAGACACTCCAGCTTCCATTCATCTCCACGGCGACGATGGCGATGGCCGAAGCGAGAGTCAGGAAACCAAGCCAGACATCGAGGGAGAAAATCAGAATGACGGTGCCGACCAGGAGGAGAGAGACTCCGGTGCCGTAAGGCAACGGACCGAGAATCCAGATCGCCTGGCTGGCATCCGAGTCGGTCACCGCCAGCAGGTCTCCAGTAGTCCGTCGGGAGATCCATCCGAGCTTGAGCTTGAGTTGCTGTCTGATGAGGCGCATTCGCAGGTCGGCTTGAACATTGAATTGCAGCCATGACGCTCCGAACCGCCGGAGGATGATGCCCGTAGCCTTCCAAAGCGCAACCGCCAGCACCGCGGCCACGGCCGGGAGGACACGGCCATTAACCGGCTCTCCGCCGTCGAGGACCGGAATCACGAGCTCATCGGTGATGCGCCCGATGACGTAGGCGGAGGCGATAATCGCCGAGGCGAACATGGCCGCGCCGAAAACCGCCCGGATAAACGGGCGGGGATGCCAGCTCACGAAGCGGCCGATAAGGCGCAACCCCCGGCTGAGCACCTCAAACGGAGACGCGGGTGGTCTGCGTGTGGTCACGGGATCGATGCGAGTTTACCGAGGGCACTCTCGGGGGCCGCCGAATAAATCCCCCGACTGTTTCTCCCCCCGGCGAGCGAAAGGGATTGGAGGGAGTGGCCCGGAGGGACCGAAGGGGGCTAGCGGTGGAGGTCGGTGCCGGGAGGCTCGAGATGAATCGAACGATCAAGATGGACGTGCAATTCGTCCGTTCCCTGATGGGCCGGATCGTCGACTATGAACCGGTCGCCGGAGCGGACCACCCTCAGTCCGTACGCCCGAGCCAGATTCTCCTCGGTGAGGACGTCGGAGGGGCTGCCGTGGGCCAACACCATTCCGGCCAGGAGGACCACCCAGTCGGCGGCCATTGCCTGACCCAGATCGTGAGTGGTCACAATCACCGTCTTCCCCAAACCCACATCATCGGAAAGGCTGGCCTCGATCGAAGCCGACGACCCGAGATCGACTCCAATCAGGGGCTCGTCGAGCAGGAGCAATTCGTGATCCTGGGCCAGGCCCTGGGCCACGAGCACTCTTTGCCGCTGACCTCCCGAGAGTTCGTGAAAAGACGCCCCGGCGACGTCGGAAAGCTCGACTTGCTCCAGCGCCCGGTCGACCGCCATCCGATCGTTGCGCCCAAGTCGCCGCATTCCAATCGACGCGTACCGACCCATAGTCACCACCTCTCGAACCGAGATGGGCAGAGTGTGGGAAATGCTTGTGGCCTGCAGCACATAAGCGATCCGATCTCTAGCGGCGCTTGGTTCCGAGCTCAATACCTCGATGGTGCCGCTGGCTGCTGGGGTCAGTCCAGCGATGAGATCCAGCAGAGTTGATTTCCCCGACCCGTTGGGCCCGATTACCGCTACCAGCGACCGAGCGGGGATTTCGAAAGTGGAGGAACCGAGCGCCAGGCGATCGTCATAACGCGCCGACAAGTCTCGAGCGATAACGGCTGTCATCGACAGGAGCGGCATAGGCCCTGGACCTCGAGGGCGTGGTTGCTCACCTCGTACCGGTGATGACCTCCCACTTTGGCCACCAGTGCGAAAAGTTCCTTCTCCTGCCGCGGCGCCAACTCGAAATCATCCACCGACCCGCACTGCAGACATACGAGATGGTGATGGTGACCGGCCAGCCATTCGGCGAGCTCGTAACGGGCGAGCCCGTTGCTGTGGTGCATGGCGAGGATCCCCGCCTCGCTCATGACGGCCAGTGACCGATAAAGCGAGGACAGCGGTACCGCCCCTCGTAGCCGGCGATGGAGCTCGGCGGCCGACTGCGGGCCGGATGTGATCTGCAGCGCCCTGATGATCGCTTGCCGCCCACCCGTGAACCGGATACCGCGGTCCGCCATCCGGCCCCTTACGGCTTCGGTGGTTTCTCGTTCTTTCATCGGGCGGCCCGTGTTAGGGTCTGGCAGTGCGAATCGATAATGATTCTCATTATATGACGAAACTGATAGGCCTGCTACTCGCTGGAGCGGTGCTCGGCTCTTGCACTGCCCGCCAGGAAGCCTCAGCTGGTCTGTCGGTTGTGGCCACCACCGGAATCATCGCTGACGTCATCCGCAACATCGGGGGCAACGACCTTGATCTCATCACGCTCATCCCGCCAGGAGTTGACCCGCACGACTACGTCCCTTCCGCCCAGCAGGTCGCCTCGATTTCTGCGGCCGATTTCGTCTTCGCCAATGGCCTCGGACTCGAGGAGGGCTTGATCGATTTGCTCGAGCAGGCTCAGAGCGAGGGCCTTTCCGTGACCTACCTGGCCGAGCACTCCGATCCGATCGATCGCGATCCTCACTTCTGGCACGACCCGGCGCGGATGAGGCAAGCGGCCGAGCTTGTTGCCGAGTCGATCGGCACCAACAGCGACTACCTAGGCGAGCTCGGCCTCTTGGACCGAGAGGTCGAGGAGATGCTCGACGGCATCTCCCCGGAGAGAAGGCTGCTCGTGACGAGCCATGACTTTTTCGACTATTTCGCCGATCGCTACGGGTTCGAGGTCGTAGGCACGATCATCCCCGGCGGAAGCTCGCTGGGAAGTCCTTCTTCGGCAGATCTCGCCGCGCTGATCGCCCTCATCGAGCAAAGAGACGTTCGGGCCGTATTTGTCGAGGACACCTCCTCTCCCGAATTAGCCGCGAGCGTGGCGGGCGAGGTCGGGCCCTCGCTTCAAATCGTGGACGTGGCGAGCGATTCTCTGGGGGCCCCCGGATCCGAGACGGGGACCTATGCGGGGTTGATTCGATCCAATGCCAACGCCATCGCCGCCGCTCTCGGGGGCTAGGCGTGGACTGGCTCATCGAACCATTCAGCCTTGGTTTCCAGCAGCGTGCCCTGGTGGCGGGATTGCTGGCGATGGGAATGGCGGCGATGGTTGGCTCTTGGGTTGTCTTGCGGGGACTCACGTTCATGGGCGACGCCCTCGCTCACGGCGTGCTTCCTGGCGTGGCGCTGGGGGTGCTCCTGGGCTTCGATCCCATACTCGGAGCCTTGCTTTCGGCGGTGTTGATGGCGGCCGGGATCGGGGTCGTGCACCGTCGTGCTCGCCTTACCGAGGACACCGCGATCGGATTGTTGTTTGTGGGGATGCTGGCGTTGGGCGTGGTCTTGATCTCCCGGACCTCTTCCTATTCGGGAGGCTTGACAGAGATTCTCTTCGGGGACATCCTCGCCGCCTCGACCGGTGACCTCATCATGCTGGGAGCCGGCGTCTTGGTGGCGATGATTCTCTCCCTCGCCCTCTATAGGCCGTTTCTGGTCCTCTGTTTCAACGAACGCAAGGCCGCTTTGCTGGGTATGAATCCCCAGGTGGCACATTTTGCGATGCTGGCCCTGGTGACGATGGCGGTCGTGGCCAGCTTTCGGACGGTCGGCTCGCTCCTTGTTTTCGGGTTGATGGTGGCGCCGCCGGCTACTGCCTCGCTGCTGGTCCGCCGGGTGCCCCAGATGATGACGACCGCGGTGGCGCTGGGTACGTTGGCCGTGGTCGGCGGACTCCTCATCAGCTATCACTTCAACACCGCCGGGAGTGCGACCATCTCGACGCTGGCGGTACTCCTCTTCTTCGTAGTGCTTGCCGTCCGAGGCCGCCCTGAGTCCTGAGAAATCCCCTACTTACAATCGAGGGATGGAGCAAAAGCCTGGTCAGCTCTTCCTCGGTGGGCTGCTCGACGAGGGCGGAGAACGGGGCGAAAACCTCTTCTATGAGGCGTCAGATCTCACCACCCATGGCGTGATCGTCGGCATGACCGGGTCCGGGAAGACGGGGCTCGCCATCGACCTCCTGGAAGAAGCGCTGCTCTCGGGGATTCCGGCGCTGATCATTGATCCCAAAGGCGACATGACCAACCTGCTCCTCAACTTTCCCGACCTTGCTCCGGCCGACTTTCGACCTTGGGTCGACGAGTCAATCGCTCGCCGCGAAGGCATATCCGCCGATGAGCTCGCAACCCGGGTGGCCGGCGAGTGGAAGGAAGGCCTCGCCTCCTGGGAAATCGGACCGGACCGGATGCGTCAGCTCAAGGAGAGATCGTCGATCACGATTTACACCCCCGGGTCGGGTGCCGGCACCCCGCTCAACGTTCTCGGCAGCCTCGCCGCTCCAGTCGGAGCCGACAATGAGGCAATACGTGACGAGATCGAGGGATACGTGGCCTCGCTCCTCGTCCTCGCCGGGATCGAATCTGACCCGATCTCGGGACCGGAGCACATCCTCCTAGCCACCATCATCGAGCAGGAGTGGGGCAATGGGCGCAGCCTCGACCTCCCCGGCCTGATCGGCCTCGTTCCCCAGCCCCCTTTCCGGAAATTGGGTGTCTTCGAACTCGACGCCTTTATCCCTCCCAAAGACCGCACCGCTTTGGCGATGAGGCTCAACGGTCTGGTGGCGTCGCCGTCCTTCGCCGCTTGGCGCGAGGGAAGGCCACTCGACATAGGGGCGATGTTGTTCGAAGGCGGCCCCACCTCGGCAGCCGTGATCTACTTGGCACATCTCTCTGAGCCGGAGCGCCAGTTCCTCGTCACGCTCCTACTTTCCAAATTGGTCACCTACATGCGATCGCAGCAAGGATCCTCGGATCTGCGGCTTCTGATGTACATGGATGAGGTGGCAGGGTTCGCGCCTCCCACAGCCGAGCCTCCCTCCAAGAAACCGATCATGATCTTGGCCAAGCAAGCGCGGGCCTTCGGCTACGGGATGGTCCTCACGACCCAGAACCCGATGGATTTCGACTACAAGGTGATGTCCAACGCCGGCACATGGGCCATCGGCCGTCTGCAGACGGAGCGGGATAAGGCTCGAATTCTCGAGGCGATGCAATCGGCGGCGGGAGCGATCGACATCGATTTCCTTGATCGCCAGATCTCAGGCTTGGGAAAGAGGCAGTTCGTCCTCCACACCACTGGTGGTAAGCCCCCTCGTCTGTTCACCACCAGGTGGGCCATGTCATATCTCGCCGGACCGTTGAGCAAGCAGCAAGTCGCCCAGCTCACTAGCGGGGGCTCGGCCGAGGAGCGACCTCAGGCGGTGACGACGAAGAGAGCAGAAGATGCTTCGCCTCGGCGCGGAACAACGGACGACAGTGTCCCCGTGGCTCCCGCCGTTGCCCCCGGGGTGGCGGTGACCTACCTGGACGCGGCCGCTCCCTGGGCAGGCGAGATCGGAGCTGTACCCGGCTCGACCAAGCTCGCTCCGGTCATCGCGGCGACAGTCAGCGTCCTCTACGACGACACCAAAGCCAGCCTCAACCACACCGAGCTTTTCGAGGCGATCCTGACCGACCCGGGTGGCCCGGTCACCGCCGAGTCGGTCGTGGCGGTCGATCACGACGCCCGCGACTTCCGCTCCGAGATTCCGGAAGGGGTCAGCTACAGCCTCACCGCTCCCGCGATGGACAAGGCCTCCTTTTGGAACGGGGTCGAGAAGGGGCTCATCAACCACCTCGCCGCCAATCACAAATTGAAGATCTGGAAGAACTCCGGTCTCAAGCTCTACTCGCGGGTCGGCGAGAAGGAATCCGACTTCCGGGCCCGTTGTATCAGAGCCGCCGGAGAGGAGAACGACAAGGCGATATCGAGCCTTCGAGAAAAATATGGCACTCGGATTGACCGAGTGCGCGATCAGTTGGCAACCGCACAGAGGCGGATGAGCGACCTCGAGGCCGACGTGGCCGCCCGCCGCCAGCAGGAGGTGGTATCGGGGGCGGGTGATCTTTTGGGGGCTTTGCTCGGCGGACGGAGAAGAAGCTCCATTACCCGTGCCGCCTCCCGCCGCTCACAAACCCGCCGCACGGAGGCCCGTCGCGACAGCGCCGCCGGCGCCCTTTCTGACAAGCAGGCCGATCTGGAAGCGCTCGAGGGCGACCTTGCCGCCGAGATCGATGCCATCCGCACCGAGTGGGACGACAAGGCCGCCCTCATCGAGGAGCTCGAGATACCGGCCGAGAAAGTGGACGTGCAAGTCACCGAGTTGAAGCTCGTTTGGGTCCCAACCGACTAGAGCGGGGCCGACTGACTCCGTTCTCATCGACCGTTACCGCCTTGATCTGACGGCGTCGAGCCGCCTCCCGCAAACGGTCTTCCTGAATCGTTTTTGCCAGCCGGAAGAGTGCGTCGCCGCTGCTGTACAACACGATTTGCCTCCTATCGAATCGAATACTTACAAGGTTGAAACTATCGAAGATTCCGGACAGATTCTGTCCGCTAATTTGAGCAAGGATTAGAGCCATGGATTCGAGCGCCCGCATGTTGAGACTGCTCTCGCTTTTGCAGGCGCGACCCAACTGGACGGGGACCGAGCTGGCCGAGCGGCTCGAGGTGACAGACCGAACTTTGCGCCGGGACGTGAACCGTCTGCGCGAGCTCGGCTACCCGGTGGAAGCGTTCTCCGGCCCCGCCGGGGGTTATCACCTCGCTCCCGGCGGTTCGCTCCCGCCCCTCCTCTTTGAGAATGACGAGGCGGTAGCGGTGGCCCTGGGTTTGCGCAGTGCCGCCAGCGGCGCTCTCCCCGGCTTTGAGGACGCGGCGGTCTCGGCCCTCTCGAAGATCACGCAGGTCCTCCCGCTGAAGCTGGCGAGCCAGGTCGACAATCTTGACCGGGCCACGGTCGGCTTGGCCTGGCGAAGCGAAACAGGGGCCGCGGTCGATCCCTCCGCGCTGACTGTGCTGGCTCAGGCGTGCCGTATCCCCGAGCGCGTTCGATTTCGATACACAGACTCGGAGGGACGAGCTTCGGAACGGCACGTCGAGCCGTTCCAACTGGTTCGTACCTCGCGCCGCTGGTACTTGGTGGCACTCGATCGTGATCGCGAGGCTTGGCGCACGTTTCGGGTCGACCGCATCCAGAAGCCGGTGCGGACAGGAATGCGATTTGTCCACGGTGAAACTCCCGACGCGGCGGCCCTCGTGGCCGAGGGAGTGGCCGTGTCTGCCCACACGCTGCAGGCCCGGGTCCTCCTACGCATTTCCTTGACCAAGGCCAAGGACCTGATCCACCCCACCATTGGAATTGTGAGCCGCGCAGAGGGCGGCGACACCCTGCTCAGGATCGGCGCCGATGATGCCAACTGGGTTGCGCGCTATCTAGCCAACTTGCCCTGCGACTTCGAGGTCCTCGAGCCGGACGAGGTTGCGACGGCGGTGCGCGAACTAGGACGCAAGCTCCTCGACCACTCGACCCTCCTCGGCCGCTCCGGCGGGAACCCTGCGGAGGAGAATCGCCGAAACGATGGCGACGGCAAAGGCTAGAACGGCACTGATCGCCGCTGTGAGCCGGAGACCATCCGTGAAGGCGCGGCGGGCCGCTTCCAATAACGCCTCACCTTCGCGCCCGAGCTGGCCTGCCACCTCGACTGCGCCGCCGAGGGTGTCCAGTGCCGCCCCTGCGACCTCCGGCTCGATATCCGCGGGAAGTGCATTGCTAACAGCAGTTCGGTAGACCGCGATCCCAATACTGCCGAGTAGCGCGATACCGAGCGATCCTCCGAGCTCGGCCCCAGTCTCCGAGATGCCCGACGCCGCCCCCGCCCGCTCGGGCGGTGCACTGCCAACGATGAGCTCGGTGGTGAGGTTGAAGACCGGCGACAGGGCAAGGGAGATCACCACCGAGGAGGCGGCAATGATCGATAGCCCCTTTGAAGGAGCGATCAGGGTCAGCATTCCCAGACCGATCGCGGCAACCACCAGCGATACCCCGATCACCACCGCCGGGCGAATCCGGTGGACGAAGCGAGATGATTGCGTCGAGCCGATGATGAAGCCGACAGCCGAGGGCAAAGACCACAAGCCGGCCTCCAGAGGCGAGAGATTCAAAACCAGCTGGAGATACTGGGCGACAAAGAGGAAGTACCCGACCATCACGAAAATCGTCATGACGTTCGTCGCCAACGAAACATTGAACGAGCGGATCTGGAAGAGACGCACATCAATCAAGGGGTCGGCGAGATGCCGCTGCCGTTGGACAAACACGAAGCCGACTATCAGCCCGGCAAGGATGGCGACGATCGCCAATGGCGACACTCCATCTTGAGCGATCTCCTTGAGGCCGAAGATCACCGCCAGGATTGAGATGAGGGACAGACCTGCGCTCAAGATGTCCAGTCGGCCGGCTTCAGGGTCCCGGTATTCAGGGAGCACCCTGGGTCCCAGCACGAGCAACAGTGCCATCACCGGCAGGGCAAGCAAAAAAACCGAGCCCCACCAGTAGTGCTCCAACAAAAGGCCGCCGAGAACAGGCCCCACGGCGCTGCCGGCGGAAAAGCTGGCGATCCACCATCCGATAGCGATTGATCGCTGGCGCGGATCCGGGAACATGTTGAAGATCAACGACAGCGTCGACGGCGCCAGAGTCGCCCCGGCAATTCCCATGACCGCTCGACTGGCGATCAGCATGCCAGCACTGGTCGAGAAGGCTGCCGCGATCGAAACGGCTCCAAAACAAGCGGCCCCGATCATCAGCAGACGTCGGCGTCCGATCCGATCGCCGAGCGTCCCCATGGTGATCAACGATCCCGCCACCAGGAATCCGTACACATCGATGATCCAGAGAAGCTGGGCGCTCGATGGCCGAAGATCGGCACTGAGGGACGGAACCGCCAGGTGAAGAACGGTGAGATCCATCACATAGAGCAAGCAGGCGAGCGAAAGCACCGCCAGTCCAATCCACTCGCGGCGGCCGGCCAGAGTCGGCGTTTTCTCGTTGATCTCTGCAGTCACTCGTCCCCTCGGCGGCAGAAGGTTGGTGCCAGGTTGGACAACAACCTCAGGTGGGTAGTTAGTCCCCGTCCTCCACGATGGCCACGAGCAGATCGCGCACCGAGACGATTCCCAGCAGGCTGCCGTTGTCCACCACCGGCAGATGCCGATAACCCGACTCGGCCAGCCACTGGGATGCCTCCCACACGTCAAAATCGGGAGAAAATGTGTCGGGA
>DATFFB010000086.1:0-5612 GCA_035250485.1 Acidimicrobiia bacterium
TCCGAGCCCTTGAGGTGATAGGGGGCGTACTGGACGAAACAGCTCATCACGTGCTTTCCGGGAGGAGCCATGTCGGGGTCGATGGTCGACTGGATCGCCCCGTCGATGTAGGGCTCGCTCGAGTACCACCCGTACTTGGCCTCGTCGTAGGCCTTCTCCAAATAATCCATCGAGGGCCCGATGTTGGTAAAGCCGCGGTAGAGGTCGGCCCCGTCACCCAAACCGGGGAAGGTTGGCAAGCCGTCGAGGGCAAAGTTGACCTTGGCGGAGGTGCCCTGGAAACGGAAGCGTTCGATGTTTTCGACCAGGTCGGCGGGAAGCTGGCGGGGGTTGACCAGCTCGAGAAAAGTCCGACGGGGATCGAGCGCGCTCACCACGACGTCGCCGGCGATCTCGGTCCCGTCTTCGAGTGCCACTCCCGTCGCCCGACCGTTGGACGTGGTCACCGCCGACACCGGAGCTTCGAGCAGGATCTCGGCCCCGAAAGCCTGGGCGGCCCGGGCCAACACCTGGGTGAAACCACCATTGCCGCCCTTGTGAAAGGCCCAAGCGCCGAAGACCCCGTCGTGCTCGCCGAGGTTGTGATAGAGCAGGACCAGGCCCGAGCCCTGGGAACGAGGACCGACCTTGGTTCCGATGATTGAGGAGGAGGCGAGATACCCCTTCAAGAGATCCGATTCGAAGTAGTCGTCGAGGAAGTCGGCGGCACTGCCGGTGAGGAGACGGACCGCATTGTGGAGGACCCGGGGCTCCAGATCCCGCATGTGCTGTGCCAGGGCCGACATCGCAACCAACTCCTCGGGGTCTTTGGAGAGGAGGTTGGGGGGGACGTTGTCGAGGAGTGGCTTCAACGCTTGGCACACCCGGCTGATGTCGTGCTCGTACTGGTCGTAGGCATCGGCGTCCCTTGGTGAGTGACGGCTCACTTCTTTCAGGTTGCGTTGGTGGTCCTGACCGAAGAGGAGGTAGTCGCCTTCCCGGCCCGGGGCGAAGGTCGAGGACATCAATAGCGGCATGAAGCCGTGCTTCGTCAGCTCGAGTTCGTGGATGATGTCGGGGCGGAGGAGGCTCAGGGCATAAGAGAAGGTGGTGAACCAGAACCCCGGCACGAGCTCTTCGGTGATGGCCGCCCCGCCCACGAGGTGGCGGCGCTCGATGATCAAGGTCTCGAGCCCGGCCTTGGCCAGGTAAGCGCCGTTGACGAGGCCGTTGTGTCCACCGCCGATGACGATGGCGTCATAGCGGCGCTTTTGGGGATGGGCCATCAGTCTTCTCTCCTCATGCGGTTTTTCTCTGCGGGTTGAAGAGTGGAAGCCGGGCGACGTGGGCTGCCACTCGTTGATAGCGGTGGTTGACCGTCACCTCCAGGTCGACGGCCTGACCTACCCGGGCGAGGTCAGGTCGGACCCTGGCCAAAGCAATGTGTCTCTGCAGCATGGGCGAATACATGAAACTGGTCGCATAACCGACTCGCTGGTAGTCGCTGTCGTAGAGCATGAACTCCTCGGTGATCGGGAGGTGATCCTTGGGAGGGACCAGCCCCGCCTGTTGATACATCTCGTCGTAGGCCTTCCAATCGACGATGAGCCCGACCATCCTCCAGCGTGAGGTTTCCTCATCGATCTCTCTCTTGAGAGCGCGATGCCCGATAAAGGCTCGATCGGGATCGAGACCTCGCAACATCCAGCCAAACCCGAGTTCGAAGGGCGTGGAGCGGTGCTCGTCGTTCCATGCGTAGCGACTCGATTCGAAATCGATGTCGATCAGCAGCAGGCCGGCCTCGATTCGGGCCATGAGGAGGGCAATCTGGCCGAAGGGCAGGAGTCCGTGGCCCGCGCCCACTTCGACCACCGCGTCCCAGACCGAAATGGCATCGTCGGCCGGTACCCAGACTTCGTAACCGAGATCGCCGGTGTAGCCGGTCCGGGAAACGGTGACCTCGGTGCCGCCAAGCTTGGCCTCGGTGAGATGGAAGTAATCGAGGCTCTCGACCTCGGGAGCCAGGGCTGTGAGCACCTGGCGCGACCGGGGACCCTGAACCGCCAGGGTCCCAAGCTGTTCGGTGACCTCGTCGATATCGACCCGGTCGTGGCCGATCAGGTTGGAGAAGTAGGCGAGATTCGGCCGAGCCGACGTCAGGAGATAGCGGTCAGCGGCTTGGCGCAGCACGACTCCGTCTTCGATGACAAAGCCGCGATCGTCGCACCAGAACGTGTAGTGGGCCTGACCGACCCGACACTTGCGGATATCTCGGGCGAGGACCCCGCAAAGAAACTTCTCTGCGTCGGCGCCGCTGAATTGGTACTTGTAGAGGGGAGTGCTGTCGAAAACGCCGACGGCATTGCGAATGGCGAAATACTCGAACTTCTCCGAGAGCTGATATTTCTCGGCCACCAGGTATCCGGACCAATGGCTCCAAAGCCCGGTCTCATTGCGCGCTTCCACCCGGGGATGGAACGGGGTGGTGAGGTACATGGCTGCAGGCTATCGGGTGTTGGACAGGCGCGCAACAGTACCGTTGGTTCTATGGGCTGTAAGACCGGGTTTTGCCGGATTAACAACCCTGGGTTTCGCTCGAGGCTCAGGGGAGGCGGGAGCTGGCCGGCATCGGCGGCGGAGAGACCCGCTCGCCCAAGTAGGCCTGGGCAAGCATGTTGAGGAACTGATAGATCGTGCTTTCCCAGGGACTCAGGGGCCCGGGGCGAAATCCGCGATTGCGGGTGCCCCGCTGCACGTTCTCGCAGGCGGTCCAGTCCTCGCGGTTGGTGATGTCCCAGAAATCCACCGCATAGGCGGGGTTGAAGTTCGATCGCTCAAGTGCTTCCGGAGGAAAAAGCCAATCACACTCGATGAAGGTACGGCCCGGGGCGAGCGGGATGATCCGGTGCGTCATCACATAGTCGGGATGAGGACTGATCAAAAGGTTGGGGAAGAGCCCGAGGTAGAGCACCTCCCGCTCCTGGCCCGGCCGAAGCCGGCGGAAGTTGACACCTTCCGAGCCGCCGGTGAGCGACATGGTGACGGCGTGATCCTTCAAGGTCATGGTCCCGCCACACCAAAGCCCGGTGGGGGCGATGTCCTGGCCGGAATCGGGAGGGGTCACCTGGCAGAGCGCGGGATGGATCGAGGTGCAGTGATAGCACTCGTGGTAGTTCTCGACCACCAACTTCCAGTTGGCGGCGATCTCGTACGAGTGCCTTTCAACGCTGATCAATCGCTCGGGTTCATACGGGGCGAGGTAATGGTCGAGGTTGCCGAAGACCTCCGCCAGCGGTGGAGCATCACCCGACATGTCGAGGAACAACCATCCGAGCCACTCTCCGACTCGAAGCGGGTTCAGGGGCCATTCGGTGGTATCGAAGTCTGCTGATTGAGTCAGAGTCGGCGCCGCCCGCAACCCTCCGTCGAAGCGATAGGACCAGGAGTGATAGGGACAACGAATCAGCCGCGCAGCGACCGGTTCTCCCACTTCCAGCAGGGGATGGCCGCGGTGGCGACATACGTTGGAGAACCCGCGGACAATGCCATCGCGATCGCGGGTGACGAGCACTGATTCCTCGCCTTGATCGAGGGCCCGGAGCTGTCCCGGCCGGAGGAGATCCTCGGTACGGCCCAGGCAAACCCAGTGCCGATTGAACAGTTTCGATTGCTCCCAGCTGAAGAGCTCTGCGGAGTGATAGGCCGCGGCGGGAAGGGTCCGGCTTTCTCCGAAGGGTGCCAGGACGTCGGCCAGAGCCGCACGATCGATCGGAGCCGGCGCCATGAGGGCTTCTGACACTTAGTTCTCATCCTAAAAGTGCGTAAACCAAGGTTCGGTTTGGCACGGTCGTTTGTTCCTGCTCAGATCGGGGTAGAAAATCAAGCCCCATTCCCATGAATCAACGCGTCATCGTCGTCGCCAACCGCTTGCCGATTCGCCGCAGCGAGGATGGCACCTGGGCCCCCAGTCCTGGGGGCTTGGTGACCGCATTGACGCCAATTCTGCAACGAGGCGGGACCTGGATCGGTTGGGCGGGGGTAGGCAGTGGTCCTCCCGAGAGATTTCGCTTCAACGACATCGATCACGTCGCGGTGTCCGTCAGCGACGCCGAGATCGATGACTACTACCTGGGCTTTTGTAATGGCACCCTCTGGCCCCTTTTCCATGACGGCATCCGCACCCCGGAATATCACCGTCGTTGGTGGAATGCCTACCAGCGGGTCAACCACCGCTACGCCGAGGCCGTCCTTGAGCACTACCGCCCGGGCGACCTCATCTGGATACACGACTATCACCTTCTCCTGCTCCCGCAAATCCTGCGCGAACTTGCCCCGGAGACAGAGATCCGCTTTTTCTTGCATATCCCGTTTCCGCCGGTGGAGCTCTACGCCCGTCTGCCCTGGCGTCGCCAGTTGCTGGACGGAATTCTGGCGGCCGACGTGGTTGGTTTTCAGACCGAGAGCAGCACCGCCAACTTCCGGAAGGCGGCGACAACATTCACCGGGGCCGAAGCCGCCGATCATCTATTGCGAGATGGGGGGCGATTGATCAGGACGCAAACGGCCCCGATCTCCGTTGACTTCGGCACCTACGACGCCATCGCCAACTCACGCGATACCGATGACCGGATTTCACGGATCAAACGCGAGCTCGGAAACCCAGAGCACATCCTGCTCGGAGCAGATCGCCTCGATTACACGAAGGGGATCGATGTGAGGCTGCGCGCGTATGGAACGCTGCTGCGACAGAATCCCGACCTCGCCGACCGCATCAAGCTGGTTCAGATCGTGGTCCCCTCCCGGCAGACCATTGGCGATTACTCGGACATGCGCCAGGAGATCGAACAATTAGCGGGTCGGATCAACAGCGTGCACGGGGAGCGGCATCGGATGCCGGTGCATTACACGTACGAGTCCTTGGATCGAGAAGAGCTCGTCGCCTATTACCGGGCGGCCGACGTGATGGTGGTTACTCCCCTCGTCGACGGGATGAATCTGGTGGCCAAGGAGTACGTGGCCTCCCGGGTCGATGAAGACGGCGTCCTGCTTTTGAGCGAGTTTGCCGGAGCGGCCCATGAGCTCACGGCGGCCGTTCGCGTTAACCCCTACGACGTCGATGGAGTCGCCCAGGCCATGCGGCGCGCGATCGAGATGGATCCAGCGGAGAGGCAGCGACGGATGCGGGAGATGCGCCAAACCGTGCGCGAGAGTGACCTCGAGGCCTGGACCCGCCGCACACTCGACCCCAGCCTTTCCCCGGTTGTCGTCTGAGGGGTGCATCCCGCGACATTGCCGTCGGCCCTCGTCGAGCTCGAAGCAATTGCCACCATGCTCGGCCACGGGCCGGCGATCTTCCTCGATTACGACGGGACCCTGACCCCGCTCGTTCCCGATCCGAAGTCGGCCCGAATCGGGGCCGGGGAACGTTCCGTATTGACGTCGCTGGCGCGAAAGGTGCCCGTGGCGATAGTGAGCGGTCGCGACCTCGACGAGCTCAAGAACCTGGTCGCGGTAGAGGGACTCATCTATTCGGGCAACCATGGTTGGGAGATCGAGGGCCCCGGGATCGAACGGTTCCAGCGGCCGCTCGACAAGAAGACCCAGCACTCACTGGAGCAAGCTTTTGCGACCCT
>DATFFB010000087.1:0-20975 GCA_035250485.1 Acidimicrobiia bacterium
AGGGAGCCCTGCAGGGAAACCACGTCGGCCGCTTGGTAGTTGCGGGTTACGTCCTTCCAGCGGCTGTCCCCCGACCAGGACTTCTCCAGCTGATCGATCTCCGGCTGATGATTGATCACATGCGCTCCTTAGTCGAGGAATTGATAGGCGGGGATGGTTAGAAACTCGACGAATTCCTCACCGAGGGCAACCTCGGAAAACACGTTCCAGGCGCTGGCCAGATCGATCTGCGAGCTATCGCGCTCCTCCTCGGCCAGACGATCGACGAGAGCCCGATCGACGAGGGTGCCGTCCTCGGTCCGGGCTTGACGGTGGACCCATTGCCAAATCTGGCTGCGGGAGATCTCCGCCGTGGCCACGTCTTCCATGAGGTTGTCGATCGCGACCGCTCCCGTGCCCTGCAGCCACGATGCGAGATAGAGCAAACCCACCCTGATATTCGATCTCACCCCGTCTTCGGAAATCGTTCCCCCTTCGATCTCGAAGTTGAGGAGATCGGTCGCGCTCACCTTCGTGCCATCTCCCAATCGATCGATCTGGTTGGCACGGTCGCCTAGCACCTGGTCGAAACAGGCGCGGGCCACCGGGACCAGATCGGGGTGCGCCACCCAGGTGCCGTCGCAGCCCTGCTCGGCCTCCCGGTTCTTGTCCTCGGTGACCTTGGCCAGCGCCCGCTCGGTGACCTCGGGATCTCGCCGATTGGGGATAAAAGCTGCCATTCCCCCGATGGCATGCGCCCCCCGGCGGTGACAAGTCGCCACCTGGAGATCGGTGTACGCCCGCATGAAGGGCACGGTCATGGTCACCTGCGATCGGTCGGGAAACACGAATTCTTCCCAGTGCCGCATCTTCTTGATCACCGAGAAGATGAAATCCCAACGCCCCGCGTTGAGTCCGGCGGCATGTTGTCTGAGTTCGAAGAGAATCTCGTCCATTTCGAAAGCAGCGAGGATGGTCTCGATCAGGACCGTCGCCTTGATGGTGCCCAAAGGGATGCCGAGTCTCTCCTGGCTATAGGCGAAGACGTCGTTCCAAAGCCGGGCTTCGAGATGGCTCTCGATCTTCGGCAGATACAGAAACGGGCCCAGGCCGGCTTCGAGCGCCGCCCGCCCACCCCAAAACAGATAGAGACCGAAATCGAACAACGAAGCCGAAACCGGATCTCCGCCCACCAACAGGTGCTTCTCGGGGAGATGCCAGCCCCGGGGTCGAACAACCAGGGTGGCGATCTCATCGTTGAGCCGGTAGGACTTCTCGGGCGTCGTCAGCTCCAGTCGTCGCCCGTAGGCGGCCACCAGGTTTTCCTGACCCTCGACGAGGTTGCTCCAGGTGGGAGAGGTCGCATCTTCGAAGTCGGCCATGAAGACGTCCGCACCCGAGTTGAGGGCGTTGATCATCATTTTTTGGTCGACCGGCCCGGTGATCTCGACCTTTCGCTCGCGGAGCGGAGGCGGGACGGGGGCGATTGTCCAATCTGCAGAACGAACGCTCGCGGTCGCGGGGAGAAAATCGGGTCGAATCCCTTGGTCGAGGTCGGCCTGGCGTTGTCGCCGGGCCCGCAGCAAATCGCGCCGCCGGCTCCCAAACTCCCCTTCGAGCTCGGCTACGAATCCCAGGGCTTCGGAGGTGAGAACGGCGCCGGTGGGAGCGAGAAGTTCGATCGTGCTCATGGCTTCTCCCTTATGTTTCCACGCTGCTGGATCTCTAACCGCACGAAGAAACGGGCGCCACAATCAGATATCAGATTTCAGACATCAGATTTCAGATGTCAGATGTCAGATCAGATTTCAGACTCGGAGAGCTTCGCCTCGACCTCTGAGTCATGGAAGCGAGGGTCGGAGCGCATCAGAGCCGACATCTGCCGGCGGAGGGCGACGGGGGCGTTACGCACTCCCATCGAGACAGCGAAGGCAGGATCGTTGTCAGTGGTGATGACGAGCTCCTCGCCTTCCGACAGAAGGTGGAACCCATCGTCCTGGGCGCGGATGGTGAGCTCTTCCATGGGCCAATGTCCGATTTCGATCTCGCCGGTGGCGATTCGAAGCTCGTGCTCCTCGGTCAGGTCGATCGTGACCCGAATCGGCGGAGAGAAATCGCCCACCAATCTCAGCAGCCCGTCGTATTGCTCCATGCGGCGACAAACTAGGGGAAATCGCCCGCCGGGGTAGAGTTTTCTTTCGCTAGCTGGCGAGGAAAAGTGCCGGTTCCGACAGGTTCTCGAGCACCACCGCCATGAAGCGACGGCCCTGCCCGCCATCGATCACGCGGTGGTCGTAAGAAAGGGACAGAGGCATCATCGGAGCCACCCCGACTTTGCCGCCGTCTGCCACCGCCCGATCTGTGGCCCGGCCGACCGAAAGGATCGAAGTGGTGCCCGGCGGAATGATCGGGGTCCCGTATCCGCCCCCGATGGCGCCGATATTGGAGATCGTGAAAGTTTGACCGGTGACTTCGTCGGGGCTGAGCTTGCGGCTCTTGGAAGCCTCAGCCAGGCGCCTGATGTCCGCCGCCGTCTCGAGCAGCGTCCGGGTATCGGCGGCCTTGACGACTGCGACCAAGAGGCCGTCAGCGGTGTCGACGGCGACACCGATGTCGTAGTGGCTGTAGACCACAAGATCATCCCCATCGATCGAGGCGTTGAACTCGGGAAACTGGGCGAGGGCCGGAAGGACGGCCTTGATGATCAAAGCCTCCAACGGAATTTTCACCGAGTACCGGAGCTCGAGCGCCTGTCGGGCAGCGAGCAACCTCGCCGCCGGCACCTCATCGAAGGTCGTGACATGGGGAATCTCATTCCACGACCTCTTCATGTTGGAAGCGATGGTGCGGCGCAGCTTTGACATCGGGCGCCGCTCGCCCTGGCGATCGACCGGCAAAGGCGGGAGACCGGGAGCCTCGGGCAGTTCGACCTCGCCACCGGCGGTGGCCTCGGCCGCGGCGACGACGTCTTCTCGCGTGATGCGACCGTCGGCCCCCGACCCTTTCAACTTTCCCAGGTCGACTCCGAGGTCTTTGGCCAGCTTGCGAACCAGCGGCAACGCTTTCGTAGCCCCCAGCGCCTTCTCTACCCGATGGGCACCCAGGTCGATCGCCTCCTCGCTGATGCGACCGACGATCGGGGCGGCGCTGTCTTTTGGCGCCTCCGGCATCCCCTCGTCCGTAGCCATCTCTTCTTCGACCTGATCGAGCCAGGCCTCGGTCTCGGGATCGGCGGTGGCCGTCCAGGTTTCCCCTTCTTCGCCCACAACGACGAGGATCTCTCCCACTGGCAGTGTTTCTCCTTCGCCGGCGCCGTGATGAAGGACGATTCCTCCGTAGGGTGATGGGATCTCGACGACGGCCTTGTCGGTTTCCACCTCTACTACCGGTTGATCTACCTTGACTGGTTCTCCCACCGCGATGAGCCAGCGCACTATCTCCGCCTCGGTCAGGCCCTCGCCGATGTCGGGCAGTCGGAATTCCTTGGCCATCAGACCTCCATGACTTGGGTGGCAGCGGCAGCGATCCTGGCGGCCCCCGGCAGGTAGTGGTGCTCTGACCTCTTCAAGGGAAAGACCGTGTCCCACCCGGTGACGCGCCGGATGGGGGCGGCGAGATCGAAAAGGCAGTTCTCGGCCAGCAATGCCGCCACCTCCGCTCCGAATCCGCCTGTCCGGGGTGCCTCGTGCACAATCACCGCTCGACCGGTTCGCTGTACAGAGTCGGTCAAGGTCTCGAGATCGAGCGGGACCAGCGACCGGAGGTCGATGATTTCAGCAGAGATGCCGTCCTCCTCGAGCAGGAGGGCCGCCTCCCGGGTCTCCTTCGTCATCGCTCCCCACGTGATCAGGGTGACATCCTCTCCGTCTCGTTCCACGCGGGCCTCACCGAGGGGCTGGGTCAGCCACCCTTCCGGCACCTCTTCTTTCACCGCGCGGTAAAGCCGAATTGGCTCGAGGAAAATCACGGGGTCCGGATCTTCGATGGCTGCCAGCAGCATGCCTTTGGCGTCTAAGGGCGTGGCGGGCACGACCACTTTCAGACCGGGAACATGGGTGTAGATCGCCTCCATCGACTCCGAGTGATGCTCGGCCGCTCCGATCCCGCCGCCATACGGGATCCGGATAACGAGCGGGGCCGAGAATCGATGCCGGGAGCGATTCCGGATCCGAGCCACATGGTTGACCACCTGGTCATAAGCCGGATACGAAAAGCCCATGAACTGCAGCTCGAGCACAGGCTTTAGACCTCCTACCGCCATTCCGAACCCGACGCCGACGATGCCGGATTCGGCCACCGGAGAATCGATGACCCGGTCGGCTCCGTATCGATCCCGAAGCCCGTCGGTGACCCGGAACACTCCCCCGGTTCGCCCCACGTCTTCACCCATTACTACGACATCAGAGTCCTTCGCCAGGGCGAGATCGAGGGCGTCGTTGATCGCCTGGGCAATGTTGCGGACGGTCACTCCTGGGTTGCCTCCACTCGTTGCCTCGCCAGATGAGGGGGCAGGCTTTCGAACATGGCGTCGAAGATCTCGCCCGGGCCGAGGGGGGACATTCCCTCTGCTCTTTCAATCGCCAGATCAACTTCCTCCGCTGCTTCCTTTTCGATCTGTTGCTGCCAGGACTCCGACCACACCTGCCGCTCGGAGAGGAAGAGCCGAACCCGTTCCAGCGGATCCCGCCGCCGCCATTCTTCGGTGAGTCCCTCCGCCCGGTAGCGGCCGGGATCGTCGGCAGTGGTATGCGGCCCGAGGCGATAGGTCACCGCCTCGACCAAGGTCGGACCCTCCCCGCCTCGCGCCCGTTCGATCGCTTCCTTGGTCGTTTGATAGACGGCAAGCAAGTCATTTCCGTCTATCTGCACGCCGGGCATGCCATAGGCGATCGCTTTCTGCGCGATGGTCTCAGACCGGGTTTGCTCTTCCCGGGGGAGCGATATCGCCCAGCCGTTGTTTTGACAGAAGAAAACGCATGGCACCGAAAAGACAGCAGCGAAGTTCATGGCCTCGTGGAAATCACCCTCGGAAGTGGCGCCGTCGCCGAAGTAGGTGATGGCAATCCGCGACTCACCTCGCAATTTGGCAGCCCACCCGAGCCCGACGGCGTGAACCATGTGGCCCCCCACCGTGATCGAGGGCGGCAGAACCGGCACGTGTACCGGAGGCGAGCCACCCCGCTCGTCGCCGGTCCGCCCGGCCAAGAGCAATTCCAGCGGATAGCCCTGCATCCACATGGCAGCTCCATCTCGATAGGTCGCCGCCATCCAATCGTCGGGGTCAAGGGCAGCTGCGCTGCCCACCTGGGCAGCCTCCTGGCCCTCGAAGGGGGCGTAGGTGGCGAGCCTCCCTTGCTTCTGGAGGGCCGTCCCTTTCCGGTCGTAGATGCGAGCGAAGACCATCGCCCGATACAGCCGCCGGATCATCTCCACCTCCAACGGAGACTCCTGATTTAGCGCTCCTGAAGGCGTGAGAATCTGAAACATGTGGCGGATTGAGCGTACCCGCTATACGGAAACTCTCTCCCGGTCGTAAACCTCTTCGAGTTCGTCCACCGTCATCAGCACGGCCCGCGCCTTCGATCCCTCCGAAGGGCCGACGATCCCTCGCTGTTCGAGGATGTCCATGACTCGTCCGGCGCGGGCAAAACCAATCCTGAGCTTGCGTTGCAACATCGATGTCGAGCCAAGCTGGCTGCGGACGATGAGATCCATCGCCTGGCGCACGATTTGCTCCTCCTCATCGTCGTACTCGTCAGCCCCCGCCGCTGCTTCGGCCGCTTTCTCGACCACCGCGTCCTCGTACTCGGCTTCGCGTTGGCGCTTGCTCCACTCGACGATCGCTCCGACCTCCTCCTCGCTCACCCAGGCCCCCTGATAGCGAACCGGTCGCGGCTCGGCAGCTGTAACGACGAGCATGTCTCCCATGCCGACGAGTTTTTCCGCTCCGGCGCCATCGATGATCACTCGACTGTCGGTCTGGGACGCCACCGAGAAGGCGAGGCGGGATGGAATGTTGGCTTTGATCACTCCGGTGATGACATCCACCGACGGGCGTTGGGTGGCGATCACGAGATGGATGCCAACCGCCCGCGCCATTTGCGCAATGCGAACAATCGCCTCCTCGACCGCCCGCCCGGCAACCATCATCAGATCATTCAATTCGTCGACAATTACGACCAGATAAGGAAAGCGGTCGAACCCTTCTTCGGGTAGTTCTCCCGATTCGAGCTTCTGGCGATACCCCCAGATGTCGCGCACCTTCGCATCCGCCAGGAGGTCGTAGCGGCGATCCATCTCCGCCACCGCCCATTTGAGGGCGTCCGCTGCTTTCTTGGGGTTGGTGATCACCCGGGTAAGCAGATGCGGGACTCCGTTGTACTGACCCAACTCGACTCGCTTGGGATCGACCATGATCAGACGAACGTCGTCGGGGCTCGTGCGCATGAGTAGCGAAGAGACGATCGAGTTGATGCAAGACGACTTGCCCGCTCCGGTGGCGCCGGCAATCAGGACATGGGGAAGCTCGGAGAGGTTCAACATCCGTGCTCGTCCGGAGATGTCTACCCCCAGTCCCACCGTCAAAGGATGCGTGGCCGCCGCTGCCTCCGAGCTTCGGAGAACGTCGCCCAGGGTCACCAGACGGCGCCGCCGGTTGGGGATCTCGACGCCGATCGCCGACCTTCCGGGGATGGGGACGAGCAGCCGAACGTCGGGGGTGGCGAGGGCGTAAGCGATGTCGTGGGCAAGGCTCGATACCCGGTTGACCTTGACGCCCGGAGCCAGCTCGATCTCATAGCGGGTCACGGTCGGGCCGGAGACGATCTTGGTCAGCTGGGCATCGACCCCGTGCTGGCGGAGGGTCTCTTCCAGTTGGTTGGCGGTGTCTTCGAGGGCGCGGCGGCTTTGCTCCTCTCCCCCACCGGCGTGGAGCAGGTCGAGAGGGGGAAGTTGATATCCACCCGTCGGCGCCGGCAGCGGTTTGGACAGAACTTTCGCCTTCGCCGGCTTCGAGGGCTTTTCTGCCGTCGGGAGAGGCTCCGGTTCTGGTGGTCTGGTCAGGCGCTTGCCCCGGACCGGCGGTGCCGGCAGCGGGGACGGTCGATTGAACCCGCCCCGCACCAACTCCACCGCGGTGGTGACTGCCTCCTTGACGGTGGTGCGGAACAGGATGAGCACCCCCATGCCCATGAACGCCGAAAGGACGACGAAGGCACCCCACGAGCCGAGCAAGCGACGGAGCGGATAGGCGACCAGGGCTCCGATTGCCCCTCCCCTTTCTTTGACCAGCTCGAGGTTTGGAGCCAGGGCTACTGCCCCAGTGAGGAGGTGAAACATCGCCAGCGACCCGATGAAGGTGGTAACCGATCCGGTGACGGTCCGCCCTGCGGGCTGGCGGGGTCGGCCGGTGATCAATACCACCCCGATTCCGATCAAGGCGACGGGCAACGCGTAGCGCCAGAGCCCGAACAAGAGACGGGTTCCATTCTCGACCGCGGTTCCAAAGGGTCCAGCGAGATCGAGAAAGCCGAGCCCGAATAACAGGCCCAAAACGATGAGGACCATTCCCCAGAGATCGTCGGCCTGACGACCGAGATGTTCGCGTAGCCTTTCTCGCAAGCCCTCCAGCCGGGATCGCAGAGTGATACGCGCCTTGCTTGTGGACACCCGCTTCCGCCCGCGGCCACCCCGGCGGGTGGGCGTCCGTTTGGTCATGTGCTTTCAGCCTACCCGTCCAACCTGGCGACGGTTTGGATCTAGAGCTCGAGGACGACCGGAACGATGACCGGCCGTCGCGACGTCTCCGCTTTGATGATGCGGGCGGCGGTCTGGCGAGTTGCCTGCTGCAAAACCGAGAGGTCGGCTTCGCCGTTGTTCAGCCGCTCCTCGAGGCTCTGGCGAACCGCCTGCCCGGCTTTCTCCAGGACCGCTTCGGGATCATCCATCACTCCGTGGCTGTGGAGGTCGGGGCCGTAAACGATCTCGCGATTGTTAGGGGAAACCGCCACCGTCACCACCACCACTCCCTCGTCCGCCAGATGGCTGCGATCACGCAAGACCGCCTGCACTTCGCCGACCCCTTCGCCGTCGAGATAGACATAACCGGCGGGCTGTGCCCGGCGCTCGACGCGGGTCTCGGCCCCGTCGATCACCAACGAGTCTCCGTCCTCACAGACTTCGACGTTCGCCACTCCCACCAGCCGCGCCAGGTCGGCATGGGCGGCGAGGTGCCGATACTCGCCGTGGACGGGAACGAAGGCCATCGGCTTGACGATGTGCAACATCGTCAGAAGCTCGTCCCGATTGGCGTGACCAGACACGTGCACCTCGGCATTGCGGCCGTGAACTACTCGAGCCCCGCGTCGAAGGAGCTGATTGATCACCCGCGACACTGCGGTTTCATTACCCGGGATGGGCGTGGCCGAGAGCAGGATTGTGTCGCCGGCCCCGATCTCGACGAACTTGTGCCGTCCCTGAGCCATCAGTGAGAGCGCGGCGAAGGGCTCACCCTGGCTGCCGGTGGTGAGGAGGAGTTGACGTTCGGCCGGTAGCTCGAGAAGCTCGGTGATGTCGAGCACCTGGTCGGCGGGGACGTTGAGATGGCCCAGACTCTGGGCCACAGAAGTGTTCCGCTGGAGGGAGCGCCCGAAGATTGCGAGCTTGCGACCACTCGCCACCGCCGAATCGACGATCTGTTGGATCCGATGAATATGGGACGAGAAGCACGCGGCAATGACCCTTCCCGGGGCGTGGGAGACGATGTCTTTGATCGAATCGGACAGGGTCCGCTCCGAGGGGACAAAGCCGGGGCGCTCGGCGTTGGTGGAGTCAGACAGCAGCAGGCGCACCCCGCGGCGCCCGAGGAGAGCCAGCGTGGCGATGTCGGTAGCCCGGCCGTCGATCGGAGTCGGGTCGAGTTTGAAGTCACCAGTATGGAGGACGACCCCCTCCGGGGTGTCGAAGGCCACGGCACAGGCATCGGGGACGGAGTGGGCGACGGTGATCAACGCAAAGCGGAACGGGTCGAGGTTGACCGGCTTTCCTACCTCGATTGTTCGCAGGTCGGCCTCGACCCCCAGCTCTTCGATGCGCCCTGCCGCTAGACCCAAAGTCATGGCCGTCCCATACACCGGAACGTTTAGATCGCGGAGGAAATATGGAAGGGCACCGATGTGATCCTCGTGCCCGTGGGTGAGGACGACTCCGACGACATCCGCTGCTCTCTCCACCAGCCAGCTCCAGTCCGGAAAGACCAGATCTACCCCGAGCATCTCCTCTTCCGGGAACATGAGCCCGCAATCGATGAGGACGATCTTTCCCTCGACCTCGAGGGCGGCGCAGTTGCGACCGATCTCCCCCAGACCCCCGAGAAAAGTGACACGAACCGTCACAGGTAGGTGAGTGCGTCCTTGATCGCGGCCACCGTTTGCTCAGACGACGGAACCAACGGGAGACGGGGATTGCCCACCGGCTCCCAGAGGGCATTGAGAGCGGCCTTGACGGGCGAGGGATTGGGGTCGAGGAAGCACGCGAAGCCGAGGGGCAGCAGTCGGGCGTGGAGGTCGCGAGCGCGGGCGACGTCGCCGGCGGCGGCGGCCTTGACCATCGCCGCCACCTGCGCACCCGCCAAATGGGAGATCACCGAGATCACACCCACTGCCCCCACCGCCATCATCGGCCAGGTGTAGGTGTCCTGGCCCGAGTAAACCTCGAGACCCTCGACCTCGGCACAGGTGCGGGAGGTGAAGTCGATGTCCATGACCGCATCTTTGACCGCCCTGATGCGGGAATGATCGGATAGGACCTTCAAGGTCTCGATCTCGATCAGGCGGGCGGTGCGGCCGGGGATGTTGTAGAGCGCAACCGGTAGCTCGGTGGCGTCGGCGACCGCGCGAAAGTGGGCGATGAGCCCATCCTGGTTGGGCCGGTTGTAATAAGGAGTGACCGCGAGGATTCCGTCACAGCCGGCCTCGGCCGCCCGCCGGCTGAGGTGGACGGACTCGTCGGTGTTATAGGTGCCGGTGCCGGCCACAACCTTTGTTTCGCGCCCGGCCACCGCTTCGACGACGGTGCGATAGAGCGCCACCTTCTCGTCCTCGGTCAGGGTCGGTGATTCACCGGTGGTGCCGGTGACCACGAGGCCGTCGGAGCCGTGGGAGGCGAGGTGGCGGGCGAGGTTCCAAGCCTTCTCGTGATCGACCTGCCCGTCTTCGCCAAATGGCGTGATCATCGCCGTCAGGACTCGGCCGAAGATGGGCATATTTTGAGGTTACCCCTCTCGGAATGGCGCGCACGACCGCGGGGTTTAGGTTGGCGAGATGACAATGAATGTGATTGATGTTGGAGAGGCCGAGTTTTCGACCAAGGTCGTGGAAGCCTCCAAGACGGCCCCCGTGGTCGTGGATTTCTGGGCGAGTTGGTGCCAACCCTGTAAAACGCTGAGTCCCATCCTCGAGAGAGCGGCCGCCGACGGCGAGGGAGCGTTCACACTCGCCAAGGTCGACGTCGATGCCAATCAACGGCTGGCGCAAGCATTCTCGATTCAGAGCATTCCAACCGTGATCGCCTTCCGTGACGGGCGGCCGGTCGACATGTTCACTGGGGCCCTGCCGGAGGCGCAGGTCAAGGCATTTATCTCACGGCTGATCCCACCGGCGGTGGACGAGCGGGTGGTTGCGGCTGAGGGATTGATCGAGGCGGGAAAGGTTGCCGAGGCGGAATCGTCCTTGCGAGCGTTGCTCGCTGAGGACCCCGTCAACACCGAGGCTGCCCTGTCTCTGGCCGGTATCTTGATCGAGGACGGCCGAACCGAAGAGGCGATCGAAGTTCTCGAGCGCCAGGCTCCGACAACCGAGGTCAAACAGATGACGGCCGCCGCCCGGCTGATCGGTTCCGGAGAAGTCGATCTCGCCGATCCCGAAGAAGCCCTCCCCCGCTTGCTCGCCGCCGTCGAAGCCGGCGGCGAGCAACGAGAGAAGGCGCGTCTGCAGATGATCGACGTCTTCGACCTCCTCGGCCCCGAGCACGAGCTCACTCGCGAGTACCGGCGCCGCCTCGCCTCCGCCCTCTTCTAAGCGAACCCAGGGTTGGTATTCCGATAAATGTCGGATTAACAGCCCACAGAATCATCAACACCCGATGGCGTTCCGCAATTGGGCGACTACGAGCTCGGGGCGGTCAGTGAAGTCCTCCCATGTGAATCGAAAGATTCGCCAGTTATGCAGGAGGGAGAGATTGTCCCGGTCTCGGTCCCTCTGAAAGTCGGAGACCCGGGTATGCCAGCGCCGACTATCGCACTCACAGCCAACGCAGACGTGCGGCCAGGCGAAATCGATCCGCTTCCCGGGATCCCAGGGCGCTGGATACTGGAACACAGGTCTCGGCAACCCGCCTCGTTCGAAGACACCGAGACCAACCTTTTCAAGTTTCGTCGCTGTCACCAATTGTGAGCCAACTCGCTCATCGATCAGCTGCCGCATCGCTCCGATGCCTGTTCGTCCGCGTCGAGCTACTTGGTCGAAGATGTCGACGATCCCATCCATCGTCACCAACTTTTGCGCGAGGGATTCGTCTAGAGCATTAGCGAGGGCATTCGGATGCAAGACGGCCGCAAGGTCAATCAGCGTTCGCTCCGGGAGTGTTGTCCACTGGGCATCGACTTGCTGTCGATGGTCGTTTGCGAGATCCAGCGAGCGGTGGATCGTGACCCCCGGAAACTCGTGCGTTGTCCGGGCGTGGACAGTCACAATTGCGCGACCGCGGGCAACGTAGGGGATGGAGTACACCTCGGCTGCTGATTCGTGCGAGATCGTCGCGTTGGGGAGAATCGCCACGGCGCCTCGCAGCAAACCCTTGTGGTCGCCCTCGATGCCAGCGACCTTGTAAAGGCCATTACGAACTCTGGTCCACGTTCCGTTACTGACTCGACTGGCGATCATCTCGTCCGAGAGGCCGAGGCTTTTAACTTGATCGTGGCCTAGGAAGGAAGCCTGTGATGAAGCGAGAACGGCCAGCTGGTAGTCGGCTTTCACCATCTGAAAGTGACACAAACTGACACCGGTTGCTAGACCTCTGTTTCTGTGGGTCGCCATCCCGGTTTTGTCGGATCAACTACCCAGGGTTCGCTTTAAGGTGGGGTGGATGGCAAAGCAGTACGAATCAGCGCCGGAGCTGAGCATCGATTTGGGGAAGCGGTATACGGCCCAACTTGATACCAACCATGGCCCCATCACGATCGAGCTCAAGCCGGAGCGCTCGCCGCAGACGGTCAACAACTTCGTTTTCCTCGCCCGCGAGGGCTTCTACGACGGTGTCATCTTCCACCGCGTCGTCCCCGGCTTCGTGATCCAGGGGGGCGACCCCACCGGAACCGGCCGCGGCGGACCGGGATACAAATTTCGAGACGAGGTCGAGGGAATGGGCACCTACGAGCGCGGCGTCGTCGCCATGGCCAACGCCGGGCCCAATACGAATGGCAGCCAGTTCTTCATTTGCCTGGAAAAAGTCGGCCTCCCCCACGCCTACACCATCTTTGGCGAGGTCACAGACGGGATGGAAGCGGTCGACGCCATCGCCGCCCTACCCACCAAAGGCGAAAAGCCGACCCAGGACGCGGTGATCAACTCGGTCCAGGTCGAAGAGAGCTAGAGGCCGAGGAGGCCTTCGAGGCCCACCGTCACCGGGTCGGCCATGGCGCCTACCGACCTGATTGCCAAGAGGATCCCGGGGACATATCCGGAGCGATCGCTCTGGTTATGACGGATCTCGAGCGTCTCCCCGGGGTTGCCGAACAAGACGTCCTGGTGCGCCAGGAGACCGGGAAGGCGAACGGAATGGACCCACACTCCGCCTACCTCGGCCCCCCGCGCCCCCGGGACCGATTCGGTCGACTCCACCGAGCGGGCACCGTTCGGCTTCATCCGCTCGGCGGTGGCGATGGCCGTGCCCGAAGGGGCATCGGTCTTCCGATCGTGGTGCAATTCGATCACCTCCGCCGCGGTGAAATACGGCGAGGCTTTCTCCGCCAACCACATCATGAGGACCGCCCCGATCGAAAAGTTGGGGACCACCAAGCACCGGCCCGGTCGTTCACCCCAGATTTGGCGAAGGCTGTCGAGCTGATGCCGATCGAAGCCCGAGCTCCCCACCACAACATGTGCACCAAACTTGTGCCAGTGCCGAACATTCTCCAGGGCGGTGGCCGCGGGCCCGAACTCAACGATCACTTCGGCAGCTCTCATCAACTCCGGGTCATCGAACCCGTGACCGGGGGCATAGCGGGCGACCAGCTCGAGGTCCGAGGTCGACTCCACTGCCTCGCAGCACAGCGACCCCATCCGACCCGCCGCCCCGGACACGGCGACTGTGGTCACTTGACCCAGCGGTCGAATTCGCCCGGTTCGAGGGGCCCTACTACTCCCATCACGCGGGGGCCGGCGTAAACGGCCTCCGCCACTTCCTTGACCGAATCGAGGGTCACCGCTTCGATGCGGGCGATGCGCTCGTCGATCGAGAGATGGGGCCCGCCGTTGATTTCGTCACGCCCTAGTCGCACCATCCGGCTGTTGGGGTCCTCCATCGAAAGAGCGAGGCCACCCCGCAGCGATCCCTTGGCTCGCTCCAGCTCCTCTTCACTGATCCCCTCCGTCAGAACGAGTTCGATCTCGTCCTGAATCAACTGCAGGCAGGTGTCAGCTTGATCAGGGATCGTGCCGACGTAAACCCCCCAGCCTCCGGTTTCGGCGTGCGCCATCCTGAATGAATAGACCGAATAGGCCAGGCCGCGCTCCTCTCTGATCTTCAGGAACAGGCGCGACGACATCCCTCCCCCCAGGATGTGGTTGAGAACGTCGAATGAGAAACGACGATCGTCTTTGCGATTTAAAGCCAGGCCCCCGATCACAAAGTTGACCTGCTCGGTCTCGCGGCCGACCGAGCGCACCACCGGCTCGAGAGTCGGTGCCCGGAACGAGTGATCCACCGAGCTTCCCCGCCACTCTCCGAACAACTCTTCGACCATGCCCACGGCTTGCTGGTGGGACACCGACCCCGCCATCGCCACCACCGTCGATCCGGCCCCGTAGCGGCGCTGCCAATAACCGTGCAGATCGTCGCGCCCCATGGCATGGATCGATTCCCGGGTTCCGAGAACCGGGCCCTCGAGCGGGTGGCCGGCGAACAGCGCCTGAGTGAACTCCTCGAACGCGACATCAGAGGGGTCGTCGTCATTCATGTTGATCTCTTCGATCACCACCTGGCGCTCGGTATCGATCTCGTTCGGTCGGAAGGCCGGTCGCTGCAACATCTCCGCCAAGAGATCAAGACCGACTCTGACGTCGGTGTCCAAAAGCCGCGCCCAGAAGCAGGTGTTGTCCTTCGAAGTGAAGGCGTTGGACTCGGCTCCGATGGCATCGAAGGTCTCGGCGATCATGCGGGCGGAGTACCGATCCGATCCTTTGAAAAGCAGGTGTTCAAGGAAATGAGATGCCCCCGCCTCCTTGAGCTCCTCGTCGCGGGCCCCGGTATCGATCCAGCAACCCACTGCTACAGAACGGACCCAGGGCATCGCCTCGGTGATGACCCGGAGACCGCTGGGGAGTGTCGTCAGCTCGTAATGAGAGTTTGGCGAGGCCATCGGCCGGGAGTGTAAGGGTGGGCCGCGGCTTGCCGGAATCCGTGGTTTGACGCCGGTGAGACAATGAACGCTTATGCGCGTCCGTCCCAGCTCTCAACGATCGACCTTCATGCGCGACCTTCTCTCCCCCGAGGAGAAGGCGATCGAGGCCGTCGTCGCCCGCTACCAGAGAGTGGCACCGGCAGTCACCCGCTTTGCCCGTTCCCTCTCGGGGAACGACAAGCTGCGGGTCATCCTCGGCCCTGACGCAGCCGCCTCCGATCAGGAAATCGTCTGCGACCCACGCCTTTTTCAGGCCGCTACCAACCGCGAGGCCCCGGTGACTGCGGCCGAGATGGCTCTGGCTTCGGCGATGCATGAAGTGGTGCACTTGATCTCCTCCAACTTCGACGAGCCCGAGTCCTCAGACAGCCCCACCGATCTTCTCGAACACCTCCAGAAAGAGGGGGGCCCGGTGGCCGAGGTCCTCTTCTTCAACCTGGAGGACGCCCGCCAGGAGGTTCAGGGGTTGCGCAACTATCCCGGAGTTCGCTCGGTCCTCACCGACATCTATCAGGCGGCGATCTCCGCCGCCGTCTCCAAAGCCGGGCCCCTCGGGCAATTCGCCCTTGGCTGCTTTCTTTACTGCGGCGACTACATCGAGCGTGAGGCCTTCGAACGACGAGTGACCTCGCGGGCCCAGCAGGCGCTCTCCCATGCCCATCCCCTGTGTCGGAAGGCCGCCGCCGCGGACGATCCGATGGTCGTGGTGGAACTCGCCCTTGAACTGTTGGAGATCGCCCGCGACTACGGGCTTCTCACTTCGGTGCGCGAGGAAGGCACCCAAGCCCAGAAGCGGATGCAGCAAAAGCAGGACGCCGAAGACGCGGCTGACGGCGCCGACATGGTCCGGCTACCGAGTCCCTCGGTGCAAAGCACCGAGAGCTTCCACGACGTCCAGCGAGCGACGGAAGCCCGGGCGGGTCTTTCCGATCGAAAGGGTGCCTCGGAGCTGGCTGGAGACGCCTCCACCGATCAGCTCCTTCGCGTGAGCGAAGCTCCCACCGTGTATCTCCCCACCGGGATGGGAGGAAAACTCATCGTGACCCCGGCGCCCGTGACCTTTGCCCGCTTTGCCGAAAACGGCCGGCACGCGCTCGAGATGGCCGCCCGCCGCTGGGGAGTTGCCCAGCGCCAGGTTTCCGGAGAGCTCTACCCCCTGTTCGCCGCCAACCAGAGACGGGGTCTGCGTTCGGGCTATGACCAGGGCGACGTGTCTCCCCACGCCGCCCTCTTCATCGGCGCCGGTCTCTACCAGCGAATGTATGAACGGCGGGCCTCACGCACCCGGCGTTCTTACGCGGTGAGCCTTTTGGTTGATGCCTCGGCGTCCATGCTGCAGCCCCGCAACCAGGGAAGGGACCGCCATTCGTGGGGCATGAGTGCGGCTCTGCTGGGAGCAATGACGCTCGCACGCCTTTGCCACGAGCTCCAAGTCGACTTCGAGGTGTCCCTCTTCAATCGCGGTTTTGCTTCGCGCCCCCACGACACGGAATGGACCTACACCCGGGCCGCCAGCCAGGCGGCCGCCGGCCTCCGCCAGACCCACGGCACCGCGGCCACCCGCCTGACCTCGACCGTCAATCACTATCTCGTGAAGCCATTTGATCGGCGCTGGCGCGATGCTGAGGCGGTCTTAGCGGGAATGTTCTGGACCGCGGCCGAACCGGCTCAGGCCGCCCTCGCCGCCCGCCGTGATCCCCGGGAGACGCCGCCGGTTTCGATGTTCGAGCGAGCCGCCAATGTCGATGAGTTCAACCTCATCCACGCCGCCGAACGGATGGCCAAGCTCGGCGCTCAGGTGCGCGTTCTGGTGGTCCTCGCCGACGGAATGACACGGGGATCGGTGGAGGCACTCACCTCCGCCGTCTCGGCGGTGGAGCGCTCGGGGACGATCGTGCTCGGGATCGGCATCGGAGACGACACGGCTACCGGTGCCTATCACCGATTCGAGATCGTGAACCGTCCCGAGGAGCTGACCCGAGCGATGGTGGAGGGCACCCGCAGTGCCCTGCGACGTGGGCTCGCACTCTGGGGCATCGACTCGTGGTGGCTGCGCCCCAACCGATACGAGATTCCCTATTTGAAGGAGGCTGTCAATGCCTGACCAGGTTTCGATCTCCGATCCCACCGGTGTTGGTCCCCCTATCACCCTCGACCGCTTCGAGGTCCCGCGCGATCTCGAAGACCATGACCAGCGGGTGGGCAAGATCCCTGAGCCTGACCCTCACTATGTCGACCTGGGGATGCTCTATCGCTTTGCTCAGATCGAGGCGGTGCGCCGCTCGGAACCCGAAGGATTCGCCGCGCTCCACCTGGCGGTGCGGGGGCACATGGGAACCGGCAAAGACCACGACATCGAACAATTCGCCGCTCATATGGGCCTGCCCTATTACCGAATCCCGCTCACCGGTGAAGTCCGGGACGTCACCCTGATCGGCTCCACCCGCCTGCACGGCGACGGCAAGGGTGGAACCGAGAGCCGGTGGGAGGATGGGGACATCACGAGGGCGCTGCGAGGACCGGCGCTGCTCAATCTCTCGGAGTTGAACGCGGCTGGCGCCGAAACCCTCTTCGCCTTGCATGGGTTGCTCGACCGCTACGGGGCACTCGACCTCCCCAATGGCGAAACCGTCCGACTACGTCCGGATGTGAGGGTGTTCGGCACCATGAACCCAACTGACATCCGCGACTACGCCGGGACCCAGACCTTGAACAAAGCGTTTGCCGACCGGTGGGTGATCTGGGAAAAGGACTTTCCCGCCGCCGATCAGCTCCAGGCGATGTTGCGCCGACGCTACCCGTCGATGCGAGACGACTACGTCGAGGCAATCGCCCGGTTGGCCATCGAGGTCAACGCCTCGTTCGTTGTGCCCGATGCCTCGACTCGCGTCGAATCGCCGCTCTCCTTGCGCTCGGTGCTCGACCGCATCCCCACCGGCCTGCGCGTTTACCACTCGGACCCCGATCCCCTCCGAAGGTCATGGGAGGAGTTCGTTCTCCCCCACGTCGATTCTTTCGATCGCGATCATTACGAGACAGTGTGGAACGCGGTCGTCCGCAAGGGACCGGCGGTCACCCCCTTCGCCGCTTAACCCCTGCTCCGCACCAGGGCGGCGTGCAGCCGGCGACGGGCTTTATCCATGCGATCGAGGGGAGCAAAGGCGGTGTCCGCAACCGTGTTCTCTACCGCCTCGGTGACGCGAGCCGCCACCAATCGTGCCTGACGCCTGCCGATCCAACCTGCGTGAATGGAGAGCAAGGCCCCGAAGACGAAACTCGCCACTAGCGACGCCACCACCAAGACCAGTGGAACTGGCACCGGACCCAGATAGGGGACCTCGACGGTCGCTACGTCGATGCCACCCGGGCCGAAGATGATCGTGAGATACCAGGCGACGGCGAAGAGAAGCACCCCGCCGAGGGCGAGCTGGATTGCCCCCACGAATCCCCAGAGGAACAAACGGGGCGGGCGCGCGGCCTCTCGGCTCTGACGGGTGGCCTGATCAATGGCAGAGACGAGACGCGCTTCGAGGTCGTGCATCCCCAACGCCGCCATCGCCGGCGTCCGAGCCCCTGCGGGAAGTTTGGCCAGGGCATCGGTCACCACCCGTCGAATGGGATTGAGGATGTGACCGAGCGACCCTCGCCGCCGCCAATTCATGAGGTAACCCTCCGGATCGGCCGTCCGGCGACGAGTGCCGGTGAGCGAGGAGAGCAGGGCCAGGATTCGCACGAGCAATGAGCCGCCTTGTCTGCGGGCCTGGTTTTGCACCGCCGCCCGCACCTGTCGGCCCACGCCGGCGGGATCGACCACCGCCAGGGCTCCGGTCACCGCTTCCTGGCTTGCTCTTGCTCGCATCTTTGCCTCCACCAATGACGTGGGTGGGGTCTCGGTCTCGATCCCGGCTTTGCTGGCCACCTCGCTCAGGGCGGTGGCGGCGTCCGTGGCGAGCTTGGCAGCCACCGCCGCCTTGCGATCCGCTGCCCCGGCCAGGTCGCGGCGAAGATCTGCGACTCCCTGCCCGTCGCGAGCCGACAGCATCCGGATCGACGATCGGCCGATTCCGTCTGTCGATAGTCGGCGGGCGAAGTCCTCTGCGAGAAGTCGCTGGTCGTCCTCACCCAATCGATCGGCCTTGTTGAAAAGGAAGACCATGCGATCGCCGTGGGCCGAAAGCTGGCGCAAGTATCCATGGAGCCGCTCGTCGTCGTACTTCTCCGGGTCGACGACCCAATAGAGGGCATCGATTCGAGGAAGCAAGGCATCAACCGTTGCTCGGTGGCCGAGATTGACACTGTCGACGTCGGGGAGGTCGATGATCGCCACATCGGCCAGATTCCGATGCTGATGATCGACGGCATCTTCGACCCCCACCCATTCCAAAAGCGGTTCGACCTCCTGGCGATCGTTCTCCTCCACCCAGGCGAGAGGGCGTGAGGTCGTCGGCCGAATGGCTCGGACCTCGCTCACGTTGCTTTCAGCCAGGGCGTTCAAGAGCGACGATTTGCCGACCCCGGTGCCTCCAGCCAAAGCAATGACGTAGGTATTGCCGGCAAATCCGATTCGCTGCTCGACGAGGTCGGCAGTGCGTTCGGCGTCGGTGGTGTCGAGACCGAGATCTCGTGCGGCTGCAATTCCCTCGGCCAGCGCGGCCAGGGATTCACTCAGGGCGGTCAAAGGGTCATTGCTCCGGCCCGGGCTTCGTCCGCCAGCCGACGCAGCGTGGCGGGAAGATCCTTCTCCATCGGGCCGACCGCAGCTGCAAACCGCGCTTGATCGCGCTGAAAGGCCTCGCTCAGCAATTCGGTGAGGCGGCTCCGGGCCCGTTTGACGAAGGCGGCCACATTGGCCTCGCCGAAGATGGCTTCCAAAAGCTTTTGATTTAAAAAAGCGGTGGCAGCACCAATCCCGACCTCGGTCCCGGTCAGCCCTCCCGTGTGGACGAAGACGGCGATCATGGCGCTCGTCCCGAGCACATTGAGCCCCACCGAAGCTGCCTGCGCCCAGGCCTTGCGCTGCTGTCCCAGTGTTGCGATTTCGCTGCCGATGGCCTCGCCCCAGGAGGCGAGCGACTCGCGCAATCGCTCGTCGAAATCGCCGCCGGCGGCAAGAAGGTCGGGCCGATCCGCCAGCGCTCGGTCCCCGAGAGGCTCCCCGGACCAGGTCGAGGAGCTGGCTCCGGCTGCGTCGTCGGCATGCCGGCGCGCGGAGGCGACCAGATCCGAGAATGCGGCCTCCCGCACGGGAGGGGCGGGCGGTGGGGGTTCGGTGCGAAAGAGGTTCCGAATGGTGGCGGCGATCTTCCCCACCCCCTCGGCCAGAAATCGGGCCAGCGGGCCGGCGCGGACGAAATCGAGCCACTGCTGAAGGACCTCCGAACGCAGGAAATCTCCGCTCTCGACTTCATCGAGCAGTTTTCGCAGGCCCCGCTCATATGCACGGTCGACTTCCTCGAGAAGCGCCGCGGTCGCCTGCTGTTCCTTCTCCGTTTCGTCAGCGATTTGCTCCACTCCTCCAGGGAGGCCCTCGAGGGCGGTGATGAGGCCGCGGCGGGCGACGGCCCGGCGGGCGGCGTCGTCGCTCCGGAGCTTTTCGATCGCGCTGGTGATGGGCGAAATCGGCTCGGCCCCGAGGGCGTCGCGTTCGGGGTCGAGCGCTCCCTCGGCAACAGATACCACCTCCAGATCCCCAAACGCCCCCTGGTTGTCGAGACCACCCCGCTCCAGCAATTCCCGGTAATCGGCTAGGACTTCGGTTCGGTCCTGGATGTCGACTGGCATCCGGTTGATAACCATCAGGAGCGGGACGCCGCGCTGGCGGGCACGGTCGAGTACCAGCCACGGCACCTGGTCGGCATAGCGGGTCACAGTGGTGACGAAGATCACCAGATCGGCTTTTTCGAGCAGATCGAGAGCCAGTTGGCGGTTGTGTTGCTCGACGCTGTCGAAGTCGGGAGAGTCGACGATCACCAAGCCCTTTGGTGCCGCGCGGTCGCTCACAACGAGTAGGTCAGGGTGGATGTCGATGCTGTCATCGGGATGGGCGAGAGCCACCGGCTGGCGGGTGGTGGGGCGAAGCAATCCGGAGGGGCTCACTGCTCGCCGCGCCAGGGCATTGAAGAGCGAAGACTTACCGGAGCCGGTCGACCCGAGGATGACGACGAAGAGCGGGGCCGCCAGATCGGATGCCCTCGGCAACAGATAGCTATCGACGTGGGTGCGGAGCCGTTCCGCCTGCTCCCGGGACTCCCGGGCCGGGGCCGACGACGCCCGGCGGGCCAAGGCGGCCGATAGATCCTCCAGCACCTGGCGCAGCATC
>DATFFB010000088.1:0-13433 GCA_035250485.1 Acidimicrobiia bacterium
CCCCGCCGCCGGGAGGAAAGAGCCGGCCGAGCAATCCGTGATCGGCCAAACCCGCGATCAAGGAGCGGTTGACCGAGCCCGGGTCTTTCGCCGCCAGGGGAGCAAGCTCCTCCCCAATGCTTTGGGCCTCTTCGAGCAGCCGGCGCGACTCGGCGCTGAGTTCGAACTGCTCCATGAAATCACGTTACCGGCAAGCCTCTCTTCCGTTCTTGCGAGAAATGGGCCGGTTCGGGGCCGGTACGCAAGAATGAAAAGGTGCGAGTAGGCATCGGGCTTCCCAGCGCCATCCCCGGCCGTGATCCTCGCCTTCTGATCGACTGGGCCCGCCAAGCCGAAGAAGCCGGATTCACCAGCCTCGGGGTCATAGACCGGGTCACCTACGATTCCTCTGAACCGCTCGTCGCCCTCGCCGCCGCCGCCGCGGTCACCAGGAGGATCCGCCTTGTATCGATGGTGATTATCGGACCGCTCCATAACCCGGTGCTCTTGGCCCGTCAGGCGGCATCGCTGGACGCCCTTTCTGAAGGAAGGCTGACTTTGGGTCTCGGGGTCGGAGCGAGAAGGGAGGACTACGAGGCCGCCGGGGTCGACTATCGACGCCGGGGCCACATCCTCACCCAACAGTTGGCCCGCATCCGCGACCACTGGGAGGACGGACGGGTGGGACCGATACCGGTCTCGGCCGGCGGTCCCGACATCCTGGTCGGGGGCGCTTCCCCTGCGGCTTTCCTCCGGGCGGCGCGTTTGGCGGACGGGTACGTCCACGGGGGTGGTCCGGCCCGATCTTTCGCCGGGGCTGCGATCAAGGTCAAAGCCGCCTGGGAGGACGTCGGCCGTCCCGGTTCACCCCAGCTCTGGGCTCAGGCTTACTTCGGGCTGAGCGACGCCGAAGCCGTCAACTCCTACCTGCTCGACTACTACCGATTCGCCGGACCGTTTGCGCAAAGAATTGCCGAAGCCGGCCTCACTACCGCGACTCAGCTGACCAACTTCATCCGCGCCTATGAAGAAGTCGGATGTGACGAGCTGGTTCTTCTTCCCACCATCGCCGAGTTGTCGGAAGTCGAGCGGCTGGCCTCGATTGTCAATCGTTAGTCGATGAAGATCGCAGTAGTGGGAGGAGGTCCGGCCGGCCTCTATTTCTCGGTACTGATGGCTCGGTCCGGTGGCCATCAGGTGGAGGTGTTCGAACGCAATCCACCCGAGGCCACCTACGGGTGGGGGGTGGTCTTCTCGGAGGGAACCCTGACCGAGTTGGCGGGCGGTCACGCCGGCCTGTTCGAGGACCTCGACAAAGCGTTGGTCCGCTGGTCGACCATCTCCATCCACCGCCCCGAGCACACGGTGCGGGTGACCGGGCAGCCCTTCGCCGCGATCGATCGCAAGAGCCTGCTATCGATCTTGGGGCGTTGGGTTCATGTTCATGGGATCAGTCCCAACTACGAAACAGAGTTCCGGCCCGGGGACGAAATGGGATTCGATCTGGTGGTGGCCGCCGATGGCATCAACTCGGCTTGGAGACGCCGGTTTCCCGAGACGTTTCAATCCGAGGAGCGGATCCATCCCACCCGTTACATCTGGCTCGGCCTCGACCAGGCGCTGTCCGGATTTACGTTCGTGTTCGAGCCGACCCCGGCCGGACTTTTCCAGGCCCACGCCTACCCCTACGGTCCCGAGGAGTCGACCTTCATAGTCGAGACCACCGAGGAGGCGTTTCAAGCCTCCGAACTCGAAGGGGCCACAGAGGAGCAAAGCCTCCGATTTGGCGAGAAACTCTTTGCCAACTTCTTGGCGGGGGCCCGGCTCCGATCGAACCGATCGCAGTGGCTTCGTTTCGTCACCCTCCGGAGCCAGCGCTGGTTCCGCACCGAGGGCGTTCCGGTCGTCCTCATCGGAGATGCCGCCCATACCGCCCATTTCTCGATCGGATCTGGGACCAAGCTGGCGATGGAAGATGCTGCCGCTCTTTGTGACGCCCTGGTCTCCTATCCCCACGACATCACTTCCGCCCTCGTCACCTATGAAGCCAACCGGCAACCCCCGGTGGCCCGGTTTCAGGAAGCAGCCCTCGACAGCGCTCGCTATTTCGAGCGCGTTTCGAACCTGATGGAACTGCCGGCATCCACGTTCGCCTTCAACCTGCTGACCCGATCGGGCCGCGTGAGCTATCTCGATGTCGAGCGCAGCGACCCCGAGCTAGTTGCCGAGGTAGGTCGGTCAACGTCGCCTGACCGACGGTTGGCGGTGCCCGCCCTGACTCCTCTCACCCTCGGCCGAACCCTGTTTCGCACGCGCCTCGTCGGTCCAGGCGGGTTCGGGCTCTCGGAACCCATTGCCGTCAGTCTCGATGGCCGGCGTTTTCCCCTCCAGCCCACCAAGGTGGACGGTGATTGGGAGGGCATCGTTCTTACCCATGCGGGTCCGCGTGCCTCGTGCCGTGCGACTACGAGCGGACTCGATCGTCCCCTCCTCACCGGCGGGTGGGAAACTATTGCGGCCTCGCCCATTTCCTACACCGCTCTCCACTCCCCATCGCGTCCACTTACCTCCGGCGACATGGAGCGGGTGATCGACCACTTCGTCAAGGGCGCGCGGGGCGCCACCGGAGACACCACTCTTCTCGTGATCGATGCTGCCCAGGGCAATCTGCTCGCCAGCTTCATCTCTCCGCTGACCAACCACCGCGACGACGAATATGGAGGCTCGGTCGAAGCCCGGCTGCGCTTCCCGCTCGAGGTCATCTCGGCGGTTCGAGATGTCTGGGAGGGCACGCTTGCGGTTCGCTTCTCTGCTTCCGACTTCGCCCGCGGTGGCATCACCGAAGACGACGCGGTTCTTGTCGCCCGGGCGTTCGCCGCCCACGGCGTCGAACTGGTCGAGGTCTGCGGGGGCGGGGCGGTGGCGGAATACGAGCCCCCTTATCGGCGCGGCTACCTCCTCCCCCTGGCGTCCACGATCCGCCTCCGAGCCCGGGTGCCCGTTCTGGTGGGCGGTGGGCTCAATACGCTGGATGACGCCAATACTGCGGTCGGATCGGGCCGGGCCGATCTGGTTCGAGTCGGAACCGTTTGATCCCCGACCACTAGTTTGAGTCGATGGCCTTCCGCGGATCGACAAGCCCTCGCGACGATTGGAAGCATTTCCATTTCTCGACGAACGACGATGGGATCGCCAGCATCGTCTTGTCTCGCCCAGAAAAGCTCAACGCGCTCACCTTCGAGATTTACGCCGACCTGAGAGACCTCCTCGTCGAGATCCCGCAAAGAGAGGAGGTGCGAGTCCTCACTATCACCGGGGAAGGCAGGGGATTCTGCTCGGGTGGCGACGTGCGCGAAATCATTGGCGCGTTGCAGGAGATGTCATCTAAGGACCTTCTCGAGTTCACCCGCATGACCGGGGCCGTGGTGCAACGGATGCGAGAACTGCCAATCCCCATCGTCGCCGGGGTCAACGGCGTGGCTGCCGGGGCCGGAGCTGTGATTGCCCTCGCCGCCGACCTGCGTCTCCTCGCTCACGAAGCCTCGTTCCATTTTCTCTTCACGCGGGTCGGACTAGCCGGGGCGGACATGGGTGCGGCCTATCTCCTGCCGCGGGTGGTGGGACTGGGGAGAGCCACCGAGCTATTGCTCTTGGGCGAGCGCGTCGAAGCGCAGGAAGCCGAGCGGATCGGCCTCGGCCGACTCACCGACGATCTGCCCGCCGAGCTGGAAACCGTTTCCCGGGCTCTCAGCACCGGCCCCGGCTGGGCCTTGGGTGCCACCAAATCGCTTCTCACCCGCGAGCTCGACATGAGCCTCGCCGGGGCGATCGAACTCGAGGCCTGGACCCAGGCGCTCTTGATGAAAAGCGATGACCACCGCGAGTTCTATCGGGCATTCGTCGAGAAGCAAGATCCGGCCTGGAGGGGCAAATGAGATTGATCAATCCTGATGACCTGCCCCGGGCGGTGGGGTTTAGTCATGTGGCCGTGCCGGAGGGTGGTGGGGAACCTTTCTTTCTCGCCGGCCAGACCGGTCATCATCCCGACGGCTCGCTCGACGATGGACTCGTGGCCCAATTCGGCGCCGCCTGCCGGAACGTCGAGATCGCCCTCGCCGCCGCCGGGGCCAAACCCACCGACGTCGCCTCGATGCAGATCCTGGTCACCAATGTCGCCGATTACCGGGCTTCTCTTTCCGACGTCGGCGAGGCCTATCGATCGGTCTTCGGCCGCCACTTCCCCGCCATGACCCTTTTTGGAGTGAGCGAGCTTTTCGACCCGAAAGCCGTCGTAGAACTCGTCGTGGTTGGGTATAGGCCACGGGACAATCAAGGAGATAATCCGTGACATATGACCCCGTCCCAGGAGAGGTTGACGCCCAGAACACCCGTGACCGGGTGGTCGTCGACCGAAAAACCTGGAGCCCGGCCCAGATCGTGGCAGGTGGGATCGGCCTGTTTCTCACGGTCATGGGGGCGGTAGCCGCCCTCCGAGTGGGATTCGACTTCAACTCCACCGACCAGGTTCTAGGCCTCACCCACACGCTGCTGATGGCCCTGATACACGTCGTGGTGGGAATCATCTTTTTGGGCGCAGCCGGCAACGCGCTCGGAAGCCGAGGAACGATGACCACTTTGGGCCTGGTACTGATTGCCTTTGGGTTGGTGTACGGAATCGAGGGTGACTCATTGGCGACGGCGCTTGGCGGTGACGAGCGGATCGGCTGGATCTATACCGTCGTGGGCGCGGTCAGCCTTCTCACCGCCTGGGTCTCGCCGACGATTCATGTCCGCCGCGAGGCCTCCGACCGGACGGTCGACACCATCCACGAACGGACGAGCGATACTCTCTGAAATCTGAAGTCCGAAATCTGAAGTCTGAAGGATGGAATTCGAGCGGATCTTTCTGGGTGAGCTGACCTGGACGACAGTCCTCGAGATCCTGCTCCGGACGGCGGTGCTGTTCCTCTATACCCTGTTTCTGTTTCGGTTGGTCGGCAAACGCGGCCTCGGCCAGCTTTCTCCCTTTGAGTTATTGATCATCGTTGCTTTGGGTTCGGCTGTCGGCGACCCCATGTTTTATCCCGATGTGCCGGTCGTGAGCGGGATGCTTGTCATCACAGCTGTCGTCGGCTTGGAACGACTGTTGGTCATGGTGACGGAGTCGAATCGGTCGGTTGAGAAGCTCATCGAGAGCGTTCCGGTGTGTGTGGTGGCAGACGGCGAGCTCGTTCAGGAGAACCTCGACAAGGAAGATCTGTCGAAGGCCGAGATCGAAATGCTCCTCCGGCTCCAGGGAGTCGAACACCTCGGCGACGTCCGCCGGGCCTACTTAGAGCCCACCGGGAGAGTCTCGGTCTTCTGGTCTCAGACCAGGGAGGGTTCGGGCGAGTCGATACTTCCCGGCGACTAGGCGGTGTCTTGGTCGTCAGTGGCGGGGGTGGCCGGCTTGAACGTCCATTCACCGAAACTCCAGACAAAACGACCCTGGTTTTGGTCAAGCTTCGCTGCCACCTGATCGGCGTTTTCTTCGGCTACCTCCACCACCAGCACTTGCGCACCTTCGGTGAGGGCCTCATCCAAACCTTCGAGTACTCGAATCTCGTCGCCAAAAGTCATCGCCACGGTCTTGAGTGCCCCTTTGACTCCTTCTGCATTCTGCGGCAGTCGGGCCTTTCCCTCCTCACCTTCGAGGACGGTCACCGACCCGCCCAGGCCGGTCACGGCTGCCTGGGCTCGCGATGCCGCTCCGCGGTCCTCGAAGACGGCCACAACCTTGTTCTTGAGGTCGATCGTTTCAACAGCCATGGGTCGCTGAATACCCGTCTGAGCGGGCTGATCAAACCCGAGCGGGGTTTTGCCAGCCAGAGATACGGGTATTCCGCCTGAGGACAGGAGGTTTTTTTGTGGGAAAGAGAATCAAGTTTGTCCAGGGAATGGCTCTAGGAGCGGCTGCGCAGTATTACTACGACCCCCGAGCGGGACGGACCCGGCGCGCCAAATTGCGCGATCAGGCCGGAGCACAGATTCGGAGGGTTGGTCGGTTGCTGGGGCGCAAGGCCCGTTATCAGCTGGGCCGCGCCAAGGGCCTCCGTCACCGACTCACCACCGGGACGATGGCCTAGCCACGTTTGATGCCTTGTTGCCGGGGGTATCTACTCAGTTAGTACCTAAGGAGGCACGTCATAGTTACCAGGTCTGACACGACGGTTGTCGAGACCGTTCCTCGTCGCTCGACCCGCAAGCGGTTCGGGGGAATAGACACCCCGGCCGCGATTGGCGGCTTGTTCGCAGCCATTGGGATGCTCCTGTTCATGGGAGGTCTGGCGGCGGCGGGAGCCGGTGAACTGCCATTTCAGCTCGACCTGATCGACCAGGACGGCAACATCAGTGAGTTCGAAGCAATCGGTTTTGCCGTCGCAGCCGGTGTGATCTTCATCTCGTTCCTCTTTGGAGGTTGGGTAGCCGGACGCATGGCTCGTTACGACGGCGCCCTCAACGGGATCGCGGTGGCACTATGGATGCTCGTGCTGGTGGTGCTGTTTACCGCCCTCGGGGTCTACTTCGGCGACCAGTACAACGCCCTCAATTACCTTGAGCTCCCCAACTGGCTGACGCAGATCGACATGGATGAGCGGACCACCACCGGCATCATTGCGGCCGTCGTCGGCGTGGTGTTGAGCTTCTTGGCCGCCGCCCTCGGAGGCAAGCTCGGAGAGAAGTATCACGCCCGGGTCGACTCCGACCTCGTGCGCGAAGAGCGAGCCACGGTCGTTTCTTAATTCACCAGGCAAGGAAAGGAGCAAGCCCGATGTATATCGGACTCGGAACACTGCTACTCATAATCATCATCATTCTCCTGGTCACGTGACCGAGGGACGGGGGTGAAATATATGGACACGGAACTTTGGACCTACAGAACGGACATGCTGGCCCAGTCGGACAACATCTCTGGGTTCTCGGTGGAAGCGGCCGACGGTGGGATCGGCCAGATTGACGAGACTTCGCGAGAGGTCGGAGCGGGTTACATCGTGGTTGACACCGGACCGTGGATCTTCGGCAAGAAAGTCATGATCCCGGCGGGAGCAATCACCGATGTCGACCTCGACGATCAGCGTGTCTATCTGAACCTCACCAAGGAGCAGGTGAAGAACTCACCGTTGCTGGACCCGGATACACCGATGGACGAGGACTACCGGCGCCAACTCGGCACCTATTACGAGTCCATCTATCCGCCTCGGTAACGGGTTCACCTGCGTACCAAAAGAAGAACGGGCCCAAGGCGGGCCCGTTCTTCTTTTTTTGCGAACCCAGGGTTGTTAGTCCGACAAAAGGTGGCATAGCAGCCCACAGAATCAGACCAGGCGCGCCGCCGACCACTCCTATACGATGAAATTGGTGACGGCAGAGACATATCGACCCGGCCTCGAAGGCGTTGTAGCCGCCGAAACCAGTTTGTCCTTAGTCGACGGGCAGAACGGGCGCCTGATCATTGCTGGCTATGCGCTCGAAGACATCGCTGCCCACGCCAGCTTTGAAGAGGTGGCTTTTCTCCTTTGGCGAGGCGAGCTTCCCGATAGGGCGACGCTGGACGAGTTCAAGTCGACGATGGCGACTTACCGCGTCCTTCCATCGGCTACCCATTCCTTGCTTGAGCAAGCCGCGCATCATCAGGTGCCGCCGATGGACGCGCTCCGAATGGCCGCCGCCACCTTCGACATTGACCTCGGCGACGTCGATGATTTCACCCGCGCCAAGGCCGTGGCTGCTCGGGTCCCGCCCACCGTCGCCACCTACTGGCGATATCTGACCGGACAGGAGCCCATCGCCCCCAGCCCAACGCTCGGCCGCAGTGCCAACTATCTCTACATGTTGACCGGTGCCGAGCCTGGTCCGGCGACGGTGCGAGCGCTCGAGACTTACTTCAACACCGTCGCCGACCACGGGCTCAACGCCTCCACCTTCGCTGCCCGAGTGATCATCGCTACCCATTCGGATCTGGTCTCGGCCGTCACGGGTGCCATCGGAGCATTGAAAGGCCCTCTCCATGGGGGTGCCCCCGGTCCCGCCCTCGACATGGTCTTCGAAATCGGTACAGCCGATCGGGCTGAGGAGGTGATCAGAGCCAAGCTCGATAACGACGAGCGCCTGATGGGCTTCGGCCACCGCGTATACAAGGTCAGGGATCCCCGCGCCGACGTCTTGGCCGATGCCGCCGAGCGGATGTTCGCAAGCGAAGGCGACATGGGTCTTTATGACCTGGCGAAGTCGGTCGAAGCCGCCGCCCTGAAGCTCCTTGATGAGTACAAGCCCGGTCGCAATCTCAAAACGAACGTCGAATTCTTTACCGCTCTCCTCCTCCACGGCATCGGGCTCGAGATACCACTCTTCACTCCCACCTTTGCTGCGGGACGGGTGGCGGGATGGATTGCTCATTGCCTCGAGCAACAACGCACTGGTCGATTGATCCGACCTGATTCAACGTATATCGGTCCGACTGGCCTCACCTGGGAGCCGGTCGAGACAAGGAAAGGGTGAATATGAACGAGCTGTCCAAGGTCATGCTTGACGAGTCCGAAATTCCCGAGGCCTGGTACAACATCCAGCCCGACCTTCCCGAACCGGCCCCGCCGGTCCTCCACCCGGGGACCCATCAGCCCATCGGCCCCGACGACCTCGCGCCGCTCTTTCCGATGGCCTTGATCGGCCAGGAGGTCAGCCAGGACCGCTACGTCGACATCCCCGGTGCGGTCCTCGACGTCTACCGAATGTGGAGGCCCACCCCGCTCTATCGCGCCCGCCGCCTGGAGAAGGCTCTCGACACCCCGGCCCGCATCTACTTCAAATACGAGGGTGTCAGTCCGGTGGGCTCGCACAAGCCCAACACGGCTGTCCCCCAGGCGTACTACAACGCCCAGGAGGGAACCAAGAAACTGACCACCGAAACTGGCGCCGGCCAGTGGGGAAGCGCACTCGCCTTCGCGTGCGCGCAGTTCGACCTCGAGTGTGAAGTGTGGCAGGTGGCGATCTCGTTTCAGCAGAAGCCATACCGGCGAACGCTGATGGAAATCTTCGGGGCGACCGTTCACTCGAGCCCCTCCGACCTCACCAATGCCGGTCGCACGATTCGCGCTCAGGATCCTGATTCCCCTGGGAGCCTGGGCATCGCCATCTCCGAGGCGGTAGAGGCGGCGGCCTCCGATCCCGCCACTAAGTACTCACTGGGCAGCGTGCTCAATCATGTGTTGATGCATCAGACCGTGATCGGCGAGGAAGCTTTGAAACAGCTGGCGATAGTCGGGGAGCAGCCCGACTTGCTGGTCGGATGCACCGGCGGTGGCTCCAACTTCGGCGGCCTCTCCTTCCCGTTCATTCGCGAGAAGCTGGCCGGGAAGATGTCGCCCACCATCCGCTGCGTCGAGCCCACCGCTTCGCCCTCGCTGACCAAGGGGGTTTATGCCTACGACTTCGGCGACACAATCGGGATGACGCCGTTGGTGAAGATGCACACACTGGGCCACGATTTCGTTCCCAGCCCCATCCATGCGGGCGGCCTGCGTTATCACGGCATGGCCCCGCTCGTCTCCCATCTCAAGGAGCTGGGCATGTTGGAGGCCGAGGCCATCGGCCAGGTGGAATGCTTCGAGCGGGCGGTGCAATTTGCCCGCGCCGAAGGAATCGTTCCGGCTCCCGAGCCTACGCACGCCATCGCCTCGACAGTGCGGGCGGCGCTACAGGCGAAGGCGAGCGGGGAGGAGATGGTGATCCTCACTGCTCTTTGCGGGCACGGCCACTTCGACATGGGTGCGTACCGGGCCTTCCTCGACGGGGGCCTCGAGAACTTCGATTACCCCGAAGAAGCCGTCCGTCAGGCGATGGCGAAGATCCCCGCCGTTGTCTAGAGGAGGGCCAGCAGTCGGTCGATATCGGCTCGTTCGTGGTAGATGCCGAAGCCAATCCGAAACCGGTCTCCCCGATAATCGGTGATGACTCCGCGGTCGTGCAGACGTCGATAGAGATCGTTTGCGTCACGACGGCGAAAGGTGAGGAAGCTTCCCCGTTCGAACTCGGGCGGAGGGAGAAGCTCACCCAGGGCTGGGCCTCGGTCGAGGAAATCTTGTTGCAGGTCGGCGACGTGGCCCTGGATCACCTGCGGAGTGATGCCGTTGGCTTCGAGCATCTCCAACACCGCCTCCAGACGATATAGGCCGGAGCCGTCCTGGGTCGCCCCCCAGAATCGATCACCGTTTTCCCCGTAAGAAACCTCGTCGACGCGATCGGTGAGGGAACCGAATCCGGCGTACCACCCGGTGTCGACCGGTCGTTCGCCTCTCCCCGGCGGGCAATGCATAAACGCCGCTCCCTCGCCAGCCATGGCGTATTTGTAGCCCCCGGCGACAAAGAAAGCGCGATTGGCGAGGGGGGCGAGATCTTGCGGTCTGGCCATGAAGCCGTGGTACCCGTCGATGATCACCGCCGGCGAATTCGGAAGGCCGTCAATGAGGGCGGCGAGGTGGGGGACAACAAACCCAGAGTCGAAGAACACCTGACTGAGGTAGACGAGGTCGGCCGCGCCAGTTCGGTCGAGGAATCGCTCCGGGAAAGTCGCAAAGGGCTCCGCCTCGATCCTGGTGACATTCGCCCAGCCGGCCTCCTCCCATCGCCGCACCTGGCGATCGAAGGAGTGGAACTCGGCTGTGGTGGTGACGATCTCGACCGGGGTCGGGAGCGTGGAAAACACCCGATTGACCAACTCGTGGGTATTGGGGGCAAAGGCGATGGTGGCGCCGTCGCCCAGGTTCAACAGCCGTCCCAGCCGTCTCCGCAGGCGGGGAATGAAATCGGCGAAGAACCCTTCCCATTTGTCGTCCATGTCTCTAGCCGAGTCCTCCCACCAGCGCTGGTGGGCGTCGTAGGTGACATCGGGCCAGGGATGATGGCTGTGGGCGGCGAAGTGCAGCCGCTCCGGCTGAGAGTCGAGGAACCGGCTGAAGAGGTGGCGGTAGGTCACGCCTCGTCTTCGAAGCGAAACCGCATCCGTCTTTCGACCTCGGGGGGAAGTTGGGGGAGGGCAGAGCGGGGAATCATGAAAGTGGCCAGCTGAACTAGGTCCGAAAAGACCCGGCTCTTCTCCGCCGACCGGGTGAGGAAGGCGGCCCCGGCCGAGCCCCCGGTTCCCACCCGGCGACCGATCATCCGCACCGTCATCAGGGCGTGGCGGTAACGCCAGGCAGTGAATCCTTGATCGATGTCCACGAGAAGGGTGACGAGCCGGAATGGCTCCTGCAATGCCGGTTCGTGCCGGTAGAGATTGATGAAGAGGGCGGCCTGAAAAGCCGTGAAGGAAAGCCGCCGCTCGCCGGTAGCGAGCAGTCGCTCATGTCGCTCGGTATCGAAGATCGCCTCGAAGAGGTCGAAGGTGTGATCGAAGGATCTGAGTTGCTCCTCCCGCTCGCCGGCTGTGAGGTGGGGGTTCTTCTCGATCACCCCCCGGTCGTGATCCAAGACCGCATGGACGGCCTCGCGGTACTGGTCCCAAAAAACGAAATCGCCCTGTTCGAGGAAGGGCGTGCGGGCGAGCCAGCGATCGACCAACTCAAACAGACTGGGCTGTTTCTCGGCCGCCTCGACCCGGATCCGATCCTCCTCGCTGAAGGCGGTGGTGTAAGGCGAGCCGGCGAGCCGAACCCGGTCCTCGGGTCGGACACCGAGGCGGTTCTCGATCAAGCGGAACTGAGCGCTCTGAAAGCCCGAAGCGGGAATGAGGTAGTCACGGAACTCGAGGAAGTCGAGCGGGGTCATCGTTTCGAGCACGTCGATTTGGGCGATGAGCAACTTCTGGATCTCGGTGATGCGATCGAGGTGGCGGACGATCTGGAGCATCTCGCTCTCATCGATGGTTGGTTGCGAGAAGAGATTGGAGATCTCGTCGAGCTCCCAGAGGATCTGCTTGAACCAGAGCTCGTAGGCCTGGTGGACGATGATGAAGAGCATCTCGTCGTGGACCGTCTCCCCCTGCTTGGCCGACTCCAAGTCCTGGGACGAGAGGAGGCGGTCAAGCTGGAGGTAGTCGGCGTAGTAGAGCGGCTCCACAATCCTCATTCTTCCCTCTGCGCGGATTTTTCGCGCCACAGCTCAAGAAAATCCGCGCACTACAACCTACGACCCGTGCTTGCGCGGATCTTTCGCGCCATAGCTCGAGAAAATCCGCGCAGAGAGCCCAGCCTGCACTTAGGCGGCCAGAAACCGGGCGATCTCGGCGACCACGAAATCCGGATTCCGGTAGACCGCTCGACCGGTAAACCGGCGAAGCTTCCAACCGATCTCGAACAGCAGATTCTGCCTGGTGAGGTCACTTTCGAGCTGCTTGGCGGACGAATGGGCTTCGAGGCCGTCGATTTCGACCGCTTTGACGGGTCGCGGCCAGGCGAAGTCGAGAACAGCAATGGTGCCGTCGGCCAGGTGGACAACGTATTGGCGCTCCGGCTCTTCTATGCCCGCGAGTCTCATTTTCCTCAGGATCCTCGATTCGGCAGGACTACCGAGGAGCCCCCCGCTCCGGCGATCATCGAGAACCCGTAACACTCTTGAGCGACCCCGCACTCCTTTCTTGCCGAACTCACCAACACAATCGGCGATGCGGGTCGAAGTGGTGAGCCGCTTGCGAATTGCGCTGTCGTATAGCTGTTCGACCATCGGCAGCGCCAGATACCACGCGCAATCCAGAATCGTTCTCTCCACGGTGGTGACGGGGATTCCTTCGACCACCGTTCCCTCTTGCAGTCGCCTCGTGCGGTGGACCAAGATGTCGTCGGGGATCGGAAGGTGACCGTTTGGGACTGTCACCTCAATCCTGGGATAGATAATCCCTTCCAAGCCCCACAGCTGGGCCGCCGTTCGATGAGAGATCAGCGAACTCGGTCCGGCGGCGAGGGTTGCTGCTCGGAGCTGACCCAGCCAGGTCAGGTTGCCGAGGCCGACGTGATAAACGCCGGCGTGTATTGGCGTCCAGAATCCGCGGTCGACGCGAGTTCTTATGAAGGCGTCGCTTCCTCCGCTCTCATGGATTAGCGGGCGATCAACGAGTCCATAGTTCGACCGCGCAAAGGCTTCGATCGCGTCCAAGTTCATCCATTGAAAGATGCCAAATCATTAGGCCGCAGGGAAGGGGGTCGATGTCGCTCCTTCTGCGCGGATCTTTCGCGCCATAGCTCAAGAAAATCCGCGCACCAAGACCGGAGAACCCGTGCTGTGCGGATCTTTCGCGCCATAGCTGAAGAAAATCCGCGCAGAAGGGAGCAAGCTCAAAGAACCGCTAGCTACGGAGCTTGAAGCGTTGGATCTTGCCCGTGGTCGTGCGCGGAAAGTCCTCGACGAACTCGACCACGTGCGGGTACTGATAGCGCAGCAGGGCGGCCTTGCACCATTCCTGGAGCTCGGTGGCGAGCTCGTCG
>DATFFB010000089.1:0-11833 GCA_035250485.1 Acidimicrobiia bacterium
GTTCGACCTTCTCCGCATAGGGAGCGTGGACCGCGAAGGTGTTCAGGGCGTGCAGTACCAGGGAGTCCAGGGGTTGCGACCGAGGCTCTGGTAGTAGGCCGCGAGCCAGGCGGCGGTACCAATATTTGCTTCGGGGTCAAAGGCGCTTGCTCCCCCAAAGCCGGCTTTGGACGAAATCACGGCCCAAGTACCGGGCAGGAACTGAAACAGACCGGAGGCTCCCGAATAGGGGTTGTAGGCCTCAGGGTCGCCGAGGCTCTCGCACTGAATGATGCGAAGCGCCGGTTCCACCCACGCCGACTGGAAGTATGCCGACACCACGCCCCGCCATCGCTCCACCGTCGGTTTGATCGGATTGGTTCCAATCGAGGGGGGCGGGGGAAGCGAGGTGGAAGTAGTCGGGGTAGAAGTGGAAGTGACGACCGGAGATGGCTCCGTCGTGGTGGTGGTCGAACGTTCGGATTGGCGCTCCTGTTCTGCCGCCGCGGCCTGGGCTCGCTCCACTCGGTCGAGCTCCGCCAAGAAGGCGCGGTCGGCGGCTCGGGCCCGGCCGATGGCGACGCCGACCGCCCGGTCGGCTTCGGCAAACAACGCTTCCAGATTGTCGGCGGCCGCCTCGGCCGCCATCTGCAAGGTGGATACCTCCGCCATCTCTCCCGCCATCCGAGATCGGAGCTGATCCAGATTTCGACGACTGACGATCAAGGTGTTGGCCCGGTCTTCTTCGTCGCCAGCCAGCAGCTGGATCATGGGCTGGCGAATCAGGGCTTGCTGGACGTTTTTGCTATCGAAGACCACTCCCGCCGGTAGGGAGAGGGCCTCCATGTAGGCATCGGCCGCCAGCGCATCGACGCGGGCGGTGACGCGGGCCAACTCGCTACCCGCCGTTCCGACCAACTCTCCTAGTCGGTCGACTGAGGCCGCCTTCTCGGCGAGCAAGGCCGAGAGTCGCTGGTATTCCTCGAGCGCCGCCAACAACCTCGCCTCCGTCTCCGCGCGGTTGGCAACCGCGCCCGCCAACAGGGTGTAGGCAGATTCCCGCCGGTCCTCGGCTTCCTCGAGGCTGGTTTGGGCGTGAGAGACGACCGGTAGCAAGGCCACCAGGAAAACCAGCGCAAAGAAGGCGACTCCTGCCCGTCGCAGGCCCATGACTCGACGGCAAGGCTAACTGGCCTCCGCCCAACCCCCTCCGTTGAGGGACCCATGCCCCTCCGTCGCCTTCGGCGACACCTCCCCCAACACTCGCTTCGCTCGCTGGGGGAGGACACAGAATCGGCTTGCTACACGCTGCCGGAGAAGGTGTCGCAGGCGTTGGGATCGCCCTGGTCGTAACCGGTCTGGAACCAGCGCTGGCGCTGTTCGGAGGTGCCATGGTTGAAAGATTCCGGATCGATCCGTCCCTGCGTGGCCATTTGAATCCGGTCGTCGCCCACCGCCGCCGCCGCCTCCAGCGCCTCGCTGATCTCTCCGGGGTCCAAAGCGAGGTTCTCCCCGGTCTGGAGCTGTCCGACAAAGACCGTCGAGGCCCAGACCCCGGCGAAACAGTCGGCCTGGAGCTCCATCCGAACCGACAGGTCATTGGCCTGGGAGGGATCCTGCTGTTGGAGCTGACGCACCTGCTCATTGATGCCAAGCAGGTTCTGCACGTGATGGGCGATCTCGTGGGAGAGGACATAGGCGGGGGCAAGATCGCCCGTGGCTCCAAATCGGTCAGAGAGCTCCTGGAAGAAGTCGAGATCCAGATACATCTGCTGGTCGAGCGGGCAGTAATGAGGACCCATCCGGGCGTCGGCCCCGCCGCAGGCCGAGTCGGTAAATCCAGTGAAGAGAACCAGCTGCGCGTTCTGATATTGGCGGCCCGAGGTGGAGAAGATCTCCTCCCACATGGCTTGGTTGTCGTCGAGCACCACCGACATGAAGTCCGCCATATCCGCCTGCGGATCGGTTGCCGGGTCGAGTGGGCTCTCGACGGCGGAGGTCTGGGGGGCTGGAGCGAGGTCCCCGAGAATGTCGCCGAGGCCACCGCCTTCGCCACCGGTGAGGAGGGCGACGACGATAGCGATGATGATCGCGAGTCCCCCGCCGCCGGCCCCGATGGCAACTCCCGGCCTCCGCCTGCCACCGCTTCCCCGCACGTCGATGATGTCGCCCGAACGTTCCGTTGGCTTGCGGTATCGAACCATGTCTGGCGATAGTAAGGGAAAGCCGGATTTGTCGGTTCGCTCTGTCTGGAAAATCAGTCAGCGTGGTTTCGCCAGTTGGAAAAACGTCACGAACCCGTGGAACAACCGGGTATCCCCGACGGGTTTTAGTCTCCGTACTCGAAGGGAGCTTGCAGATGTTTGGACGGAACAAATCGACGGAAGGCGCTCTGGCGGGCCGGGAGCAGGCGATGCCGGTGCCCGCTCGCCATTTCGTCAACGGAAACCCGCTCGTGGGTCCGTTTCCTGCCCATTTCGAAACGGCGATCTTTGGCATGGGCTGTTTCTGGGGCGCCGAGCGACGCTTCTGGCAGACGCCGGGGGTCTACACCACGGCCGCCGGCTACGCCGGTGGCACCACTCCGAACCCCACATATGAGGAGACCTGTAGCGGCCGCACCGGCCACGCCGAAGTGGTGCTGGTGGTGTTTGATCCCGCCGAGGTCACCTATCACGAACTCCTGCAGCGCTTTTGGGAAGGACACGATCCAACGCAAGGCATGCGGCAGGGAAACGACGTGGGAACCCAGTATCGGTCGGGGATCTACACCACCACCCCCGAACAGCAGGAGCAGGCGGAGAAGAGCCGCGACGCTTATCAGGAGGATCTGGAGCGGGCGGGTCATCGGGGCCGGATCACCACCGAGATCAAACCGGCCGGGCCCTTCTATTACGCCGAGGATTACCACCAGCAATACTTGGGCAAGAACCCCAGCGGCTATTGCGGTTTGGGGGGAACCGGCGTTTCCTGCTCCGCCTGACTTACCGACCTCGGCTTGCTTACCAGCCGCTGAGATCGGAGACCGCCAGCACCAACTGATCGACGGTCAGCTCATCGTCGAGATCGGCGGCGATATCGGGAGTGACACCGTTTTCGCCGAAGTCGGTTCCCGCCGCGGTCACCCAGCGGGCCACGGTGAGCTTGAGGGCTCCGCCGTTGGAGAGTCCATAACGCTGCTGGACGGTGTTCTTTCCAAACGTGTTGTCGCCTATCACCACCGCCCGATTCCGCTCTTGCAAGGCGGCGGAGAGAACTTCGGAGGCGCTGGCGCTCCCCCGGTTGACCAGGATCGCCACCGGAAGCGAACTGTCAGCGAGGAGGCCGCCCTCGTCGGCGTCGTAGACCTCCTCATCCTCGGGCCCGATCGTGCGCACGACAACTCCGTCGGAGAAGAACTCGCTGGCAATCTGGACGGTCGCGAAGAGCGCCCCTCCCGGGTTGTCGCGCAGGTCGAGAACAAGTTGATCGATCCCGGCGGCAACGAGACGATCGAGCGCGTCATGAAACTGTGAGTCAGAGCTATCGGTGAACACGTTCAGTTTCAGATAGCCGACGTCTCCCACCACCTCGCTCTCGACCACCGGCACCGAAATCGAAGCTCTGATGATGTGGAATTCGATCTCCCTCCGGTCACGCTCGACTGTGAGGCTCACGCTGGTTCCCGCCTGGCCTCGCACGGCTGCCGTCACTTCGTCGACGGTCCAACCGTCGATTGACTCGCCGTTGACTGCCACGAAGACGTCGCCCGGGAGCAGGCCCTGTGCCTCGGCTGGGCTTCCGTCGAAAACGGAGATGACCACCAGACGACATTTCTCCGAGACCACGCTGCACGGGGTCGACTGTGGATCATCGGCGTCGAGATCCTCTGAGGCGACCAGAGCACCAATGCCTTCCACCGATCCGGCTTGATCCTCCTGCAGCATCCGCAGCGCCGCCGGGTCGAGGTAGGCGCTATTGGGGTCCAAGGCGTTCATGAGGCCCCAGACGGCGGCTTCCTCGGCCACCGGGTAGGGCACTCCTTCTGAGGCCCACTGCTGGCACACGGCGACAAAATCGGCGCTCGGAATCACACATTCGCCAGTGGCGCTACTTGGTTCTTCATCGAGGGCCTCGACCTCATCGGCAGCGGCGGCGGCCAGCGTCGAGGCGGAAACGGGGTCGACGTACTTCTCTCCGATCAACCGGTAAGCCTCACAAAGAAGGGTTTGCTCCTCGGGGGCACAGGTCCGGAAGTCGACGGCAATCGTGGTAGTGGTGGTTGGAGCAACGGTTGTAACCGCCTGCTCGAGGACGGTGGTGGTCGTGGCGGGCGAGGTGGTGGTTTCTGAGATGGGATTGGTGCTGACCGGAGCGGTTGAGACCGCGCACCCCACGACCAGGAGGAGAAGAAGACCCCGAAGCCGGTTCACATTCTTGCGTAGATTTGGCCGCATTTATGCGACCAAATCTACGCAAGAACGCTCCCTACCCAAGAGCAGAGAGCACGGCGTCGACCACGCTGGCCACGTCGGAGGTCGGATCGACAGTGAGGGCGACGTCGGGGACAACACCGGTGCCAGCCACCGAGGCGCCGTCGGCGGTGGTCCAGGTGGCGATGGTCAGGCGAAGGAGGCCCCCGTTCCTCAGTTCGAAGGACGACTGCACCAGATTCTTCCCGAAAGTCGGCGTGCCCACGACCACCGCCCGACCACGTTCCTGAAGCGACGCCGCCAGGATTTCCGCCGCCGAGGCGCTGTTCTCGTTGACCAGCAGGATCAGCGGGACTCGGGTGGCGATGCCCCCTTCGACGGCCGGGTAATCGAAGTTGCCAACCCGCTCCTGGGTCCGATAGAGGACCCCGCTGGGCACGAATTCCGAGCCGACGATTGACGCTGAGAAGAGGAATCCCCCCGGGTTGTCGCGCAGGTCCATGATCAGCCGATCGACGCCGGCCTCGTTGAAAGCCGTCAACCAGGAGTGGAGTTCAAGATGGGTGGCAAACCCAAACTCGGGTAATCGCAAATAGGCCGTTGATCCGACGATCTCGCCGCTCATCGGGATGGCGTCGGCGGCGGTGCGAGTCAAGGTGACTTCATTCGAGTCGATGGTGAGGACCGCGGTGGTGCCAGCCTCTCCAGCCAGCAAGCCGGCTGCCTCCACCGTCCCCAGGCCTTCAACGGGTTCACCATCGATCGCGGTGATGACGGCGCCGGCACGGATGCCGGCGTCCTCGGCTGCCGAGTCGGGCAGGACGGTCACCACCTGGAGTGGACACGAGGGCGCCACCCGAATGCACGGTGAGCCGGCCGCGCTCAAGGCGGCGATCACCATTCCGACTCCGGGAACGATTCCGTCCTCGCCGACCGAGCCCGACAGCTCGGGGGGCACGTAGACGTTGTAGGGGTCGACCATCGCCGACAACACCCCATCGACCGCCGCTTCGACGATGTCGGAGACCGGAGCGGAGGACTCGAGCATCTCGGCCCGGACCGATTCACACAGCGGAGCAAATTCCTCTGCAGGCACGGCGCAGACCAGACCGCGGGGAAGCTCCTCGGTGTCGCCTGACTTGAACGTCGCCACCGCTTCAAGCGCGGCGGCGGCCATGGTCGGGTGGTCGGGAGGGCTGAAGTGATTCGTCTCGATCAGCTCGACTACCTCGCACAGCACGGAGAAGGTCACCGGCGGCGTTCCGCAGCCCTGGATCGTAACCTCGAGGTCGCTCGGTGATGTCACCGAGGTTGCAGACGCGACGGGCACAACGGCGCTCGTGGGCACCGGGCCGGGAGCGCCACAAGAGAAAATCGAGAACACGAGCAAGAGCCGCGCCGCCTTCATGCGCAACACATTCTCGCCGCCGCCTTCGCTACCTTCCATCGGCACATGTCGCTTCTGATTCGGACATGGAACGGTTCGCTAAAGCAATTATCGATCTCCAACGGCTCCTGGATCGAGCCCGATTCCGACCTCGAAATTGACCTGAGCCGGTACTGGGGGCTGGCCGGCCTCGCCGATTGCCATGCCCACCTGGCAGTGGACTCCCTGAAGGATGTTTCCGCGGCCGGAGAAATCGAAGGGATCAAACGCCGGGCCTTCGCCCAACTGCAAAGCGGCGTGTTCCTGGTAATCGACAAGGGCTGGCGCGACGACGTCGTGCTGCGGTTGATCGAAACCCCGCCCGCCACCAGACCCGAGTTGCGAGCAGCGGGACGCATCATCACTGGACAGCACGGGTACTTTCCGGGCTTCGGCGTCGAGGTCTCCGACACCGAGCTCGCCGCGGCGGTAAAAGAATCCGATCCCAGGGGCGGTTGGGTGAAGCTCATCGGCGACTGGCCGCAAAAAGGTCGAGGCCCGGTGATCAACTTTTCAGAAGGAGCCCTGGCCGATGCCTGCCGAATCGCTCACCAGGCGGAACTGCGGGTGGCCATCCACACGATGGGCCCCGACACTCCGGGAATGGCGGTTCGAGCTGGTTGCGATTCGATCGAGCATGGCCTCTACCTCACTGAGGGGGACCTCGAGCTTTTGGGCAGCCGCGGCGGCGCCTGGGTTCCGACCATCTGCAACACCGAAGACGTGATGTCGGGCTTTGGGCCGGGATCGACGGCTGCCCGCGTGCTCGGAACGGGATTAGAAAATGTCCGCCGGCTTCTCCCGCTGGCTGTCGACATGGGGGTCGCGGTCCTGGCGGGGAGCGATCTGGGTCTTCCCCATGGAAGGGTTTCGCTCGAGGCCGTACGCCTCCAGCAGTACGGACTCGGCGCCCGCGAGTCGGTGGAAGCAGCCGGCCCTCGCGCATACGGCTATCTCGGACTGCCGAGCCTGGAGATCGGCGCCAGCGCCGATCTCCTCCTCTTCGATGCCGACCCCGCGGAAAACGTCAGCGTGCTCACCCGGCCGGTGGTTGGGATCCGTTGCGGCGAGGTGGTCTTCGATCACCCCGGGGTCCTCTCAGAGTGGGGACCGGTCTAGGGTTCTCCGACCGATCGGGGGAGAATTGATGCAGAGAAAGCACTGGGCCCTTTGGTTTCTGGTCCTCGTGCTAGCGCTATCGGGGCTGCCGGCGCAGGCCCAGACCACCCTCCCACCGGGAGGGACATTTCTCGACGACGACGGCAATCCCCATGAGGGGGCGATCGAGGCGATCGCCGCCGCCGGCATCACTACTGGCTGTCTTCCCGATCTCTTCTGCCCGGCGGCTCCCGTAACCCGGGCGGAGATGGCTGCCTTCCTGGTCCGGGCCCTCGGACAGAGCCCTCTGGCGTCCTCGGGGACCTTTAGCGACGTCCCCGCTGGCCAGTGGTACACGGGTTTCGTCGAGCGAATCGCCCAGATGGGAATCTCGACCGGTTATGCCGACGGCACCTTCCGTCCCCAGGCGCCGACCTCGCGGGGGGAGATGGCCCTCTTCTTGATGCGGGCGCTCGGCCTCTCTCCCCGAAGTCATGCCGGCACGTTCAGCGACGTCGGGCCGGGAGCCTTCTTCACCGAGGCGGTCGAGGCCATTGCTGCCGCCGGGATCACGAACGGCTGCGGCGGGGGTCGTTACTGCCCCTTTGATCAGGTGCTGCGCGACCAGATGGCGACCTTCCTCACCCGGGGATGGGATCTGGTTCCCAACGTCCCCCCGCCTCGTGCCAAGCGCCTTTCCCTCTCCACTATTGCCAGCGGGTTTGACCGGCCCCTCTTCTTGGCCTCACCTCCGGGCGATGACCGCCTATTCGTCGTCGAGCAGACCGGGCGCATTCGCATCATCGGCGGGGGAACCTTCCTCGACCTCTCGGCTGCCGTTTCTACGGGCGGTGAACGAGGTCTGCTCGGTCTCGCTTTCCATCCCGACTTCGCCAACAACGGACGGTTCTATGTCAACTACACGAACACCGCGGGCGACACCCGGGTGGTCGAATACGAGGCCTCCTCGGATCCCAACCGGGCCGACGCCGGGAGCGCCCGCCAGCTCCTAGCAGTCGACCAGCCCGCCTCCAATCACAACGGGGGTTGGCTCGGCTTCGGTCCGGAAGGCTTGCTCTATATCGCCTTGGGTGACGGCGGGGGTGCCAACGATCAATTTGGTAACGCCCAGGACGCCTCCAGCCTCCTCGGAAAGATCCTGCGGATGAATGTCGACCAGGCCAATCCCGGAGCGGAGATCTGGGTGATGGGGGTTCGCAATCCATGGCGCAACGCCTTCGACGGCGACCTGCTCTACGTGGCCGACGTGGGACAGAACGCTCGCGAAGAGGTGAACGTAATCTCGCGTTCGGCCACCGGGATCAATCTGGGCTGGCCCCATCTAGAAGGCAGCACCTGCCGCAGCGGCCCCTGCGGTGGCTACGTCGGGCCGGTGGCCGAATACACCCACAGTCAGGGTTGCTCGATCACCGGCGGCTATGTCTACCGGGGGACGGCGCTTCCCGGGTTGGCTGGGACCTACTTCTATTCCGATTTCTGTGAGGGGACGTTGCGATCCTTCCGCTACACCGGCTCAGGAATCAGCGACAGCAAGATCTGGAGTGAAGTAGGCGACATGGGCTCGGTGACCTCGTTCGGAGTCGACTCGGCGGGTGAGATCTACGTCGTCACAGTCGACGGGCGAATCCGCAAGATCGTCGCCGGTTAAGACCCAATCTTTGCCTATGAGGTCTTGTCCCATCGGTCAACGGATTGCCGGCCGATGAAGCTGGTACTCGCCTCCACCTCGCCTCGGCGGCGTGAGCTGCTCGAGACCCTGGGGTTGACCTTTGCGGTAGTGGCACCAAATGTCGACGAGCTTCGGCTCCCCGAAGAGGAGCCGTACGACTATGTGGAGCGAATCGCGCGCGCCAAGGCGGATGCCGTCGCCCAGCCTGGCGTGGTGGCGGTGGGGGCCGACACCACCGTCGTCATTGAGGGCCGGGTGCTGGGCAAGCCCGCGCATCCAGACGAAGCCCGATCGATGCTGGGGCGTCTCTCGGGTCAGACTCACGACGTCCTCACTGCTGTTGCGGTGACGATCATGGATCCGGTCGTGCGAACCGTATCGGCAGTGGAATCGACCCTGGTGACGTTCCTCGATCTCACTGACGACGAGATCTCCGAATATGTCGCCACCGGCGAGCCGATGGACAAGGCTGGGGCCTATGCCCTGGGCGGGATTGGCGCCCTGTATGTCGCCGGGGTGGACGGGAGTCCCTCGAACGTGCGCGGTCTCCCGCTTCATACCCTGGCTCGGCTTTTTCGAGCACTCGACCTCGACCTCCTTTCCTTCCGATGAGGCGTTTGGCCTTATCCCTGCTCCTGGTTGCGTGTGGGGAGATCGCTGAAACCCCTAGATCGACGAGCGCGGCCCCGACTACCGCCCCCACGACGACTGCGGCCCCAACCTCGGCGTCTACGACTGTGGCCACCGTGACGACGACCGCGGCGCAAGCCACCACCACCGGCCCGAGGTCCGAACTTCCACTGGTGGTCAGTAGCTCGGGATTGCTCGGGTATCACGACGGCGTTGATTGGGTCCCCGGCGAGGCGATCTTCGAGGTCGAGGATGGGGAGGAGTATCAAGTGGTCGACCTCGGCGGGGTCACCGGCACCGCGGTCGGTTCACCACTAGAGATCTGTGAACCAAGCCAGACCCCGATGATCCTGTTGGAACCGCCCCTGCCGCTCGGCCATACCGAACCGGGAGCCGTCGCCATCGCCGGCGCGACCTGGAACCTGGTGCCTCGGCCGGTAGACCCCGAGGGCAGTCCTCCTCCCGGCCTGGTCGAGGAGGCGATGGACTTCATCGCCGGCCGCGGGCTCTCAGACCCTGAACCCGCGGTGGCTCAGTATCTGACCTTCGACCTCGAGGGAGACGCGGTGGAAGAGGAACTGCTCGTGGTCCGTCGGGTGCCCGACGATCTCTTTGGAAACGCCGAGTCCTACAGCCTGGTAATGATGCGCAAGATGCTTGATGTCGAGCCGGCGACCCTCGTCATCGAGTTCTCGCAGGGCGCGGCCGACAGCGCCTACGTCGTTTTCCACGCGGTGAGCGCCGTCGTCGATCTCAACGGCGACGACAAGATGGAGATCGTGGTCGACGGGCACTACTACGAAGGATCGGGCACCACCGCCTGGGAGTACGTCGACGACGACCGCGGCACCGTGGCCGCCCTGGCGGCGGGATGCGGCGCTTAATTGTGGATGGCGGCCATACGGACAATCCGCGACGGTTCGGCGGTCCAATCGGAAGTGGCCATCTCGTCCTCAAACCTAAGGAGTCGTAGCTTCGAATAGGCGTCGCGCAGCCGATCGGGATCGATCTCGACCGGGCGAGGTGGACGGGTGGGATCGGTAACGAAAGACTCAATGACGATAAGGCCCTCGGGTCGCAGCGCGTCGACCAGGATCGCGGCGAAATTGGCGTCGGTGACCGGCACCAGGGCGTAGGTCATCACGATCAAATCCCAGGCGGACGTGCCGTACTCGAACTCGTCGTGGGCAGCAACGCGGCCGTCAAAGGTCAAGTCACGTCGGGCTGCTTCTCGCTGAGCCACGGCGACTCCTTCACGTGAGACGTCGAAGCCGGTCACCTCCCAACCACATGATGCGAGGTAGAGAGCGTTACGACCCTGGCCCATGGCGATGTCGAGGGCAGCCCCTCCGATTCGGTCCTCGACCACCTCGACCAGGAATGCGTTTGGTTGGGTGCTAAAGCCGGGTTCGGGTGACACGTAGATGCGATCGAACATGGGAGCCGTCCAATCCCGGCGGTCTGCGGCCATGGTGACGATGCCCCGAACCGCCTCCGTTGCCTGATCAGCTGGCATTCCCTCCCGAATCAGTTCATCGCGAAACCCCGCGAACAGCTCGGCAGGAATTCCGGCCGACGGAGCTCGCTCTAGGTATGCGAGGAACCCGGACCAAAGAGCGTCGGGATCGTTCACGGCGCCACGCTAGGCGTGGCTTATCGTGCCAACGTGAGCACTCTGCTGGCAGCGCTGATCGCGGCATCTTCGGAGGTGGCGACAACCAGTTCTCGCAACGCCAAGACCGCCCGGTTGGCCTCGCTACTAGAAGCTGTCGAGCCGGATGAGTTGCCCACCGCCATCGGACTATTGCGGGGCGAGCCCCGACAGGGCCGTATCGGGATCGGCTATGCCTCGGCGTTCGGAACTTCGGTCGAACCCGCCTCCGATCCGAACCTGACGGTCGCCGAAGTTGACGGCTACTTCGACCGGTTGCAGGAATGCACCGGTCCCGGATCGCAAGCACGGCGGGCTCGACTCTTGGGAGAACTCTTCGAACGTGCGACCAGGGACGAGCAGGACTTTTTGCGTCGTTCCCTGACCGGCGAAATTCGTCAGGGGGCCCTGGCCGGGATCCTCACCGAAGCGGTGGCAAGGGCGTTCGCCATAGCTCCTGCGGTGGTCCGGCGAGCGTCGATGCTGCAAGCCGACCTCGGTGAGGTCGCCCGGGTCGCCGCCACCAAGGGAGAAGAGGGGCTTCTCACGATCGGGCTGCGGGTGCTCTCACCCATCCAGCCGATGCTGGCTTCGCCGGGAGCAAGCATCGGCGAGTCGATCAACGGCCCGACGTCGGTGGAATGGAAATTGGACGGTGCCCGGATCCAGGTGCACCGGCTGGGCGAAGTGGTGGCGGTGTACACGCGCAATCTCAACGACATCACCGCTCGCATGCCGGAGGTGGTGGCGGCGGCGATCGATCTGAAGGTGGGCGCCGTGGTTCTCGATGGAGAGGCGATGGCGTTGCGGGCGGACGGAACCCCACAACCTTTCCAAGAAACCATGAGCAGGTTCGGGACCGAGGAACGAGCTTTCGCCGAGGTTCCGGTGGTGCCCTTCTTCTTCGACATCCTTCACCTCGACGGCGACGATCTAATAGATGTGCC
>DATFFB010000090.1:0-3789 GCA_035250485.1 Acidimicrobiia bacterium
GACCTCAGCAAATGGGAAGAGATGGTCAAAAAGACCCGCTCGGCTACCGAAAAGGTTTCGATCGGGATCGTGGGCAAATACGTCGATCTGCCTGATGCCTATCTGTCGGTGGTCGAGTCGCTCCGTCATGCTGCAGCCGCCCTCGGGCGTCAGCTCGATCTCCGATGGGTGCCATCGGAGGAGATGACCGGACTGCTGGCCACGTCCTATCTAGAGGGAATCGACGGCATCGTGGTGCCGGGCGGCTTTGGTTCCAGGGGAGTGGAAGGGAAGATCGCAGCCATTCGCTACGCGCGAGAGAACGGAGTTCCGTTCCTGGGCCTATGTCTGGGCCTGCAGTGCGCCGTGATCGAAATCGCCCGGGCAGAACTGGGCTACGCGGATGCGAACTCCACCGAGTTCGATCCCACCACCTCCCATCCCGTCATTGACTTGATGGAATCCCAGCACGGCTTGGCTGATATGGGCGGCACCATGCGGCTGGGGCGCTATCCGGCCAAGCTCGACGAGGGGAGCAAAGTGCGATCGCTCTACGGCCAGGAGGTCGTCTACGAGCGCCACCGACATCGCTGGGAGGTCAACAATCGCTATCGCCGGGATCTCGAGTCGGTCGGTGTGCGACTCTCCGGGCTCTCTCCAGACGACAACCTCGTCGAATTCATCGAACTGATCGACCACCCCTTCTTCGTTGCCACTCAGGCCCACCCCGAGTTCCAGTCCCGCCCCGATGTTCCCCATCCCCTTTTTGTCGGACTGGTCAGGGCTGCAATGCAGCGGCCCGCTTCCAGCGACGCCGAGATCGACGTCGAGCAACTGACCCGGGAGTGAACCTCTCGGTTCTCGGCCACCGCCGCCTGGCCAGCGGCGTGTTCCTCTCCTACGACCGTCGTTATCTCATCGACGAAGACCGTTCGGTCGCCCGTGACGTGGTCCGCCATCCGGGAGGAATTGCCATTCTTCCCGTGGAAGGCAAGACGGTGTGGCTGGTTTCCCAGTATCGAACAGCTGCTGGGCGACACCTGCTCGAGATACCGGCTGGAAAGCTGGACCCAGCCGAAAGAGACCTGGAAGCGGCGGCCCGGCGTGAGTTGGCCGAAGAGATCGGGGCCGGCGCCGCCGAATGGAAGCACTTGACGAAGATGCTCCCGTCGCCGGGATACACGGATGAGACCATCGACATATACGCCGCCACCGGTCTCGGGTTTGGAGAGCGCAAACCCGATGGAGCCGAAGAGCGAGGGATGGAGGTAGTGACCATGGCGCTCGACGATGCTCTCGATAGCATCGAGCGTGGCGTCATAGCGGATGCCAAGACCCAGATTGCAATCCTGCTCTGGGCGAGACAAAGGAGCCATCAGTGATCATCGGGGTTCCGGCTGAGATCAAGACGGCTGAGTATCGGGTTGCCCTCACTCCCGTGGGAGTACGAGAGTTGGTCGAACAAGGACACTCGGTTTTAGTCGAAGCTCAGGCGGGGGAGGGCTCGGCAATTCGTGACGAGGAGTATGAAGGCCAGGGAGCCCGCATCGTCTCCAGTGCCGAAGACGTATTTGGCGAGGCAGAGATGATCTTGAAGGTCAAGGAGCCCCAGCCTGCCGAGGTGGCGATGTTCCGTTCGGGCACCCTCCTCTTCACCTACCTCCACCTAGCGGCTTATCCGAAACTGGCAACCGGGCTCCGGGAACGAGGGATCGTGTGCGTGGCGTATGAGACCGTCCAGCTCCCCGATCGCAGCCTTCCCTTGCTGGCTCCGATGTCGGAGGTCGCGGGAAGGATGGCGACCCAGGTCGGCGCCTACTTTCTCGAGAAGGCGCAGGGGGGCCGAGGCGTTTTGCTCGGTGGGGTGACCGGCGTGCGGCCGGGGAAGGTAGTCGTAATCGGCGGCGGCATCGCCGGTACCAACGCCGCCGCCATCGCGGTGGGAATGCAGGCGGAGGTGGTCGTCCTCGACCGTGACCTCAGCCGGCTGAGGTGGCTCGACTCGATCTATCAGGGGAGGTTGACGACGATCGCCTCCAATCGCCTCACCATCGAACAAGAGGTCCTCTCCGCTGACCTGGTGATCGGCACCGTGCTCGTTCCCGGAGCGTCGGCCCCCAAGCTCGTCACCGAGGCCATGGTCCGGGACATGAGAAAGGGATCGGTCTTGGTGGACGTGGCGATCGATCAAGGCGGTTGTTTCGAGACGAGCCGGGAGACCACCCACGAGGATCCCGTTTACACGGTTCACGACGTCATTCACTACGCCGTCGGCAACATCCCCGGAGCCGTTCCGCACACCTCAACTTATGCCCTCACAAACGCCACCCTGCCCTACGTCATCGCCCTAGCCAATCAAGGGGTTCGCAAAGCCATGGCTCGGTTTCCCGAACTCAAGGGCGGGGTCAACATCGTTGACGACCAGGTCACCCACGAGGCGGTCTCCCAGAGCCTGGGGACCAAGTACGTCGATCCCGAATCAGCCCTCGCCGGCCGGTAGAAGCGGCATGACGGGACTGCGTCCGGGCGTGGAGGACTACCTCTCCTCCCTAACCGCCGAGCGGGGACTTTCGGCTCACACCATCGCTGCTTACCGGCGCGATCTCGATCAGTACCTTGATTTCCTCGACGAGAAAGAACCGGAACCGTCCGATATCGATGACTTCGTGGATCACCTACATCGGCGGAGCTTGGCGCCGGCCAGCGTTGCCCGCAAAGTGGCGGCCGTGAGAGGGCTCCATCGCTTTCTGGTCTCCGAGGGACTTGCCCTCGAGGACCCCACTCGCCTCCTCGATCCGGCCAAGCCCCGGGAGTCGTTTCCGAAGGCGCTCACGGTTGAGCAGACCTTCGCCCTGGTCGAGGCACCAGACGTGGGTGCGCTCAGCGGGAGACGGGATCGAGCTCTGCTCGAATTCCTCTACGGAACCGGGGCTCGGGTGTCGGAGGCGGTAGGAATCGATCTGCCCGCGCTCGATCTGGAAGCAAAGACCGTCATCCTGACGGGTAAAGGCGACAAGCAGCGGTTGGTGCCGCTGGGGTCGAGCGCGACCGCATCGGTGGTGGCCTGGTTGCCGGACCGGTTGGCGATCTCCAAGCCGGGGGCTGCCTCCGAGGCGCTATTCCTTAATCGTCGCGGCGGTCGCTTGAGTCGGCAGTCGGCGTTTCGAATTGTTCGTCACCATGCCGCTCGAGTCGGAATCGACCCGGCGACCGTTTCGCCTCACACTCTGCGACACTCCGCTGCCACTCACATGGTCGAGGGCGGCGCCGATCTTCGGTCTGTTCAGGTAATGCTGGGCCACGCTAGAATCTCTACCACCCAGGTCTACACCAGGGTCTCGCCACAACACCTGGTTGAGGTCTTTTACCTATCCCACCCCCGAAGTCGGTGACAATCAATGACTGCTATCAACTTGGATTCTGTTCGCTCCAGCCTCAGTGAGGCGCGCACGCGCCTGGTCCACCAGCTCGGAGAGCTCGGCTCCGAGGAAACCGGCGAGCTTCGTTCCGACGTCGTGTTCGGCGACGGCTTCGCCGACGCCGCCGCCGCCACGGCTGAGCGGACCGAAGTGCTCGGACTGGTCGACAACCTCAAGAAGCAGCTTGATGAGGTCGATGGGGCCCTCGCCCGCCTCGACAGCGGGGAGTACGGCAAGTGCGCCAACTGCGGACGCGACATCAGCGCCGCCCGCCTCGAGGCTCGCCCGGAAGCGACCCTCTGCATCGACTGCAAGTCGAAACTCGCTTCCTGACCCAGGGTTCCTGGCCGCACCTAGTCGGCAGATTCACTCGCAGCCTCCGGTCGAAACC
>DATFFB010000091.1:0-4615 GCA_035250485.1 Acidimicrobiia bacterium
ACCGATCATGTACTTCGCAGTGGACGACATCGATACCGAGGTGAAGGAGATCGAAGGCCGCGGGGGCGAATTCTCCGACCGACCGCATGTGGTTCATCGTGACGAGGCCTCCGAGTTGTGGCTGGCGTCGCTCACCGACTCTGAGGGACTACCTGTGGTGTTGATGGAAACCCGTCCGATTTCTGCTTCGAGTCCCGCCTCGTAAACTCTGGCCCCCGATGGGGGCCCCGGAAATAGTCGAAGGACAGAGCGCCAGCCGAGCTCAGCTTTACGTCGCGCTAGCCGTAATCGCCGCATTGCCGGGTCTGCTGGTGCGGTTTACCGGCTCCCACCCAGCTCCGGCCCTAGCGGCGTTGATCTTTGGCCTCGCCATCGTCGGCGCAGCCTTCATCCTCTCCTGGGCAGCCGAAGTGGTCCAGCTCGACATTTCGGGTGGTCTGGCCCTGGCCATTCTCGCCCTCATCGCCGTCCTCCCCGAATACGCGGTCGACTTCGTATTCACCTGGAAGGCGGGCACCGATCCCTCCCAGGCACCCAACGCCCTCGCCAACATGACCGGCGGCAACCAGCTCTTGATTGGATTCGGCTGGCCCTTGGTCGTGTTGCTCGCTACGAGGCGCGTTCGCAAGCTCTACGGGCGAGGGGTTGAGGTGGGCGGTGCCGACGATCAGGCGGTGCACATCGAGCGGATCCAGTCGATCGATGTGGCTTTCTTGACTTTGGCCTCCATCTACGGCCTCCATTTCTTCCTACGCGAAAGTCTCACCCTCCTCGATGCCGTCGTTCTGGTTGCGCTTTATGGGGCCTATCTGTGGAGGCTCTCCAAGGCCCCACCAGAAGCGCCCCATCTGGTGGGTCCGGCAGCACGCATCGCCGAGCTCGGCACTCGCAACCGCCGCACAGTCAACATCGCCATGTTCATTTTCTCCGCCGGTGCGATCCTGCTTGTCGCCGAGCCCTTCGCCGAAAGCCTGGTGGCGCTCGGCGAGGCGTACAACATCCCCGAGTTCCTCCTCGTGAAGTGGCTCGCCCCCCTCGCCTCCGAGTCCCCCGAGCTCTTGGTGGCAGCTTTGTTCGCCTGGCGGCTTTCGGCCCACACCGGATTCGGAGCACTGCTCTCATCGAAGGTGAATCAATGGACGCTTCTCGTGGGGACCCTGCCGCTGGTTTTCGCGATTTCTTCTTCGTCGACGAACGGGCTCCCCCTCGGCATCGAACAAAGGGATGAGCTCTTGGTCACCGCTGCTCAGTCGATCTTTGCTGTCGCCATTCTGGCCAGCCGCTCGATGGACCGAAAAGAGGCTTGGATCCTCCTCAGCCTCTTCGTTGCCCAGTTGCTCGAATCCTTCTACGTTTCGTTCGTGTTGCGCGAGGAGTACAACCCGGCCGGACGGGTGGGAGTGGCCATCGTCTTCTTGATTGCCGCCGGTTGGGTTCTTTCCCGCAATCATCGCTTGCTGCGTCAAACGGTGACCGAGGGCATTCGCTCCCCGGTCAAAGAACTGGCCTCGGGATGAAGTTCCGCACTCGCCAAATCCATGCCGGAGTCGAACCCGATCCCACCACCGGGGCGATCTTGACTCCAATCCACCAATCCACCACTTTCGTGCAGGAGTCGATCGACGAATACATGGCGCGCGGATATTCCTATTCGCGATCCGGTAATCCCACCGTCGACGCTTTTGAGGAAAAGATCCGCGACCTTGAGGGAGGGGCCGGGGCGGCGGCCTATGCCTCAGGGATGGCGGCCACGGTGGCGGTGCTGATGGGCTTTCTCAACGCCGGCGATCACGCCATCGTCTCCGACGTTGTCTACGGCGGCACCCACCGCTTCGCCACGCGGGTCTTGGCTCGCTTCGGTGTTGAATTCTCCTTTGTCGATAGCTCCGATCCCGCCCTCGTGGCAGCGGCGCTGAAGCCCAGCACCAAGCTGGTTTTCACCGAGACCCCGGCTAACCCCACTCTGAAGCTGACCGATCTCAGGGCGATCTCCGATCTGACGGCAGAGCGAGGGCTATTGCACGCGGTCGACAACAGCCTCCTCACCCCCTATTACCAGCGTCCCCTCGAGTTGGGGGCCGACTTCGTGGTGCATTCGACGACGAAGTATCTCGATGGTCACAACGCCACGCTGGGAGGTGCGGCCGTGGCGGCCACCGGCGAACAGCTGGCCCAGCTCAAGTTCATGCAAAAGTCAGCCGGCTCGATCATGTCACCGCTCGTGGCCTGGCTTACCTTGCAGGGAACCAAAACCCTTTCGGAACGGATGGATCGGCAGTCGGCCAACGCCCTCGAGGTCGCCCGGTTCCTCGAGTCGCATCAACGGGTGACACGGGTGGGTTACCCGGGCCTCGAGTCGTTTCCTCAATTCGATCTGGCGAAGCGGCAGGCATCCGGGTTCGGGGCCATGGCCTGGTTCGAGGTCGAAGGGGGAGTCGAGGCAGGCAAGCGACTCATGCGGTCGGTAAAGCTCTGGTCGCTGGCGGAGAACCTGGGCCAGGTGGAGTCACTCATTACCCATCCTGTCACGATGACCCATGGGGATATGCCTCCGGAAGAGCGCGCCCGAGCTGGCATCAGCGATGGGTTGGTGAGGTTGTCGGTCGGGCTCGAGGACGTAGAAGATCTCATCGACGACCTCGCCCAGGCCCTCGAGACCGTCTGATCGGTCTTCGGACTTGTCCGGCGGGTTTGGCGGATCGATCAGAAGCGGATTCCGGCGCCCTCCATCGCCTTGCGACCAAGGACGACGGGGATGGTCATCAAGATCAGGAGGGCCACCCCCAGGGCCATGAGCAGGATGCGGGCCAACAACACCTGGCTGTTGAAGCTCGCTGTGACCTCTGATACCAGCTCGGTGGCATCGGCTGCGGCCGTCTGGTAGCGGACCACCAAATCTCTGCTTCCGGAGAGCTCGTCGGTGATCGAGTTGACACTTTCCCCTACCGAGTCGACCGCCTGTCCGACCGACTCGATCTCGGCCGCCGCCGCCGTCAGCGGTCCCGACTGCGCTCGCAGATTCTCGCTCAACGGAGCGAGGTCGTCGGAGACGGCCTCAAGCGATTCGTCCAGGGGGACGGCCGGCGAGTAGTTGACGCCTAGAAACGAAAGAGCCTGCATCGTGGTGTCGATGACGCGGGCGGTGTCGATCATGGCCGGGAAGGAAGCATTGATGGCATCGAGGGTGTCGGGAACCTGGGAGCCGAGCAGTTCGGCCGAATCGCTCAGCACCAAACCCAGCTGAGTGAGGCCGGTACCGGCCGAGCCCAAAGCAATTTCGGTCTGCGCCATGCCTTCCTCAGCCAGCGCCAAAGTCTCGAGGGCCGTGCTGGCGCTTTCCACCGTCGTTTCGAGGGTGGTGCTGAGCAGGGTGAGAGTGCGTGAGGTCGAGCTGCCGAATCCGGAGAGAAGCTGCCACCCGACCACCAGCGCCATAAAGGCGAGTCCTACGCCGGCAAGGCCGCCCCAGTACCAGAGGCGGGCCAGCCAGGCAGGAACAACCAGATTCACAGATTGACCAGTCACCGGGGCCATCGCCCCGCCGTCAACTCCCGGGCTATGAGATTGCGCTGGATCTCCGAAGTACCTTCGTAGATGCGGGGCGCTCGCACCTCTTGATACAGATGCGAAAGCAAGTGGTCCTCCTCGAGGCCGCGGGCGCCGAGAATCTGGATCGCACCATCTACTGCCCGCTGGGCGGTCTCGGTGGCAAAGACCTTGGCCGTCGCCGCTAATCCCGTCAGGAGGTCACGGTTTCCCTGGTCATGGGCCGCGGCCGCCCGATAAACCAACATCCGCGCGGCCTCGATCTCGACCGCCATATTGGCCAGCAGATGCGAAACGGCTTGAAAGCGAACGATTGGCTGACCGAACGCCTCTCGTTCCCCGGCGTGGGCGAGTGCCGCTTCCCGGGCGGCCTCGGCCATCCCCACCGCAAATGCCCCCACCGAAGGTCGAAAGAGGTCGAGAGTCTTCATCGCCACCGCGAAGCCCTGTCCCTCGTTCCCGATCAGGTCGCTTCGCTCGACGCGGACTCCGTCGAAGGCGATTCGACCAATCGGGTGCGGGCTCATCATGGCGATCTTTTGGCCGGAGAGCCCTTTGGCCCCGGCGGCAATGACGAAGGCGGAGATCCCCCCTCGCCCCTCGCCGGTACGAGCGAAGACGGTGTAGAAGTCCGCCTCGGGAGCGTTGGAGATGTAGGCCTTTTCCCCGGTCAGGCGGAATCCATCTCCGTCCTTAGTTGCTTCCAGCTCTAGAGCGGCCGCATCCGATCCCGCGCCCGGCTCGGTGAGCGCAAAGGCCGGAACCCACTCTCCGCGGACCACGGCGGGGATGAAGCGAGCGACCATCTTCGCCGAGCCGGATTGGAGGATCGGGTAAGCCCCCAGACCTTGCATGGCGAAAGCGGTTTCGGCGTGAGTCGAGGAACGGGCCAGGCCCTGGCGAATCAGGCATAGATCAAACGCCGAGACCCCGCCGCCGGGAGGAAAGAGCCGGCCGAGCAATCCGTGATCGGCCAAACCCGCGATCAAGGAGCGGTTGACCGAGCCCGGGTCTTTCGCCGCCAGGGGAGCAAGCTCCTCCCCAATGCTTTGGGCCTCTTCGAGCAGCC
>DATFFB010000092.1:0-16376 GCA_035250485.1 Acidimicrobiia bacterium
AGGCGGGGGCGGACCAAGCGGATGCATGGGACCAAGCCGACAGAGAAGGAGCCGACCGATCACCTGCTTCTCCTCGCCGGTTCCCCGGCGGGGTATCGAGGGATCTCCCAGCTGGTTTCTACCGCCCAATTCCGGGGGGAAAAGGACCGACCGGTCTATCAGTGGGAGGATCTGGTCCGCACTGCGGCGACCTCCGACATCATGGCCCTGAGCGGTTGCCGCCAGGGGGCGGTGGCCCGCGCGGCCGCAAAAGGTGATCTGGCCGGGGCGATGACCGCGGCCATTCGCTTGCGTGAGGTGTTCGGCCGCCGTTTCTATCTCGAGATATGGCATCACGGGATGCCTGAAGACGATGCTCGCAATGACCTGATCTGGGAAGTAGCAGGCCGGCTCACCCTCGGTGTAGTCGCCACCAACAACGTTCACTATCACCGCCGCCAGGATGCCGATCTATCCGAGGTGCTGGCAGCCATTGGGGGACGCCGGTCGCTCGATCAGTCGGATGGGTTTCGCCCCGCTACCGACGAGCGCTATCTGAAGAGCCCAGAGGAGATGGGGCGCCGCTTCGAGCGCTACCCGGGATCGATCATGGCAGCGGTGCGCCTAGCCGAACGGCTCGCCTTCGATCTGAAGCTGGTCGCGCCGAGCCTGCCCGACTTCCCGATGCCCGGTCATTTCCGTTCCGAGATGGACTATCTCCGGCATCTCACTTGGGAAGGAGCCCGGGAGGTCTATCCCGGTCATGGTGAAGGATTGGTCGACCCCGCTGCCCGCCGACGACTCGAGCACGAGCTGGACATCATCGAGCGCCTCGGCTTCGCCGGGTATTTCTTGGTGGTCTGGGACATCGTCAACTTCGCCCGGGGTCAGGACATCATGTGTCAGATCAGGGGCTCGGGCGCCGACTCAGCCGTATGCCGGTGTCTTGGACTGACCCGGGTCGATCCGATCCGACTGGGCTTGCCATTCGAGCGCTTTCTCTCCGAAGAGCGCGGTCGTCCTCCTGACATCGATTTGGACCTTGAAGCCGATCGACGGGAAGAGGTGATCCAGTACTGCTACCGCCGATATGGCAGAGAGCGGGCGGCGATGGTGGCCAATGTCATCACCTACCGAGCCCGATCGGTTCTGCGTGACGTTGGCAAGGCTTTGGGGTTCACCCAGGCCCAGGTCGACGGCCTCTCCCAGTTCGTCGACAGCCATGACCCGGCCGCCCTTCGTCACGACACACCCTTGCCACCGGGGCTGACCGCCGAATTGCTCTACGACGTCTGCTGGCGCCTTGATGGTTTTCCGCGCCATCTCGGGATTCATTCCGGGGGAATGGTCATCGCCGATCGCCCTCTCTCCCAGGTGGTGCCGCTCGAATGGGGACGAATGGAGGGGCGCTCGGTTTTGCAATGGGACAAGGACGATTGCGCAGCAATTGGCATCGTCAAATTCGACCTGCTCGGTTTGGGGATGCTCAATGCTCTGCACCTCACCGCCGACCTGATCAAAGAGATTCATGGCATCGAAGTCGACCTCGCCACCCTCGAGCAGGAACCAGCCATCTACGAGATGTTGACCAAGGCCGACACGGTTGGTCTTTTCCAGGTGGAGTCACGGGCGCAGATGGCGACGCTGCCCCGCATGGAGCCGACCACCTTCTACGACCTGGCGGTCGAGGTGGCCTTGATTCGCCCGGGACCGATTCAAGGGCAATCGGTTCATCCGTATCTCCGCCGTCGTAGTGGTGAGGAGCCGATTCGCTTTCCCCATCCCTTGACCAAGCCCATCCTCGAGAAGACCCTCGGGGTTCCGATCTTCCAGGAGCAATTGATGGAACTGGCGCGGGTGTGTGCCGGTTTCGATGGCGGTCAGTCGGATCGGCTCCGCCAGGCGATGACCCACAAGCGGGGAGAGCTCGCAATGGAAAGGCTTCGGGAGGAGGTGTTTCTGGGAATGGCGGGAAAGGGTGTGGTCGGTGAGGCTGCCGAAGAGATCTGGGAAAAATTGCAGGGCTTCGCTCACTTCGGCTTTCCCGAGAGCCATTCGGTCAGCTTCGCCTACATCGTCTATATGTCGGCCTGGTTGAAATATCACTGGCCCGCCGAGACCCTGGCCGGACTGCTCAACGCCCAGCCGATGGGTTTCTATAGCCCCAACAGCCTCGTCCAGGATGCCCGCCGCCACGGGGTGGAAACCCTCTCTCCGTGTGTCAATCGTTCCTATCACGATTGCACCATCGAAGCCTGGGAGGCCGACCCCGACGACGTCGTGACCTATTACGGAGCATCGTGGAGGCGGGGGAGAGGAGCGCTCTCCGACCCCCTTCGCCCAGCGGTGGCGGTCCGCCTCGGCCTCAGATACGTCCGCAACCTGGGCACCAAGGAGATCGATAGGATCGAAGCAGCCCGCCAGATCGGCGGACGCTTTCGGAATCCCGAGGACCTGGCCTTTCGCACCGGTCTGTCCGTCTCGGCTCTCGAGGGGCTGGCCGCCGGAGGGGCGCTGGCTGACCTCGGAATCGAGCGCCGGCAGGGGCTGTGGGCGGCTGGGCCCTTGTCAGAAATCGATCCTGGTCGCCTTCCGCTCTCTCCCGGCACCGAGGCACCTTCCCTCCTCGCCATGGATCCAGAAGATGAGCATCGGGCCGACCTTTGGTCGACGGGAGTTTCGCCGACTCATCCCATTCAATTCATTCGCTCCCAGCTCCGAGCAGAGGGCTGTTTGACGGTGATGGAAGCGCTGGAGTTGAAACGCAACGGCAAGGTCGCCGAAGTGGGTGGGGTGATTACTCATCGCCAGCATCCCGGTACGGCGATGGGAGTTGTCTTTTTCAATCTGGAGGACGAAACCGGGATGCTGAACGTGGTGGTGCTCCCCGAGGTGTGGACCCGCAATCGCGAAGTGGCTCGCAAGCGCCCGGCGATGGTCATCGGAGGTCGTCTGGAATATCGCGAGGGCGTGACCAATCTGGTCGCTCAGAGCTTTCGACCTTTGGGGGTGACGACCCTCAAATCGCGGGACTTCCGCTAGGAACAGCTCCAGTAACCCCAGCCAAAACCCTGATACACAATGTGGGCGGCAACGGCCACGTTGAGGCCGGGATCGAAGGGATCGGCGCCGCCGCCAAGACCCATGGCTTCGGTGGTTGCGTTCCAGTCCGAGGGGGCGATCTGAAACAATCCCAACAAACCCGAATCGGGGTTGACCAGGTCGACGTCGAAACGGGACAGACACCAAGCCAGCCGGACCGCCTTGTTGACATCGCTCGAGGCGAAGTTGTCTTCAATGAGGCCGCGGAGGGCGACTGAGTCGAGCCACCCGGTGTTCAACTCGAGAGAGGTGGTGGAACGAGCGGTCACCGCCGCTGCCGTGGTCGGGGGCGCGGCCACTTCGGGAGCGGCGGCCTTGGTACCCGCCATCGCCAGCCAACCCTGAGCGGAGACAGCACCGGCGGCCTCACCCCAGATGACCTGGCCTTGGGTGACCGATGGGGTCAGCGGCGGCGTCCCGGCGTTGAACGCGGCAAAGCCGGCGATGGCAAGAAGGATCACCGCCGACCACCCGGCCACGTACAAGAACCGATGGAAACTCATGACTCCGCCCCGGACAAGCCATCCGAATGCTTGTCCGATTGCTGGTGAAACTAAACAGGCCGAAAAGTCGGGGGCAAACCGCTATACGGGTGCTTTTCGCGCTCCGAGAACGTCAATCACTAACCCCCAACTAGTACTTGAGGGTTCCAGCATGTCAAAGTGTCCACCGTCGGATTCGAGAAGGTCGACGGCGGATTGCTTTCGTGCGGACGCCTCCGCGTAGGCACGAATCGGATCGATCGGCACCAGGCGATCGAAGGGGCTGGCGATTACCACCGCCTTTCCCGCCCGCGGCAGTCGATGGGCCGGTGAGTACTCGGAAGGGTCGGGGAGGGGGGCGGGGAGAAGGCGAGAAAAGGTGTCTCCGGCCAATCCTTCCTCCCGGGCCGCGACCAGGTCGCAAAAGGGGGCGAGGGCGATTGTCAGTCCCTCGTGTTCGGCCCAGAGGGCCATCGTGGCCCCTGCCGAATGCCCCAACAGGACCACCTGATCGGCCGAAAACCCCGTCAAATCGGCGATTTTGCCCAGAGCCGTGGCCACATCGGCAAAGCTCTCGGGCCAACCCCCGCCGAGTCCGAGGCGGCGATACTCGACGTTGAAACTGCCAATGCCTCGCCGCCAGAGGTCGATGGCGAGGGACTCGGTGGTGTCGGCGGTCCACTCATGACGCCACAGGCCCCCGTGGAGGAGAACCACCAGGAGCGATGCCCCCTCCACCATCCGCAGATCACCCACCTGATCAGGCAGCGGACCGTAAGCAAGCGCCTCGCTGGGGGCCGCTGCTCGGTTCGCCAAGTGCCGAAGGGCCCATCGATACCCATGGACGCCACGGCCGTAAATTCGCTCAATCCCCTCGATGACCGAGCGTCGGCGCCAGGGTTCTCGCTCGAGGATATTGCTGATATGAACCTCCACAACAGGTATAGAGATAGCGCCGACGGCGTCGCCCAAACTGCGCGAGTAGTGGGTGAGAGCGCCGGGATTGAGAACGATTCCGTCGAAGCTCCCCTCGGCGCCCGTCACCGCCTCCACGACCTCACCCTCGCGGTTGGACTGAAACATGCTGACCTCGATTGAGTGACGGACGGCGAACGAGGAGAGGTCTCGCTCCAGATCGGGCAGGGTGGTCGACCCATAAATTTCTGGTTCTCTTCTGCCCAGACGGTCGAGATGAGGTCCGTTGATCACCAGGTACCGCGGCATCACCGCGATGTTAGGAAGCGGGTCCTCGGATTCCCCAGCTGCGCTCGCGGGAAATCAGGTCATCGAGAAACCGCGGCTCCGGTGGCAAAATTGCCCTTGATGCGCCGCCTCCTTGTCCTTCTCTTGATCGTGACCGCCTGTGGCGAGGCGCCGCTCTCCGGCGTGGGGGGCCGCTCCTCAGACTGGATCCGCGAGCCCACCATCGCCACCACCGACACCACCGCTTCCGATGGCCCCTCGCTCGCGTCGGTGCATCGGACCGAATGGTTCAACGGCGACCTGGCCCCGGTGGGAGGGACGACGCCGGCCGAGATCATCGCCGGGGTTTACACCAGGGCGCGTTCGAGCGATCCTTTCGTCCAGGCGACGCCGGCAGAGATCGCGGCCGCGCTGCCGGGCGTCGAGTTTCCCAGTCAGGTCCCACCGGAGGTGCGATACATCACTAGCCAGCTGGTGTACGACCTCTCTCAGCTGACCCTCGCCACCGACCAGGTGGCTGCGTTCGGCCTCTGGTCGGTCGAGCCCTATACCCGCTCGCGATCTGTTGGCCAACAAGCGGTGTTGACGGTCGTGAACGATCCCGAGGGTCTAGCCGCGATCTCTTCCGGACAGGCGGACACCAGCTGCGCTCGCTATATCGATCGGCAGGCCCAATGCGCGGTGGGAACGGTGCGAGATCGACCGGCCTGGGAGCTGGTGGACAATCTAGGGGTGACTTTGATCTGGTTCTCGGAGACCTATCGATACGAGCTGTTCCTCCGCTCAGGTGTAAATCGATCCCTGGTGCAGGAGATGGCCGAATCTGCTCGACCCCTTTCCGCGCTTTCCTTCTGACCGATGTTTCACGGCCACGGCTGGAGCTATCTCCGCTTCGATCCCCAGCAAGAAACCAGCGAGCTCAGCCGCGAGCTCCTGACCCGGGTGTGGCACTACGGGCGGCCGTACCGGCGCCAGCTGTTGGGGATCATTTTCACGGTCTTCGCCACCGCCATCATCGGGGTGCTTCCGCCGCTGCTCATCCGTGAGCTAATCGATGAAGCCCTCCCAAATCGCGACCTGGGGATGCTGACGTTGCTCGGAGCGGGAATGGTCCTTTTGCCCGTCGTCAACTCGGGAATCGGCGTGCTGCAGCGCTGGTGGTCGGCCCGGGCCGGGGAGGGAATCATCTACGACCTTCGCCGCCAGCTTTATGGCCATCTGCAACGGATGTCGCTGCGCTTTTTCACTTCCACGCGGACCGGGGAATTGATCTCCCGGGTAAATAGCGACGTGGTGGGAGCCCAACAGGCGATTACCGGCACCTTTATCACCGTCTTCTCGAATCTGGTCTCGGTGACTGTGATCTTGGTGGTGATGCTGCGGGCCGAGTGGCGGTTGACGTTGCTGGCGTTGACAGCACTGCCGTTGTTCATTCTTCCGGCCCGGCGAGTGGCCCGCATCTTGCGTCGATACACGGACGAGCAGATGGAAAAGAACGCGGCCATGTCGGTGATCCTGCAAGAGACTTTCAATATCTCCGGTGCCTTGCTCGTCAAGTTGTTCGGGCGGGAGCGTCGGGAAGCGGGTCGCTACAGCCACGAGGCTGCCCAGGCTCGCGACTTGGGGGTCAAGACGGCGATGGTGGGACGATGGTTTTTCGCCACCCTGGGACTGGTCGGGGCGATCGGCAGTGCCGCCGTCTTCTGGTATGGCGGTTTTATGGTCATCCGCGGCGAGCTGACCGTCGGGACCGTGGTCATGTTCACTGGACTCCTCGCCCAGCTCTACGGTCCGCTCAGCTCCTTGACCAACAGCCGGGTCGAGCTCGCCACCTCACTCGTGAGCTTCGAACGGGTATTCGAAGTGCTCGACATGCAATCGGAGCTGATCGAAGGAAAGCAGGATCTCTATCCGATCAAAGGCGACATCAGTTTTGACCGGGTGTCGTTTCGTTATCAGTCGGCGGAGCCGATCGGGCTCGAAGCCGTCAAACGCGGGGGCCGGCGGGGGTCCTTCGAAGTGGGCTTAGTTCCCCAGCAGGTCTCGACCCGGCCGTGGGCGATTGAAGATGTCAGTTTCGAGATCCCCGCCGGTGAGCTTGTGGCGCTGGTGGGGCCGAGCGGCGCCGGCAAGACGACGATTTCGTATTTGATTCCCCGTCTCTACGACGTCGACTCGGGTGCGATCAGGATCGACGGTCACGATGTCCGGGATCTGACGTTCGACGCCATCGCTCGAGGGATGGGAGTCGTCACTCAAGAGACGTATCTGTTTCATGACACGATCGCCGCCAATCTTCGGTACGCCCGCGAAGACGCCACCGAGGATCAGCTCCAGCAGGCGGCCGAGGCGGCCAACATCGCCGAGTTCGTGAATTCGCTACCCGACGGATTTGAGACGGTGGTGGGAGAGCGAGGTTATCGATTGTCGGGAGGCGAACGTCAGCGGATGGCCATAGCCCGGGTCATTCTCAAGGATCCGGCGGTGCTGATACTCGACGAAGCCACCTCTCATCTCGACTCGCGGTCCGAGGCCCTGATCCAGGATGCGCTCGAAAAGTTGATGGTGGGTCGGACCTCGGTGGTGATTGCTCACCGGCTCTCCACCATCCTCGCCGCCGACCAGATCCTGGTTCTCGACCACGGCCGCTTGGTGGAAAAGGGCACCCACAGCGAATTGATGGCAGGGAGCGGTCTTTACCGCGAGCTTTTCGAAACCCAGTTCCGGGCTGTCGCCAACTAACCGCCGGCCGGGTCCCAGGTTGGTTCCAAACCGGTCAGCACATAGTCACCCGTGTCCTCCGTTCGTGTGCCCGGCACCAGCACCAGGGGCACCTGACATCGCTCCATGACCCTTACCGAGATGCTCGTCCAGGCCTGCTCGGTGAAAAGGCGGCGAGTCGCTCCCATGATGATGGTGTCGATGGCAAGCTCGTGGGCAGTTCTGATGATCGCCTCGGCGGGATCATCTCCTTCCACCAGGCGGATGGTGGCGGTGCGCGAGCGCGCCGCCAGCGCCGATACGAGCGGGTCGACGATGCGCCGGCCTCGCTCCTCGAGATAGCGGGCGGCCTTGACCTCGGCCTGCTCGTCTCGCCGAGAATCATCGTCGAGGAGAGAGCGGCGCTCCTCGTCGTCGAGCGAAGCCAGGAAGGTCCGGGGCACCTGGATCACGGTCATGACCGTGATCGAGCCCTCGTCGACCAGCAGATCGCAGAAGTTGGCTACTGCAGAGGGTGGCAGGACGCCGGTTGTGGCGACTAGCACGTGCACGGATGGGGAGGTTAGGTCGGGACCGGCCCTTACGGCCGGCCCGGACCACAATGGAGTCGATGGACCCGGCGCTGCTCAATCAAGTGACGTGGATGATTCCCAACGCCCTCGCTTTGATCGGCTCGGCGGCAGGCGAGGAGCAGAATGCGATGACGGCCTCATGGGTCACGCAGCTATCGATGGAGCCGGTCCTGATCGGAGTTGGGGTCGACAACAAAGCCGTTACCCATCGCCTCATCGGCGCGGGCGGCGGATTCAGCGTCAACCTGTGGTCACCGGATGACACCAAAGTCTTCGTCAAGTTCTCTAAGCCGGCGGTATCCGAGAACGGCACCCTCAATGGGAGGCCGGTGCGCACCGCAGTGACCGGGGCTCCCGTCTTTGAGGAGGCGGTGGCTTGGATGGACTGCGCGGTCCGTCAGGCGATCGACCTCGGAACCCACACTCTCTTTATCGGCGAAGTGGTGGCTGCCGAGGTGAACGTTCCCGATAGTCGAGCAGCGGCCGTGTCGGACACGCGGATGAAGTACGGCGGGGTCAAGCGGGGCGGCCATTAGCTCGTCCGTCCGGCGAAGGTAACGTCGGATTCGATGGAAGTTCGTCTGGACGGAAAGGTGGCGGTCGTGACTGGCGGTAGTCGGGGCATCGGTCAAGCCACCGCCGGCTTGATGCTGGCCTCGGGTGCCGAAGGGGTCGTGATCACCAGTCGCAAACCTGACAACCTCGAGCAGGCGAGAAAAGAGCTCTTGGAGGCGGGAGCCGAGCCCGATCGGCTGGAGGCAATGACCGCCCGGGCCGACGACCCAGAAGACGCCCGGCGGACGATTCAGGCCACCATCGAGCGCTTCGGATCTTGCGACATCCTGGTCAACAACGCCGGCACCAATCCCGCCCCGGGCCCTTTGGTCACGGTCGATCTCGGAGCTTTGGACAAGACCTGGGCGGTCAACCAGCGCGGACCCTTGCTGTGGTGCCAGCAAGCGGTTACCCAGTGGATGGCAGACCATGGAGGGGCGATCCTGAATGTCAGTTCGGTGGGTGGCCTGCGGCCGGCACCCATCCTCGGCGCCTACAACATCTCCAAGGCCGCGCTCGCCCATTTCACTCATCAGCTGGCGATGGAACTGGCTCCGGTGGTGCGGGTGAACGCGGTGGCCCCGGGAGTGGTCAAGACCCGTCTGGCCGGGTCTCTCTGGGAGGGAAGAGAAGAAGAAGCGAGCAAGGGACACCCCCTCGGCCGTTTGGGCGAGCCCGACGACATCGCCCGGGCGATCGTCTTTCTGGCCTCCGATGCCGCCAGCTGGATCACCGGCGTCGTCCTGCCGGTTGATGGCGGCGTGGTAGGCGCTTCCGGGAGCGCCATCTCATGACCCATCCTCGTCCCGATCCCGAGCTCGCCCTCGCTTACCTCGACGGGCGGCGCGATCCCGGACCGCTCTTTGGCGAGGCCCGGCGTCTCCGCGACGAAGGGAAAGGGAAGACGGTGACCTACAGCCGCAAGGTCTTCATACCGCTCACGACCCTCTGTCGGGACCGGTGTACCTACTGCACGTTTGCCCAGCCGCCCGGAGGCGGAGGCATGTACCTAACTCCCGAGGAGGTGTTGGCGGTAGCCCGCGCCGGCAGCCGGCAGGGGTGCACGGAAGCTCTCTTCACGCTCGGCGATCGCCCCGAGGATCGCTGGCCCCAGGCCCGCGAATTTCTCGATTCGGTGGGAGCAGACACCACTCTCGATTACGTGGTGGCGATGAACAAGTTGGTCCTGGAGGAGACTGGGCTCTTCCCTCATGCCAACCCCGGTTTGATGTCGTTGACCGAGATGGCCGCGCTCCGGCCCCTCAACCCCTCGATGGGGCTGATGCTCGAGAACGTCTCGAGGCGACTGCTCGAACCGGGAATGCCCCATTTTGATTGTCCCGACAAGGATCCCGACTTGCGCATGGAGACGATTGCCAACTCGGGCCGGCTCTCCGTTCCGTTCACGACCGGAGTTTTGATCGGGATAGGGGAGAACAACCGCGAGATTGTCGATTCGATCGTGGCCCTCGAGCGCGCAAGTTCTGTCTGGGGATCGATCCAGGAAGTGATAGTCCAGAACTTTCGCGCCAAGGCCAATACTCCGATGAGGCGGCACTCCGAGCCTCTCCCGGCCTGGTTTGCGATCGTCGTTGCCATCGCCCGCTGGTTCCTGGGGCCGACCATGAACGTCCAGGTGCCCCCCAATCTCACCGAGCACTTCGAGGTGTATCTCGACGCCGGCATCAACGACTGGGGGGGAGTGAGCCCGCTCACGATCGATTGGGTCAATCCCGAGCAGCCCTGGCCGCATCTGGATGAGCTGGCCGCCCGAACTTCCGCCGCCGGATTTCACCTCGCCCCCCGACTCCCGGTCTACCCGGAGTTCATCTCCCGGCGCTGGATCGATCCCGGGTTGCTTCCCCGGGTTCGGGAAGCAACCGTCGAGCTCGGCCACCTCGCCGGAGCGGTGGCATGAACATCACCTTTGTCCGCCTCCGCCCCGTGCCGGCGATGACTCCCGCCGCCGCCGAGTCGCGGCGGCGGGAAGGAACGACCGTGGTGGAGCTGGCGGGAGCCGACGAGGCGGCAGTGAGCGCCTCCCTAGGAGGCGGGCTTCTCCCGGTGACGATCGGGCTTGCCGATCCTGAGACCGCCGCCTGGGTACTGCCAGCTGGGACCGGGGTTGAACACGAGCCCGGCTGGAGAGTCACCATCGATGCCGGCACCGCCTCATTCGAGTCGCTTCTCGACGAGGTCGCCCGCCTTCAACCCGCGTTTCTTCGCTGCGGAAGGGGGCGGGTGGCTGAGCTCTCGAGGATCACCTCGCTCCCCGGTATCGAGAGCGTTGTCTCGGTTTTCGTGGACGACATCGAGGCAGCGCTCGCGGCAGTGGCCGCCGGGGCCGGCGATCTTTTGCTGCGGGACTGGGATGGAGAACGGATCGGCGAGCTCCGCGATGCCCTTGTCCCCCACCAGCTGTTGGAGCGAAGCGCTTTCTCACCCCATCGGCCGATCGACGAAATGCGAGCCCAGCTCCCTCCGTCGGTTTTTACGGTTTGGCTGGGCCAGGTCGATGGGGGCGGGGCGGTTCGGCCCCGGTGGGAATGGGCTCCCGGCAAGGCCCTGCCCGCCCCGGTCCCGCCCGCCAGGCTTTCGGCGCAATGGATGGATGCGGCCTGGGTGAGTGAGCCGGCCGCGCCAGAATTGAGCAGGGCCGGGGCGCTTCGCCCGATCCTCGAGCGCTCGCTCAGCGGGACCGCTCCCACTCGGAACGAAGTCGAGGCCCTCTTCGGCGCCCGCGGCGACCAGGTCGACGCCGTTGCTTACGTCGCCGACGAATTGCGTCGCCTCCAGGTGGGGGACACCGTTACCTACGTGATCAATCGCAATATCAACTACACGAATCAGTGCTATTTCCGGTGTGGCTTCTGCGCCTTCTCGAAGGGCCCTCGCAGTCTCAACCTGCGCGAGGAGCCCTACCTCATCCCGGTCGAGGGGATCGTCGGACTGGCGGTCGAGGCCGCAGAACGGGGAGCCACTGAAGTCACCCTCCAAGGAGGGATCCATCCCCAGTTCACGGGGGATTTTTACGCCGAGGTCGTGGACTCGATCAAGGCCCGCCTCCCGGAGATGCACATTCACGGCTTTACCCCCCTCGAGATCTGGCAGGGCGCCGAGACCCTCGGTGTGTCCGTCCGCAGCTTTCTCGAGAGGCTGGCCGCGGCCGGCCTAGGCAGCTTGCCGGGGACCGCGGCGGAAGTGCTCGACGATTCGGTTCGACGCTTCCTGTGTCCGGACAAGATTCGCACCGCCCAGTGGGCGAAAGTGATGCTCACCGCCCACGAGCTTGGACTCCGGTCGACCGCCACCCTCATGTTCGGCCATATCGATCACCCCGCCGCTTGGGCCAACCACCTCGAGGTCATCCGTCAGATCCAGCGTCAGACCGGCGGCTTCACCGAATTCGTCCCGCTTCCCTTCGTCCATATGGGGGCGCCCATCTTCCTTCGCGGTCTATCCCGGCCTGGCCCCACTTGGGACGAGGTGGTTCTGGTGCACGCGGTTTCCCGCATCGCCTTCGCGGGTCTGATTCCAAATATCCAGGCCTCATGGGTGAAGCTCGGACTCGACGGAGGTGCCCGCCTGCTCGATGCCGGATGCAACGACCTCGGTGGCACGCTCATGGGTGAGATCATCACCCGCTCGGCAGGGGCGGCTCACGGCCAGGAGGTGAGCCCGGAGGAGTTCGTGGAGACGATCAAGGCGGCGGGTCGTCGCCCCGCTCGGCGCAGCACTACGTATCAGATCCTCGAAGAAGCCGACCTCGACTAGACGTAGGCGAACGGGTATCCGGGTCGTCCGCTCGCCAACCAGTCGGCGAGGGCATCGAGAGTGGAGACGTCGGTGCCCAACGACCTGGCCAGGTGATAGCGGTGATTGAGCACATCGCAATAGGCCTGAATTGGATCCGACACCCCGGCGAGGGCCGTAAGCGTCGACATCATCGGTTCGAACTCTGTCGCCCGCCAGCGAGTGGCCAGCGTCGATTTGGTGGTGGCGCTGTCTGAGTGTCGGGCCGAGAAGTAGTGGACATCGGCGAGGATGGCCTTGGCCTGATTTTCGAGGGCGTCGATTCCGGTGAGGGCCTTGAGCCGGTTGGTGTGGAAGTTGCGATTCCCGACTCTGACCTTGATGATCATCTCCGAGGTGTCATCGAGGGATGGCAGCAGGTCGACCTCTTCGACGTCGAAGCCGAGGCGGTTCAAACGCTCGACTCTCTCAGTGACGCGAAATCGCTCGTCGACTCTGATTCTCGTCGTCTGGCCAAGCTCTGCCCAGAGATTCTCATAGCGCAAGGCAATGTCATAGCCAAGTTCGAGGTCCGCTTGATCCAGGTCGGCTCCCGCCTCGGCGGCAATGTCGGCCATCCCTCCTGCCACGTTCTCGATCATGATCTCGAGGTCCTCGGCCCTCTGCCCATCGGTGAGGTCCTCCTCGTACATGCGAGCCGTTTCGGCATCGACCATGACCGTTTCGATTGCCTCGGCGTCGAAGCGGTAAAGCACGTTGGAGAGGCTGCAGTCACCCCAGAAGCACCCCGCCAGGTGCAACTCGACCAAGAGGCCCGCGAACGCGTCGAGCAGTTGACTGCGTCGGGCACCGAAGCCGGGGCCGGCCAGCATCTCCCGATAAGAAAATGAGAAGGGTTCGTAGGCGGTGATCAGAGCCGCCGAGTGCTCCGACGTGCGATCAGGAGCACGGTTGTCGACGATGCCGACCGCGTGCACGGCCGGTGCCCCCACCGCCTCCAGCGACCGCAAAACCGCATAATCGTTGTGGGCCAGGGCGGTGGAGAGTTCTTTCACGACGTAGGTGCCTTCCGGGAAGGAGAGGAAACGGACCTCGTGGCGGCTGATCCCCTTGGGAAGGTCGAGGAGGATCGGAAGGTCCCAATCCGCAATCGAGGACGACCAGGGAAGGTCGAGGAACAGGGGATGGCCCGGGCGGATCGTGAGTTGGGGGGCCACCGATACATTCTGTGGCGCGAGCGGCGGTGGTGGCAAACGAGGCGGACCAGGATTGGCTGGCTCCGGCGATGGGTAACGGAACCCCGATGCATTTCGACCTGCACGGGCCATGACGCGAGAAAAACAAGTCACGGACGAGAACGGGCTCCAGGCCTGGCTCTACGACGTCAGCGGCGACGACGCCCCCACGCGCATCAGCGACCTCGATCCAACCCGAATCAACGATGGCCAAATTCTTTGGATCGACGCGAACATCAAGGAGGCGGATGCCGCCTCGGTGCTGAGGGTGCTGGGGATCGAAGGTCAGCTCGACTTGGACACGGTCACCATGAGGCCCGGCCTCGTCGCCCATGAGGGCTTTGTACAGATCAGCATCCTCTCGGCCCGAGAAGACCTGGTCGACTCCGTCCCGGTGATGCTCCACTGTCTGGTCGGCAATAACTGGATCGCCACACTGCATGATGGGGAGCTGAATCTCGTCGACGAATTCAACGAACCCCTCGCCCGCGACACCCGCCTCGGGGAGCTCACTTCTTCGTCGTTTCTCGCCCTGGTGTTCGATTGGCATCTCAACGGATATTTCCGCGAGATCGAGGCGGTGCAGGAAGGGATCGATCGAGTCGACGAGCTGTTGTTGAGGCCAGGACCAAAGCCACAGTTGATCGACCGCTTGTTCCATCTTCGGAGGCGTGTCACCAGGCTGCGGAAGGCGTTGAGTCCCCATCGCGATGTGTTCGTGCCTCTGAGCAATCCCAACTCGGAGTTGCTCCCGTCGCCGGCGGCGGCGCCTGATTTTCGCCGCTTGCTACAGCGACTGGAACACGCACTGGAGGAGGTGAACACGACCCGTGAGATGATCGCGGTCTCCTTCGATATACACATGACTGAGATAGCGCAGAACACCAACGACATCATGAAACGGCTCACCCTGGCGTCGGTGCTGTTGTTGCCGGCGGTGCTGCTGGCCGGGATCATGGGCATGAACTTCAAGATCGAGTTTTTTGCAGATCCGTCTATGTTCTGGGTGACCATCGTTGCGATGGCCTTCCTGGCGGTTTGCACCCTGGTCTATGCCAGATATCGAAAGTGGCTGTGAGCCCTCAGCCGCGATAAGCGAGGCCCTGTGGGGCGGGCACGAAACCCCACTCAGTGAGCGCGGAGCCAAACGGCGCCGATTGTGCAGGATGATCGTCGATTCGTTCGATCCGCATCCGTCGCTGTCGTCCCGCAATCGCCGCTACTTCGCGGGCAATCTCGCCGTAAGAATCCATGCCCTCGGTTAGCAAGGCGAGACGGCGACCGCCCCGATCGAGGTAGGCGAGCAGTTGGCCATCGCCCAGGACCACATAGGCTCCCGCCGCCCGCTGGAATCGAACCTCTCGCTCCGGCCAAGGAAGCGCAGCCCCGTAGGGATTGGCTGGGTCGGTGGCGGCCAGGCCGAGGACCCGGGATCGATCGTCTCCCCGGAGGCGGTCAACGGCTCCCGGCAGGGCGAACTGAGCCCCTCCCAGACCTTCGATGAAATAGCCCCTTCGCACTTTGCCGATCTCCTCCATCTTGGAGAGAACCGGATAGAGGCGCGTATATCCGCCGGGAACGCCTTCGGAACCGACGTGGGCCCGGGTGAGGACCCCGTAGCGGTTGAGAAGAACATTGGCCCATGTGGTGGCGGCTGCGGTGGGGTCTGGCTCGGCGACCGGGAGAAGTGACCAACGGCCGCCGGCGTGGGCGGGAAAGGACGAGGCCAGGGGGCGGCGGCTTGGTGCCCGCCGCCCGCCTCGACTTTGCACGTAAGCGCGGACCGGCGCCAGGCTGTCATTGGTGACCAGTCCTGCCCACACCAGATCCCAGAGATCCTCGAGCAACTGGTCGGGGTCTGAGCCCACCGACTGGTAGATGTCGTAAAAGAAGGAGGCGCCGTTGCTTCCCAGGAAGTTGCGGAGATCGTCATGAGCGCGGTCTTCTGCCAAGGTCGCCTCCACCGGGAACCAGAGTTGGCCGTAGTCCTGGCGCCGATATATCGCCAGTTTCCCGTCACGTCCTCCCAGGGTGCCCCGCCCGGCCCAAAGAACCTCGCCGTCCATCAAAAGGCGGTCGAGGAGAGCGGGAACCTCGGCCACTCGGGCCGCCAGGATCTCCCGCTCCCAGACCGAAGCAGCGGCTTCATATCCCTGCAGTTGGGTCACAACGTCGGCGAGGACGTCGATTCGAGCCGGCCTTCTGTTGCCTGCTCCCTGCCAGGCCGGCGTGAACCTGCCGAGAGAGGCCGGTTCGGTCGGCTCGATCTCGTGTCGAAGCACGGCCAGAGACCGCCGCTTGATTCGTCGCAGCACCTCGTTGTCGACCCATCCCTCGCCGTGATGAAACGATCCCTTGAGAACCCTTCCTTGCTCGGCCAAGAGACGCAGCGAGCTCTCCACTACGGCAGTGGGAAGACCGAGTGCGGAAGCGACCTGGGCAGGCTGGAAGGGTCCGTGAGTACGGGCGTAGCGACCGACGAGATCGCCCAAAGGATCTGGCACCGGTTGCAGAAATGCGGCCGGGGTTCCCGGAGGCGGGGGTATGCCGAGTCCGTCGCGTAACCGCGAAATATCCTCGGAGGCGGCGTAGCACTGGCGTTCGGCGACGCGGACTCCCACCATCTTCCCGGCTCGCAGCAACTCATCGAATGACGCGGAGAAATCCGACAGATCGCTTCGCACCTCGATGTCGTCCTTGCTCAGGGGACCGAGGTCGCGGAGGAGATCGACCACTGCATCCGAGTTCGTTGCCCGCCTTTCGGGAGTGAGGTG
>DATFFB010000093.1:0-3194 GCA_035250485.1 Acidimicrobiia bacterium
CGTAAGCAGGAGCAACATGCCCACGATCGAGCAGCTTGTCCGCGAAGGCAGGCAGCCCAAGGAAAAGAAGGCGAAAACGGCCGCCCTGGCCGGCGCCCCGCAACGACGGGGCGTATGCACCCGCGTCTACACCGTTACCCCCAAAAAGCCGAACTCGGCTCTCCGCAAGGTCTGTCGGGTGCGCCTCAACAACGGGGTCGAGGTCACCGCCTACATACCGGGCGAGGGCCACAACCTTCAGGAGCACTCAATCGTCTTGGTCCGCGGAGGAAGAGTCCGGGATCTCCCCGGCGTGAGGTACAAGGTCATACGCGGAACGCTCGACGCCGCCGGAGTGAAGGATCGCAAGCAGGCCCGCTCCCGCTACGGAGCGAAGAGGGTCAAGTAATGAGAAGAGCCCCCGCCCAGAAGCGCAAGATCGAGCCCGACCCGGTATTCCGCTCCGTCCTCGTCAGCCAAGTGATCAACAAGGTCCTCTGGAAGGGCAAGAAGGACGTCGCCCGCGGCATCGTCTATGACGCGCTCGAGGTGGTGCAGAACCGCTCGAAGCAAGATCCAGTCACGGTCCTCAAGAAGGCGATCGATAACGTTCGCCCCCAGGTCGAGGTCCGTTCACGGAGGGTGGGAGGCGCCGCTTACCAGGTTCCGGTCGAGGTCCCCACGCGGCGGGCGCTCTCGCTGGCGATTCGCTGGCTCGTAGGGTTCGCTCGTCGCCGGCGCGAGCATTCGATGTCCGAGCGGCTCGCCTTCGAGATTCTCGATGCCGCCAACAACACCGGGGCCGCGGTCAAGCGCAAAGAAGACATCCACAAGATGGCGGAGTCCAATAAGGCCTTCGCCCACTACCGCTGGTAAGCGACCGGCTTTTACAACGAAATAGCGACCCCAATCGATAGAGATTTCAGATGAGCAATGACAAGAACGCGCTATCGCACCTGCGCCAGGTGCCGCTAGGCCGAACCCGGAATATCGGGATCATGGCTCATATCGACGCGGGCAAGACCACCTTGACCGAGCGCATCCTCTACTACACGGGTCGCAACTACAAGATCGGCGAGGTCCACGAAGGCGCCGCCACGATGGACTGGATGGAGCAGGAGCAAGAGCGCGGCATCACTATCACTTCCGCCGCCACCACCTGCATCTGGCACGACCACACGATCAACATCATCGACACCCCCGGTCACGTCGACTTCACGGTGGAAGTGGAGCGCAGCCTCCGGGTGCTCGACGGGGCGGTCGCCGTCTTTGACGGGGTGGCCGGTGTGGAACCGCAGTCAGAGACCGTCTGGCGACAGGCCGACCGCTACAAGGTTCCTCGCATCTGTTTCATCAACAAGCTCGATCGCACCGGCGCCGACTACTACGCCGACGTCCAATCGATCGTCGATCGCCTCGGAGCCACTCCGTTGGTTCTCCAAATCCCGATCGGGCGCGAGGCCAGCTTCACGGGCGTGGTCGATTTGATCGAGATGAAGGCCCATATATGGAAGGGTGACGACGGCAAGGTTTGGGACACCTCTGACATCCCCGCCGACATGACTGCCTTGGCCGAGGAGTGGCGGGGCAAGATGCTGGAAGTAGCGGCCGAAGCGGACGAGAAGCTCCTGGAGAAGTACCTCGAGGAGCTCGAGATCACGCCCGACGAGATCCGTCAGGCGGTTCGGGCCGGGACCATCGCCCAGACATTCGTGCCCGTTCTCTGCGGCAGCGCCTTCAAGAACAAGGGAGTGCAGCCGCTGCTGGACGCCATCATCGCCTACCTCCCCAGCCCGGCCGACGTACCTGCGGTCACCGGATACAAGCCCGGGAACGAAGAGTCGGAGCTGACCCGCGATGTCAGCGATGCCGAGCCCTTCGCCGCCCTCGCGTTCAAGATCATGTCCGATAGCCACGTCGGCAAACTGACCTACTTTCGGGTGTATTCGGGTTCGGCCGCCAAAGGCGACTCGGTCTACAACACCACGAGCCAGAAGCGGGAGAGATTGGGCCGCATTCTGCGTATGCACGCCAACCACCGCGAGGACATCGATCGTGTCTTCACCGGTGACATCGTCGCCGCCGTGGGCCTCAAGAACACCACCACCGGTGACACGCTGTCTGCCGAGTCGCACCCGATTCAGCTCGAGTCGATGCAGTTCCCGGCCCCTGTGATCCAGGTGGCGATCGAGCCGAAGACCAAGACGGACGACGAGAAGCTATCGGACTCGCTTCATCGTCTCTCCGAAGAGGACCCCACCTTCCTTGTCCGCACCGACGAAGAGACCGGTCAAACCATCATCGCCGGGATGGGCGAGCTCCATCTCGAGATCCTGGTGGATCGCCTCCTGCGTGAGTTCAAGGTCTCCGCCAACGTGGGCCGGCCGCAGGTGGCATATCGGGAGACCATCAAGGGCCCCGTCTCCAAGATCGAAGGCAAATACATCCGCCAATCCGGCGGCAAGGGTCAGTACGGCCACGTCATCATCAATCTCGAGCCCACCGGACCCGGCGGCGGCTACGAGTTCGTTGACGAGATCAAGGGTGGCCGCATCCCACGTGAATACATCCCCTCGGTCGACGAGGGAATCGAGGAGGCGCTCGATAACGGCATCCTGGCTGGTTATCCGCTCGTCGATGTGCGGGCGATCCTCATCGATGGGACCTATCACGACGTCGACTCCTCGGAAATCGCCTTCAAGATCGCCGGTTCGATTGCGGTGCAGGAAGCGGCCAAGCGGGCCGGGATCAAATTGCTGGAGCCGATCATGGACGTCGAGGTCTCGACTCCCGAGGACTACATGGGCTCGGTGGTGGGGGACCTGTCGGCTCGCCGGGGACGGGTCGGGGAGATGGGCCAGAAGGGCGCTTCACGCACGGTCCGGGCCCAGGTGCCGTTGGCCGAGATGTTCGGTTACGCCACCGATTTGCGCTCGCTCACCCAGGGCCGGGCGAGCTACAGCATGCAGTTTCATTCGTACCAGGACATGCCTCAGAGCATCGCCGAAGAGGTTGTGGCGGCGCGCACGGGTGCCGGGAAGTCGTAAGTAAGTGATCGACGGGAGGAAATACACCAATGGGTAAGGCCAAGTTCGAGCGTTCCAAGCCGCACGTCAACGTGGGGACCATGGGTCATATCGACCATGGCAAGACCACCCTGACCGCGGCCATCACCAAGGTGCTGTCAGAGAAGGTGGCGGGCAACACCTTCACCT
>DATFFB010000094.1:0-4916 GCA_035250485.1 Acidimicrobiia bacterium
CCCGATTCCACCCACTCGTCGAAGGCGGCGTGGAACCGGCGCTGGAGAATCAAAGATTCCCGCCGGCTATCGACCCAGCTGCGGAGCGTGGGCCATTCCCGGAGTAGGGCTTCGTGGGCGACCTCGACTGTCGCCCCTCGCGTGACAGGGTCGACATCGAAGGTGAGCAAGCGCTCCTTTCCAAACTCTTCGACGAGGGTGGCGAGGTCATCTGGTGGGAGGCCGAGTGATTCGAGCTCGGTCATCCTCACCCGACGACGCACGTCGTCGGCCTCCTCGGAAACCGACAGGAGCCGGGTGAAAACCTGCTGCGCCGCCTGCTTTTGGCTGTCGGTCAGCCGACGAAAGATGCCCTCGGCGCGCTCGGCCAGTGCTCCTTTGACCCCTCCCAGCTCCACGTAGTGTCGATCAGTGATCAAACCGTCGGACGCCTTCGTCGCCAAGCGGTCAAGGGTGAACTGAAGCAACGGCAGGCTTCCCGGTTGATTCTTGAGGTCGGCCACGATCCGTTCGGGCAGGCCCGGTTCGAATTGGAGACCGGCCCGGGCAGCCGGCTCGACGATGGCCATCCGAATGCCGTCGGGGTCGAGAGGAGCCAGCGCCAAGTGGACCCGGCCGATTATTGGTCCCAGAATCGGTTGGCCGAGAACCTGGTGGAAAAAGTCCGCTCTCAGCGTCAGCACCACCCTGACTCGGCTCACTGGGTCCGACGCTGCCGTGACCAAGGTGGTGGCGAAGGCGTTGCGAACCCCCTCGTCCGCAACGAGCGTGAACAGCTCCTCGTACTGGTCGATCACGATCACCAACTCACCGTCGAGTTCCTGGCCGATCCGTTTGGCCGCCCTCAGCAGACCCTTTCCGTCGGGGGCGGAGAGTTCTGTGGCGAGTTCCGAGAGGGGCTGGGTGGCCAAGGCGGCCAGGGAGGTGGCGAGCTCGTCGAAGGGATAGCCCCCGGGCACCGCCCGTACGGCCACCCAGGTCTCCGATCCCGATACGGCGCCGGCGTCCAGGGCAGGTAGTAGGCCGGCCAGAGTGAGCGACGACTTGCCGGACCCGGAGGGCCCTACCACCGCTGAAAGCCGGTTCTGGCCGACCATGAGAACCAAGCGCCCGATCTCCTCGGAGCGGCCGAAGAAATCAGGAGCGTCCCGTTGATCGAACGCGGCCAAGCCCTTGTAGGGATTGCGGGGTTGGACCGAGGTAAGCGCCACGGCAGTCCCCCCGGCCCGGGTCAGCAGGTGTTCGAGAAACTCATCGACGCTCTCGTAGCGGTCTGCAGGATTCGTGGCCATGCCTCTGGCGAGGATGTCCCGCACCCGTTCGTCGACGAGGCTCAGATCGACATGATCGGGAGGCGCCCCGAGGAGGAGCCGGGCGACCACCGCCGCCAGCCCGTAAAGATCGGAGCGAAAATCAACTGCCTGCCCGCGGCGATCCTCGGGAGCGCGATACCCGATCGACTTCGACTGGATACCGGTAGCTTCTTCGACCGCTCGAGCAGCGATTCCGAAATCGGACAAATAGGCGTTGCCGTCTCCATCCAAAAGGATGTTGGCCGGCTTAACGTCCCGATGAACCACTCCCTGGCGGTGGGCGTAGGACAGCGCCGAGCCGACCTGGGAGGCGATCTTGATCACCTGGGCCAAGGGCATGGTGGCAAACGTCGCGTCGGCCAGGCTGCGCCCGAGCATGAACGGACCAACGACATAAGCCCCATCCGCATCCCGCCAATAGTCATAGACGGAGACGATGTGGGGATGTTCGAGCGAGGCGACAAATCGAGCCTCGGATTCGAACTGGCGGATGAACGCGGGATGGTTGGCGAACTCGGGCTTGACGATCTTGATCGCCACCTCGCGGCCGATCGCGGGTTGGTATCCCCGATAGACGGTGGCAAAGGCTCCCCGGCCTATTCTTTCTCGGAGCTCGTAGCCGCGAATCGAGTCGCCGAAGCTGCGATCGAGCTCAATCGACGCCCCCGAGGTGTTGAGCGGAGGAAAGTTGGTGGGAAGTCCGTCGGCCACCAGTTGATGGACCGCCTGGGGACTGCCGAGGCCCCGGAACCGATGCTCGCCCAGGCTCTTGACTTGAGTGCCGGCATCGCGGATCAGAGCCCTCTGGGCATCGTCCGACAGGAGGATCTGCCCTCCGTGGCCGGCGTTGAGAAGACGGGAGCCGCGGTTCATCGCCGTCCCGAACAGGTCTCCGCCCCGTCGTTCGACTTCACCGGTGTCGACCACCATTCTGACTCTGAGCTCGACCGGACTCCAATCGCTGGCGAGGATTGCCTCTTGGGCTGCCATGGCCGCCTGGGCCGCCAGCGAAGCCTCAGCAAAGGCGGCGATGAATCCGTCGCCCAACCCTTTGATCACGGTTCCGCCACTGGCCTCCACCGCTGATTGGACCAAATGGTCGTGACGGGACAGTGCCGTCTGCATTGCGGTTGGGTTGGTTTCCCACAGCAGAGTCGAATCGACGATGTCGGTGAACAAGAGGGCGACCTGTTCGCTGACCACTTCCCGGCTGTGGATCAAGGTGTAGTCGTGGTTGAGGATTCGCTCCTCGAGCTCAGATAGCTCAGGGGAAGGTTCGACCCCGAGCTCCTCCCTCAGATAATCCTGCGTTCGGCGATAGGCCCGCAGGGCGTCCGCCTGGCGTCCATCTCGATAGAGCGCCAACATGTGTTTGGCTCGGAGCGACTCGCGAAGCGGATATTCGGCCGCCAGGGCATCGAGTTCACCCACCAGTGAACCGTGCTTGCCGAGGGCGAGGTCGGCCTCGATCCGAGCTTCCACCGCCGACAGTCGGGATTCTTCGAGCCGGGTCGCTTCGATCGCCAGTCCCGGAAACCTGACCACGTCGGCATAGGCCCGCCCGCTCCAAAGCGCCAGGGCCTGCCGCAGATTGACACTCGCTGTACTGGGGTTGGTAGCCAGGCTCCCTCGAGCGGCAAGGACCTGATCTTCGAAGCGGTAGCAGTCCACCTCGGCGCGAGGGGCTTCAAGTCGGTAGCCGCTCCCCTGGCGGTCGAGGGGCCGACCGATGGTGGCCCGGAGGTTGGAGACATAGGTATGAATCGAGGAGAGGACCGCTGGGGGTGGATCCTCTCCCCAAATTCCGTCGACCAATTCGTCGGTCGTGACCACTTTCCCCAGTCGTGCGATCAGCATCGCCAACACTGCTCGCTGTTTCGGCCCTCCCAGCTGAGCGGTCCCTTCCTCGGTCACGACAGTGACCGGGCCCAGCACGCGGATGGGGATCGTCACCTCGGTCGCGGAATCGAGAACTGTCGTCATCGCCGTCTTAGGCAAAGATACGGAAGCCGACTTGAGAACCGCTCAAGAAAGCCAACAACTCTCACAGTGGCTTCGAAATCCTGCACTGCGGCTGGCGATATGGGCTTTTAGCTGTACTCGCTCACCGGGTAGATCTGATCGGCGACGAGTCCGTGCGCTTCCCGGTGGACGGTGTTGGCGTCCTCAGCCTTGTGGGCTTCGACCAGACAAAACACCTTTCCCGCCTTCTCGTCGACCCAATAGCGGAGATAGTTCACCCCGTATTTGCCTTGGGTCTCGAGATCCTTCTGATGGGCACCGGCTACGTCGCGAGCCGATATCCCGCCTGCGATTGTGTGGACATCCATGAACAGTGGCATTGCCTTCTCCTTTGATCTCGTTACTTCTGTCGGCACTAGCTGCCGGTGTATTCGGCGACGATGGTCCGGGCATAGTCGAGCGCCTCGGGGTCCAATCGGGGCGTTGCGATGCCGCTGGGCAAGATGCGATAAAGCCGCTCGACTGCTTCCTCTCCGTGCTCGGCGACCAACCAATCAATGAATGGTCTGAAGACAAAGGGGGAATACAGACCCACAGGTGCCTGATTGCGAAGCTCAGCGATCTTCCCCTCGACGATGCGAAATCTGATCTTGCCGCCGATCGGCGGATAGCCCACGGGACCGTTGGCAGCTGAGTTCAGCTGGTAAGTGCATACCACCCAGACCTCCGGCCCTCCTTCAGCCTCCGAACACTCGAACGGGTCGTACGACATCTCATAGATCGACAGCATTTCAAAGCCTGCGTCGAGCTCGTCGACACCGATCACAGGCATGTCGGCCAATTGAGCGTCCGGGGCGATTAGGGGTCGAGCAGCGTTGGCGTCGTAGGCATCGCGGGCCGCGAGATACCGCTCAGCCACCTCCTGTGGGCTGGCCTGACCGGAAAGGTCGCCTTGGCCGATACCGACGACTGCAGCAGCCAGGACCAGGATCGTGACGGCTGCGACCATGAAAGGTTGCTTGCGGGAGCCAGTTGCCGTGGCCGAAGTTAGGTCTTGGACGAGGATCCTTTCCTGAGGTTGATCGAAGATACGAAAGGCCACTTGAGAAAAACTCAAGACGGGAACTTCGACCGACAACTGGGGAGTCCATCGTTTCAGAGTCCCTCGATGCGGGATGCTGGGTGGCCTATCGTTGGTTAGCGCCCTGACCATGGGCGGCGGAAGCACCGGCCAGGTTTAGAGAGTGACCAATCGCGAAGAAGCCGCTCGTCCGGCGCTCGAGGAGAAGAGCTCTATCCGCCACCCATGGATCCGAAGAACTCGATGATCCGCTGCGTGTCGTCGGAGAATGCCCAGCGCTCCGTGAGCTTGCCATCTTTCATATGAGCAATCTCGGCAGTGCGATAGGTGAAGCTCTCGCCACCCATATTCAGCGTGGTCTCGACCAGCCCGATCACGTGCTCGTCGTTGCCGACCACATCGTGGAGGTCGATATTGAAAGCGTCCGCCCCGAACTCTTCCATCCCGGAGAAGCTCGCCACGACCGCATCTTTGCCATGGAGTGTCTCGGCGCCGAGCTGATGCCAGACGACATCGTCGTCGAGAGCATCGAAGGCCGCCTCGAGATTGCCTTGTTGGAG
>DATFFB010000095.1:0-2367 GCA_035250485.1 Acidimicrobiia bacterium
CGAGGGAAAGGTGAACGGAAGCAACAAAATCGGCCCGACCAGGATTGCCAACTGGACCCAGACTCGCGTCCGACCACCAATCCAAGTATTTGTGGCGTGGGCGGCGAGGTAGCCGAGAAGAAGCACGATCTGGAAAAACGCCATGGCGGTGTTCCAGACCGCGGCCGAACCTCCGAGAGCAGGAAGTAGAGCTTTGGCGGCCAACGGCTCGATCGTGAAAAGCAAAAAGGCCGCTAGGAAACCGGCCAACCCGAAGCAAGCCGGCAACGCCCACGAAGGGTGGGATTGCACAGGCGCCGGGGCCTTCTCGGGAGCCGTAATCACAGCTCGATCATTGTCGGTCATGAGCGGGTCATCTTGACCGACTCGTCCCTCAGGTTCTTTATCGTGGGGGCCATGTTGAGGCGGACGGAGCGGAGACTGTTGAAGGTGCTCGACGAGCTCGAGAATCTCTCCGAGCAGCACCGCATCGTTGAGGCGGAGCTTTCCGCGCACTCTCATATCAACGACGATGCCCAACGAGATGCCGCCATGGGCATCGATCGTCTCGAGGCCACGGCTACCCGCAACGAGGTTCTCCGCTTCATGCGCCTGCTCAACGACATCGAGGCTCGACAGAAGCGACTGCTCGAGGTCAAGTCGAAGCTCACGGCTCAGTTGAAGTCTTGACCGCGGGCGCAGAAGGTAGGTGAGGATGCCCACCCTCGCACTCCTCGACGGAAACTCGATCGCCTATCGGGCCTTCTTCGCCCTTCCCCCCGACCTCGCCACCAGAGACGGGCAGGTCACCAACGCCGCTTATGGATTCACCCGGATGCTGATCAAGCTCCTGGGCGACCACAACCCCGACTCGGTGGTGGTGGCCTGGGACGTCTCCCGCCAGACCTTCCGCTCGACGGAGTACCCCGCTTACAAGGCCCAGCGGGAATCGGCTCCCGACGGCTTCAGGTCGCAACTGCCGCTGATCACGGCCGTGCTCGACGTGCTCGAGGTCCCTCAGCTCCGGATGGAGGGCTATGAGGCCGACGATCTCATCGCTTCCATATCCGAGCAGGCGGCCAAGGCCGGCTGGGAGGTTTTACTGGTCACCGGTGACCGCGACGCCTTCCAACTGATCGACGACCACCTCAAGGTGCTCTACACCCGGCGGGGGATAACCGACGTGGTGGTGGCCGATGAAGGCTATGTGGCCGAGCGCTACGGAATCCGGCCCGACCAGTACGTCGAGTACGCCGCCCTCCGGGGCGACACCTCCGACAACCTTCCCGGTGTGCCCGGAGTGGGGGAGAAGACCGCCACCAAGCTTGTCGCCGAGCACGGGAACCTCGAAGGCATCTACGCCGACCTCGACCAGCAGCCCCCGCGCTTGCGCCAGAACCTGGCCGAGCATCGAGAGCAGGTCTTTCTCAACCGCCGCCTGATGCGTTTGGTTCGTGATCTCGACATCGACTTGGACCTCGAGGCGGTGCGGCGAGGGAACTGGGACCGGGACGCGGCCAAGGAACTGTTCGAAAGCCTCGAGTTCTACAGCTTGTGGGAGGACCTGCTCGACGTCCAGCCCGCCGGCGGCATCGGTCCCGCCGGGACGGTGCTCGATACCCAGACCCGGCAGATCACCCGCGCCGAGGAGGTCGCCGCACTCGCCGAGCAAGCGCAGCCGCTGGTCATCGATCTCATCGGACCCGAACCCTGGGGATTGGCGATTTTCCTCGAAGAGGGTGAGGCGGCGGCTGTTCCGCTCGACCGGCTCGAACCACTGCGTTCCGCCCTGGCTGATGGCGGAGTGGCCAAGGCGACTCACGACGGCAAGGCCCTGATCGCCTCCCTCTTGAATGCCGGGTACGACGTAAACGGCCTCGACTTCGACAGCGCCCTCGCTTCTTACCTACTCAATCCCGCCGCCCGCGACTACGACCTCGGGGCCGTCGCTCAGCGTTATCTCAAGCTCGAACTCGAGTCGGTCGACCAGACAGTCGCGGCCAAGGCCCAGGGCACACTCGACCTCGGTGGCGGACCTGACCTGGAGAAGGCCGGACGGCGGGTGGAGGCCATCGCCCGTCTCCACGAGGCTCTCCAGGCCGAACTCGCTGCCCGTGACGAGCTCGATCTCTACCGCCGCTTCGAGCTACCGCTGGTGCCGGTTCTGGCCCGGATGGAACACGCCGGTATCGGCGTCGACCGGATCTATTTGGAAGACATGGGCCTCGACCTGCGAACCCGGCTCTCCGAGCTCGAGCGGAAGGTGCATCAGGAGGCGGGGGAGGTGTTCAACGTCAACTCCACCAACAAGCTGCGGGAGATCCTCTACGAGCGTCTCCAGCTCCCGGTCTTGAAGAAGACCTCGACCGGGGCTCCCTCCACCGACGC
>DATFFB010000096.1:0-4124 GCA_035250485.1 Acidimicrobiia bacterium
TTAATCGAAGACGAAGCGAGTGGCGTCTTCGGTCAGGTTGGTCCACGCCAGCACGCGGCGGGGGAGAAGGGTTGAGACCCCTCCCATGTACATGCTCGGATCGAGGCGCCCATATTGGGGATACTTGACGAACGACTCGTCGGAGAGGCGGGTCGCCATCTCCTTGGTCGGCATCTCGATTTCGATCGCTCCTTCGACGATGATCGCTTCCTGACCATCGCCGATGTGGGCCACAACCTCGGGATTTCGAACGATGTTTCGATAATGAACCGTCTCCGGGCTACCGCCGTAATAGAGCTTGCCTTCGATCCACATCCCATCGCGGGGTATCACGTGCGGCCTTCCATCGGGCCGGGTGCTGGCAATCCAGTAGACCGTTGCCGCGGCCAGCTTTTGCTCCACAACTGACCACGCCAATCGCTTGGTCGGATTTCCGTACTCGGCCGGGATCGCCAGCTTCTCGACTCTGGGTTCGTCCATCCGTCCCCCTTTGCGCGGCCCAACCTAGGACGGGTCGTTCGTAGTCTGGTCGGCATGCGCACCAGAGCCATCCGTAACTGGTCGCGGGCCCACACGATTCTCTATCGATTGACCCGCGGCCGGGTGGGTCGGCGGGCACGGGGGATGGACTATCTGCTGCTCACCACCACCGGACGCCGTTCGGGCAAGAGCCACACGGTGCCGCTGCTTTACCTCCGTGACGGTCCCAACCTGGCGGTCATCGCCTCCTTCGGCGGCAAGCCCCGTCATCCGGATTGGTATTGGAACCTGAGGAATGATCCCAACGCCGGTGTGCAGATCGAGGGCGAACACTTCGCCGCCACGGCCCGGGAGGCCGATGCGGAGGAGCGGGGTCGGCTCTGGCCGCGGGCGGTGGCGGTGTGGCCCGACTACGCCGAATACCAGAAACGGACCGACCGCCGTATCGCCGTTGTGATCTTGGAGCGAACTCCACCGCTCTGAGGCGATACCTCGGCAAAAAGAGGTTGACAGCGATAAGTGAACGCTGATAACTTGTCGGCGTTAACTCTGGTGACGCAAACCCAGGAGGGGAATTGTGGGACGGCTCGGTAGCTTTTTGGTGCGGCGGCGCAGGCTGGTCTTGGTGCTGGCGGTGGTCGGGCTCCTCGCCGCGGGGATCTTTGGCAGTGGTGTCGCCGGACGACTCTCCAACGGCGGTTTCGAGAATCCCGAGGCCGAATCGTTCATTGCCTCCCAACTCTTGGCCGACGAGTTCGCGGTCTCGCCTCCCGACATCCTCATCGTCGCCAGCGCTCCGGGTTCGGTTGACGATCCCGCCGTCGCCTCGGAGGGTGTTGCCCTGGGCGGAGCATTGGCGGCCGAGGAAGGCGTGGCCTCGGTCAGCTCCTACTGGACTCTGGGTTCGCCGCCACCACTCCGCAGCGCCGACGGCACCAGGGCCTTGGTGTTTGCCAGCCTCGATGGCACCCAGGACGAGATGCTGGAACTCTCCGCCCAGCTCGCAGAGGAGTATCGAGGCGAGTTCCAGGGACTCGACGTGGCAGTTGGCGGCGAGGGTGCCGTGTTCGCGGAGGTCAACGAGGTAATCGAAGCGGATTTGGTCAAGGCGGAGTCGATCGCCTTTCCCATCACTCTCATCCTCTTGATCGTGGTCTTCGGCTCGGTGGTTTCGGCCCTTCTGCCTCTGGGAGTGGGCGTGGTGGCGATCGTCGGCACCTTCCTCGTGCTCGACCTCCTCGCCCGCGTCACCGAGGTCTCGATCTTTGCCCTCAACCTCACCACCGCCCTCGGCCTCGGCCTGGCCATCGACTATGCCCTCTTTGTCGTCTCGCGTTTCCGCGAGGAATTGGCCGCCGGCCACCAGACCGGCGAGGCGGTGGAGCGCACGGTCGCAAGCGCCGGTCGCACGGTCTTATTCAGTGCCGGGACGGTGATGGTCTCGCTGGCGGCGATGCTGGTCTTTCCTCTCGCCTTCCTGCGCTCGTTCGGCTACGCCGGAATCGCGGTGGTGGCCCTGGCGGCGGTGGGAGCCATCATCGTCTTGCCCGCTTTGCTGGCCGTGCTCGGCCCGCGGGTGGAGAAATGGCGGGTCCGCCGTCTTCGTCCGAGTACGGGCGAAGGAATCTGGCACCGGGTGGCGATGGCAGTCATGAAGCGGCCGATCCCCGTCGCCACCGTCGCCATCGCCCTGCTGGTCTTCTTGGGGTTGCCGTTCCTACAGGCCGAGTTCGGGTCGGCGGACGATCGCATCCTTCCCCCCGACTCCGCCGCCCGTGAGGTGGGCGACCTCCTTCGCACCGAGTTCACGGGCTTCGATTCGGCTCCGATCGACGTCGTCGCCCTCGGCTTGAGCGACACCGAATCCATTGGCTCGCTGGCGGCCGAGCTCTCGACTCTGGAGGGAGTGTCACGAGTCGATGGCCTGGCCGGAACCTATGTCGACGGGGCTCAGGTGCTCCCGCCCGGAATCGCCAATCTCCGGTTCGGATCCGAAGCCGGCAGCTATCTCCAGGTCATCCCCGCCGTCGATCCGCAGTCGAATGCGGCCGAGGAATTGGTAAGAGAGATCAGATCCTTTGACGCCCCGGTCGAGCTAGCTCTCACCGGACCCAGTGCGGCGCTGGTCGATAGCAAGGAGGCGATCACCTCGCGGCTGCCGCTGGCGCTGGGGATCATTGGCGGAGTCACCTTCGTAGTGCTGTTCTTGATGTTCGGCTCGGTCTTGGTGCCAGCCAAGGCGGTGGTCCTCAACCTGTTGTCGCTCTCCGCCACTTTCGGGTCGATGGTTTGGATTTTCCAGCAGGGCAACCTCTCCGAATTTCTGGGCTTCACCTCGATGGGCCATATCGATCTCACCATGCCCATCCTCATGTTCTGCATCGCCTTCGGCCTCTCGATGGACTACGAGGTCTTTCTCCTTTCCCGTATCAAGGAGGAATACGACCACACCGGCGACAACGTGCGCTCGGTCGCAACCGGTTTGGAGCGGACGGGACGCGTGGTCACCTCGGCTGCGCTCTTGATCGCCGTGGTCATGGTGGCCTTTGCCCTTTCCGGAGTGACGCTGATGAAGATGTTCGGGATCGGGATGACGCTGGCGGTGCTGGTCGACGCCTTCGTGGTGCGGGCGACATTGGTGCCCGCCTTCATGCGTCTCGCCGGCCGGGCCAATTGGTGGGCTCCGCGCTTTCTCCGCCGGATCCACGAACGCTTCGGGTTCAGTGAGACCCCCACCACCCGTCCGATTCCGGTCGAGGAGCTGGTGTGAGTAGCCGGGTCCGGCTGCGCAAGGGTGAGGGAGAGCAGCTTCGCCGCGAGATCCTCGATGCCACTCGTGAGCTCTTGGCCGAGCTGGGTTCGATGGATCTCGTGTCGATCCGGAGCATCGCCCACCGTGTGGGGGTGAGCTCGCCATCGATCTACCTTCACTTCCGCGACAAGGAGCACCTCTTATATGAGGTGTGCCGGGAGGTATTCGAAGATTTCGCCGCTCGCTTGATCCCGCTCTTCTCGGCGGAAGGGACAGCCCTCGAACGTCTCCGTTTGCTGGGTCGCGAATACATCCGCTGGGGTCTCGAGCACGCTGCCCTCTACCCGGTGCTCTTCCTGGGGGAGCCCCCGGCGGCGGTGGAAGCAGAGGAGCTGAAAGGCGACCCGGGGATTGTGGTGTTGGAGGGCTTGGTCGCCCTGGTCCGCAACGGCATCGAGGAGGGAGCGATTCTTCCCGGACGGAGCCCGGAGGCGATTGCCTGGGCGATGTGGTCGGGGGCCCACGGCGCGGTCTTGCTTTTGACCTCATCACTGCCCTGGATCGAAGAGCACCTGACCGCCTCGGACATCGAAATGGACCTGCCCGACACGGACGAGCTGATCGAGACGGTGATCGAGGCGCTTTCCCGCTCCTTCGCCGCCCAACCCGCCTAACCAACCGTTTTTATCAGCGGAACCGACCCCTCCAGGGTCGGATCAGGCGCGTAGAACGACGAGCCAAGAACAGGGGCCTATCGGCGCGGCTCGTGGTCCGACACGATCTCCCCGATGGACTACGACAAGATCATCCGAGACTTGGGTGCTGATCAGCATGCGCTCCTTTCTCGGCGGCAACTAAACGAAGCCGGAGTGCACTATCGAGCGATCAACCG
>DATFFB010000097.1:0-11277 GCA_035250485.1 Acidimicrobiia bacterium
CGCTACCACCAGCTCACCGGCGCTCCCGAGAGAACGGTGTTCATCGCCAGGGAGTGGGCCTACCACGGGATGCACACCTACGGAACCTCGCTGGCGGGAATCGAACCCAACCGCAGCGGCTATGGGGATCTGGTCTCAGACATCGTGCTCGTCCCCTTCGACGACACCGAGGCGATCGAGAAAGCCATCGACCACGCCGGACCGGAGCGGATCGCCGGCATTTATTGCGAGCCGGTGATCGGCGCTGGTGGGGTGAGGCCGGTTCCTGTCGACTACCTCCACACAGCCCGTGACCTCGTGCGAGCTGCCGGAGGCCTGTTCATCTCCGACGAGGTCATCACCGGATTCGGAAGGATCGGTGACTGGTTCGCCGCCAATCGATTCGATCTCGACCCGGACCTGATTCTTTTCGCCAAGGGGGTTACCGCCGGTTATCTCCCGCTTGGCGGATTGGTCGCTAGTCCTCGGGTTGCGGAACCGTTCTTCTCCCAACCCGGAGTCATGTGGCGTCACGGCTACACCTACTCCGGTCACGCCACCGTGTGCGCGGCCGGTTTGGAAGTGTTGCGGATCTACGAGGAAGAGCCGATTTTCTCCCGCGCGCTCGAATTAGAGAACGAACTGGAAACAAGTCTGGGCTCGCTCGTTGGCCAGGGACCAGCCATAGCCCTTCGAGCCGGAACCGGGGCGATGGCCGCGCTCCAACTCGACCCCTCCGATGCCACCCTTTCGAGCCGGGTCGCCGGCGCAACCAGGAGCCACGGTGTGATCGTGCGGTCGGTCGTCGGCAATGGGTTGCAGATCTCACCGCCGCTGATCATGACGCCTTCTCAGGTTGACGAATTGGTAAGTGGCCTCGAGACGGGCCTTCGGAGCGTCTGAGCTCTAACCTGCCGGCTGCCGCATCCAAGGGAGAGCTTCAGTATGACCGTTCCGTTGCCGCCCGCCCCGGCCAGTCCCTATCCCGAGGCGAGTCAGGCCACCACCATCCTCGTTCTCGGCATTCTCAGCCTGGTCTGCTGTTCGCCGCTGGGGATTGTCGCCTTGGTGATGGGGAACAACGAGATCCGGGCCATCGACGAGGGGCGCCGGCCTCCCGAAAACCGGGGCACCGCCAATGCCGGGCGGATTTGCGGAATCATCGGTCTTGTCATTCTCGGCCTCGGCTTGATCCTCTTGGCGACCGGGATGGTGGCGATTCCGATGCTCAGCCAAACCTTCGTTGGCTGAGATCCCGACCGTCTGCCCGTTCGCTCTCCTGACCGGATCCGCCTGCCCAGGCTGCGGGATGACTCGCGCTCTCGCTCATCTATTGAGGGGCGATTGGTCGGCAGCCTGGGCGTTCCATCCCCTGGCCCCATTCCTGGTTCTGGTGGCGAGTGCTGCTCTTATCTGGTGGTTGGGGGTGAGAAAGCTGGGCTGGAGACCGATCGGTCGCCAGACAGTCGATACTGGCTTGCTCTCCTCGGCGGTGCTCTTTCTGGTGGTTTGGGTGGTGAGGCTCGATGCCAACACCCTCCCTCCCGTGACGGGCCTGTTCAGTCGATGACCTCTGGCGACACTCCGGCGCAGGAGGCCAGTCAGGCCGTAACCGTTCTCGTCCTTGGCATCCTGTCGCTGGTGGTGTGCGGCATCCTGGGGCCGATCGCCTGGAAGCTCGGTAATGACGAGTTGGCCGCGATCTCCGTCGGACGCCGTCCCCGCGAGAACGTCGGCATGGCCCAGGCGGGCCGGATCTGCGGCATCGTTGGGACCTGCCTCCTGGGCCTCGGGCTGCTGTTCCTTATCTTCTGGCTGGTGCTCGTGGCCCTTGGGATCGCCGGCGCCATCGGCGAGAGCATCCGTACCTGACCTATTCGTTCTTGCGTATTTTGGGCACATATATGTGGCCAAAAACACGGAAGAAGGGTTAGGAGTTGATGACGAGCTGGGGATGCGTCCGCACCCGCGGCCTCCGAGCCTCGACTCCGGTCGCAAGTTGATCGAAAGCCTCGGCTGCCTCGCTTCCAGGCGCGGCCAGGGAAACCGGTATCCCTTGGTCAGCTCCCTCCCGCATCGCCGGCAGCAAGGGGATCTGGGCCAGCAGCGGAACCTTCAACTCTTCGGCCAGCGCCGCTCCGCCACCGGAACCGAACAGTTCGTATCGCTTCCCGTCGTCGGCGGTAAACCAGCTCATGTTCTCGACGATGCCGAGAACTTCCTGATTGACGGTGTCGGCCATCAAGGCGGCCCGCCGCGCCACTCGCTGGGCCGTCGGCTGAGGAGTCGTCACCAAGAGCACTTGCGCTCGCGGCAGAAATTGGCTCATGGAGATGGCGATGTCGCCGGTTCCGGGCGGCATGTCGACGATTAGGTAATCGGGGTTGTCCCAGAACACATCGGTAAGGAACTGTTCGATCGCCTTATGAAGCATCGGTCCCCGCCACACCACGGCGCGATCCTCGGGGACGAAATAGTCCATCGACATCGCTTTGATGCCGAAGGCCAGCGGCGGGATGATGGTCGCGCCGATAACCAGTGGGGCGTTGCGTACACCCAGCATCTTGGGAATCGAAAAGCCCCAGATGTCGGCGTCGATGACGCCCACCTTCTTTCCCTGCCGGGAGAAGGCCACGGCCAGGTTCGTCGTCACCGACGACTTGCCGACTCCTCCCTTCCCCGATGACACCGCCAGAACCCTGGTTGCCGACCCACTTTGACCGACCCGTGGGCCCGAGGCGTCAACCAGCCGAGTGATGAAGGCGGTGGCCTCCGCTTCCTCCATCGTCACCATCTCGACAGATAACCGCCCCCCGGCGGCTTCCTGCATGCTCTGGGACAGGTCGTTGGCGAACGGGTAGTTGGGGAAGGGAATATTCACCTGGGCCCGGGCGACTCCCAGCAGACCTTTTTCGACGTTCGTGAGCAGCCCAAGCTCGCCTAGGCGACGACCCAAGGCGGGTTCGATCACCTCTCCCAGGGCGCGTTGGAGTTCGTCGCTTGTCCTCACTATTTCCTCTCCGCGTTGGGCCTCCTTAGAGGCCAAAGGAGTTGGAAGAACCCCCTAAGTATAGTTTCGGGGTGGCCCCTACCCGCTTTGACGAACGACGCTCCAGGCAATCCCTGGCAGGACTCGACCGCAGTATCGGCGGACTGGTCGCAGCCCTGGGCGATCCCACCCGGCGCGGGATTTATCTCGCCCTCCGCCAATCTGCCGAACCGATGACCAGTGCCAGGATCGCCGAGTTGTTTTCAATCCACCCCAATGTCGCCCGTCATCATCTCGACAAACTGACAGAAGAGGGATTCGTCCAAGCCGCGCGGCATCGCTCAGGGGGGCGTTCGGGCGCCGGGCGGCCGGCCAAGGCCTATGAGGCCACCCGAAAGTCGGTGGCGATTCATCCCGGTCGTCGCTACGACCTCCTCGTCGACCTCCTGGTAAGGGTGATCAGCCGGGTCGATCCGGCCAACGTTTCCCTCATCGCCGAACAGGTCGGGCGGGAGTATGGGAAAGAGCTCGCCGAATCCGTTGGCACGCCAGCGGAGCCGGGCTACGAGGAAGCAGTGGCGGCTTTGGCGAAATTGATGGGGGGGGTCGGCTTCGAGGTGAGCGTCGACAGCGAGCAGAGACGACTGCTCACCAGTCACTGTCCTTTCGGCGAGGCCGCAACCGACCATCCCGAGGTAGTTTGCTCCCTCGACCGCGGGATGGTGGCCGGGATCATGAGTGCCCTTCACCACGACTGCGACCCTGTACTGACCCCGCACACCGACCTCGATGAGGATTGCGTGACCGAGGTGCCTGTGGCGGTCGCCATCCGGGGCCGCACCTGATCATGGGCTCAGCGGAACAGTTTTCAAGCCCACTCGGCGAGCGCCGCATCGCCTCGTTGGCTGCGGTCGAAGGCATCGAGCACCTGCCCTACTCGATCAGGGTTTTGCTGGAGGCGGCGCTGCGCCGACTCGATGGGGTTCTCGTCGAGGAAAAGGATGTCGAGGGGATCTTGAGCTACAACGCCACGGCGGTAGGCGAGATCGAGATTCCCTTCATTCCCGGTCGGGTCGTGCTCCAGGACTTCACCGGCGTCCCGGCGATCGTCGACCTGGCGGCGATGCGCGCCGCCATTGTTCGCATGACCGGGAGGGAGCCAGACGCGGCCAAGGTCAACCCGGGGGTGACTTGTGATCTGGTCATCGACCACTCGGTTCAGGTCGATGCCTTCGCTCGATCCGACGCCCTCTTGATCAACAGCCAGAAGGAATTCGAGCGCAACCAGGAGCGGTACCAATTTTTAAAGTGGGGCCAACAGGCCTTCGCCAACTTCCGCGTCGTGCCCCCGGCCACGGGCATCGTCCATCAAGTCAACCTCGAGTACTTGGCCAAAGTGGTATGGGACGACGGCGAATGGCTCTATCCCGATTCGCTCGTGGGAACCGACTCGCACACCACGATGATCAACGGGCTAGGAGTGGTCGGCTGGGGGGTGGGGGGAATCGAGGCCGAGGCGGCAATGCTCGGTCAGCCGATTTCGATGTTGCTACCCGAGGTTGTCGGTTTCCGGCTCACGGGAACTCTGCGCGAGGGAGCGACGGCCACCGATCTCGTATTGCGGGTGACGGAGATGCTGCGCGCTCATGGAGTGGTGGGGAAGTTCGTCGAGTTCTATGGACCCGGCCTCGACGAGATGCCCGTGGCGAACCGGGCCACCATCGCCAATATGGCGCCCGAATACGGCGCCACCATCGGCTTCTTTCCCGTCGACCAGCAGACCATCGAGTATCTGCGCTTCACCGGCCGACCCGAGGCCCTGACCGAAACAGTTGAGAGCTACTACCGCCACCAGGGCCTCTGGCGGGACGACAACCAAAAGATCGTCTACAGCTCGGGCCTCGACCTAGACCTGGGGACCGTTCGCCCCGCCCTGGCCGGGCCTCGCCGGCCCCAGGACCGCGTGGATCTCGACCAGATGAAGCACAACTGGAATCAGGTTTCAGCAGCGCTCTACGAGCGAAGCGGCCCCGCCCCGGTGGTGGCAGTGAGCGGCTCCGAAGGAACTTTCAATCTCACCGATGGCGACGTGGTGATCGCCGCCATTACCTCGTGCACCAACACCTCGAACCCCGACGTGATGGTGGCGGCCGGCCTCATCGCCCGCAACGCCCGCGAGAAGGGGCTGACGCGAAAGCCCTGGGTGAAGACGTCGTTGGCGCCGGGGTCGAAAGTGGTCACCGAGTATTTGGAGAAGGCCGAGCTCCTCGATGATCTCGAAGCCGCCGGCTTTTACATCGTCGGATACGGATGCACGACCTGCATCGGAAACTCGGGCCCACTGGCAGATGAGATTTCGGCCGCTATCCACACTCACGGTCTGGTGGCTGTTTCGGTTCTGTCCGGTAATCGGAATTTCGAGGGCCGGATCTCACCGGACGTGCGCGCCAACTATTTGGCCTCGCCGCCGCTGGTGGTGGCCTATGCGTTGGCCGGCACCGTCAATTGGGACCCGCTCAAGGAGCCCATCCCGGGCTCCGGGGTGATGCTGGCAGACCTCTGGCCCGGTCAGGAAGAGATCGCCCGAGTGGTGGCGGAATCCGTCAACCGCCAGCAGTTCACCGAGCGCTACGGAGATGTGTTCACCGGCTCGGCCGAGTGGCAGGGAATCGACACCAGCAGCGGATTGCTCTACGACTGGCTGCCGGAGTCGACCTACATCCAGGAGCCACCATTCTTTCAAGACCTCTCCCCCGATCCGACGCCGATCGCTCCCATCCGCGAGGCCCGCGTCCTAGCGATGCTCGGGGACTCGGTGACGACCGATCACATCAGTCCGGCCGGTTCCATCAAACCCGACTCCCCCGCCGGCCGCTATCTGATCGACCACGGCGTCCAGCCTCCCCTCTTCAATTCTTATGGCTCTCGCCGGGGCAACGACCGGGTCATGACCCGAGGTACCTTCGCCAACATCCGCGTTCGTAATTTCCTTGCTCCCGGCACCGAGGGAGGTTGGACGACCGACTTCCTGGACGGGACCGTGAAGAGCATCTACGAAGCCTCAACCCACTATCAGGCAGAAGGGATCCCGCTCCTCGTGCTGGGTGGAAAGGACTACGGGATGGGCTCTTCGCGCGACTGGGCGGCGAAGGGCACTTTCCTCCTGGGGGTCAAGGCCGTCTTGGTGGAGAGCTTCGAGCGCATCCACCGTTCGAACCTGGTGATGATGGGTGTGCTGCCGATCGAGTATCTCCCCGGCGAGGGGGCCTCCAGCTATGGCCTCACCGGAACCGAGACCTACGACCTCGAGGTGGAAGACGATCTGGTGCCGCGTCAGCGCTTGGTTCTGAAAGCGAGGAAGGAAGGCGGCACCGTCGTCGAGATACCGGTTATCGCCCGCGTCGACACCCCGATCGAGGTGGAGTACTTGCGGCATGGCGGCATCCTCCACTACGTCCTCCGCCAGATGGCCTGAAAGCAACGTAATGCTATAAGCCGTGGTTTCCACGGCTCAGTGCACGGGGTTTAGTCGTCGGAGCTAGTCGCCCCAGTAACGCTGCTCGCGGAAGGGGTCTCCGTACATGTGGTACCCGTTCCGTTCCCAGAAACCCGGAGTGTCGTGGTCGAGGAATCGCAGTCCCCGCACCCACTTCACCGACTTCCAGAAATAGAGGTGGGGAACAACCAGTCGCAGCGGCCAGCCGTGCTCGGGTTCGAGATCCTCTCCTCCAAACCGATAGGCGAAAAGGTTCTCGGCGCGGGTGAAGTCTCGTAGGGGAATGTTGGCTGTGAACCCCTGTTCGGCCTGTACCAGAACATGAGTCGCCCTCGGATCAACTTCGATCCGGGACATGACCTCACTGACGCTGACGCCTTCCCAGCGTGTGTCGAGCTTGGTCCACTTCGTCACGCAGTGGATGTCAAGGATCTTCTCGGTGACCGGCATCGACTTGATGTCCTCGTAGGACCAGACCACGGGAGCGGCGACGAGACCTTCCACGCGGAAGTCCCATTTCGACAAGTCGACCTTGGGAACGACCCCGGCATGGAGGACGGGAAAACGCTCTGTCACGTATTGGCCTGGAGGAACCCGAGCGGGATCCACTCCTGCCAGGTCGGCCTTCTTGCGTCCCAACAATGACATGGTCGTGTATTACTAGCCGACTGCGCCACCCGAGTCGAGCAGGTCCCCCGCCCACTCAAAGAGGAAGTACAGGAGAACCAGGCCAATGGCGATCGCGGCGACCCAGGTCGCCACCTTTCGAGCCCTCGTCATGCAGCCGGCCGGACGGCCGTAGCGGTCAGCGCCTGCACGTACTCGAGGTTTGGACCTCCCACCATTTCCGCCTGGATGATCAGGCGCTCGGCGGCCGAGAACTTGGGATTGCAGGTGGTCAGGGTCAACCAGGCTCCTTCGATGGGATCTGTCACCCAGACATCGGTTGGGGCCACCACCAGGATCTGGCGAATGGCATACGTACTCAACCCGAGAGCAGTCTCAACGTCGATCGTGTCCCCCACGACCAGCTGATCGACATCGAAGAACGGTCGCCCATAAGTCGTCCGATGCCCGCTGACGACGGCATTGCCGGGTTGACCGGGCAGCGGCGTCTCGGGCATATGCCCCGGACCGAGCTTGAGAGTGTCTCGATCGACTCCCTCGAAAAGCACGGCATCGAGGCCGATTTTGTCAATCTCGATTCGCCCGAATGGGACCCCGACCGGCACGGCTGGCTCGGCGATCAGCTCGGGAGGCGGCACCACCTCGACCGGGTCCTCGGGGTCCGGAGTCGTGGTGGCGGTCGTCGTCGTAACAATCGCCAACTCGGCTCGACGAATTTCCAAGCTCGTTTCCAACTCGACTTCAGCCCGGGCTTGGGAACGAGCGTTGAAAAGGTCGGTGACGAAAAGCTGATAAACGAGGAAGAGGGCGACCAGTCCGGCCATGCCGAGGAGGCCCCATCCCAGCACTCGCAAGACCCGTTGCACCGAGTCAGGCTACCCCGAGCCTTCTGATTCTCTCTGCGCGGATTTCTTTGGCTGCAGGACGAAAAAATCCGCGCGGCTAGCGCGCCCTCCAGGTGGGATCGCGCTTTTCGGCAAAGGCCCGCAGACCCTCCCTGGCGTCGTCGGTCAGGGTCAGCGTCGTCAGACCGGCTTGGAGAAAATCGAGGGCGGCCAGAGGGCTCATCCCGGCGACGGCGCCAAACGCCCGTCGACCGAGAGCCAGGGTCGCCGGGCTGTGCCTAGCCAAGGCGGCGACCACCTCTTCGACCGCGGTATCGAGATCCGAACGGGGTACGACGCGCGACACAGCCCCCAGGCGGAGCGCCTCGTCCGGTGTCAGAACCCGACCGGTCGCCATCAACTCGAAGAGCGCTTTCGGTGAGATGGCCCGCAGGAGCGGCACCGTGATCATCATGGGCCAGAGTCCCACCCCAATCTCTGGCGTTCCCAGGCGGGCGTCCTCCACGCAGATCGTTACATCGCAAGCCACTGCCAGCCCAAAACCGCCGGCCAGGGCATGACCGTTCACCCGGGCGACAGTGGGCTTTTCCCCCTCCCACATCGTTCGGAAGAGTTCGGCGAGGCGTCCTCGCTCCCTGTGCAGACCGATGGGATCGTCAAAGAAACCCGATGAGAGGTCCCCGCCGGCCGAAAAAGCTTGATCCCCTGCCCCGGTGTAGACGATGACCCTGACCTCGGGGTTGGAGTTGGCCTCAAAGGTGAGTCGGATCAGGTCGTCGACGGTCGCAGCACTGAGTGGGTTGCGTCTCTCGGGATCGTCGATCGTGATCGTCGCCCGGGCTCCGACTAGGTCGATTTTCACCATCTGGCGGAAATCCCTTCGTGTGATAGCGTCGGCCAATGCTATGGCTGGTAACGGTTTTGTTCCTGTCCATGGCGATCGCCATCCTGCGCGGGGGCCGGTTGTCCAACTTGGGGGACATCCATCTCCGGCTTTGGTGGCTGTTGCCGCTCGGCTTCGCGTTGCAGATCGCCGCCCGCTATACGCCCAGCTCCGGGCTCGGCGTGACGCTGATTCTCCTCAGCTATCTGCCACTGATCATCCTCGTCTTGCTCAACAAGGAGCGGCCCGGACTGTGGCTCGCCGGGTTAGGCGTCCTCATGAACTTCAGCGTGATCGCGCTGAACGGAGGCATGCCCGTGCTCGCGGAAGCCGCGGAGGTCGCCTCGGGTTTTGCCCCCGGCGATCCTGTGATCGCGGAGAGCTATAAGCACGTGGTTCTCAATCGTGATTCGTTGTTGCCGTTCCTCGCTGACGTGATCCCGATCAGAGTGCTGAACATTGGCCAGGTGCTATCCCTCGGCGACGTTTTTCTCGCGTTCGGACTCGGGCGGTTTATCGAATTCGAACTGCGACGACCCGTGCGCTGGTTCAAGCGCGGGGCGCGGGCAGAAGCCGGATCCGCTTCTCGCCTCTGAGTCACGCCTGCGTGGGGTGGAACGCGAGTCGTCGCTCAAGCACTCGACGCAGAGCGGCAATCACCGTCGGGTCGAAGTCGTAGGCCGCTCCTTGATGGAGCACCTCGACCGCCTGCAATGGTGAAAGTTTTCGCTCCACGATGAGGTGGTCGTACGAACTGGCCGCTCGCACAACTTTCGAGATGAGAGGAATCCCAGGATCGCTTTGCTCCCCGGGCTTGCGATAGGGCTCGTGCAGTTTGCGAACCAACTCCGCCACCCCGGAAAGAGATGGAGCCTCGCTGATGATCTCCGCTCCCCAACGAGCGATGTCGTCGTCGGTATAGCCGACGCGAAGGATGGCAGGCTCGGTCAGAGTGATGCGGCCGATGTCGTGCATCAGGGCCGCGTATTCGAGGTCCTCGAGATCCCCGCGCCCAAGTCCCAGGTCGTAGCCCACTTCGGAGGCCAGGCGGGCGGTTCGATCGGCGTGGCCGTCCACGCCCAGGCCGGCAACCTCCGGGATTCGTGCCAGAGCTCTGATCGTCTGCCGATAGGTACGTTTGATTCGCAGAAATCGACCAAAGGCGGACTGGGCGAAAAGGAAAGGAAGCCCCGCCACCCCGATCGCCCAGAGCCCCAGCCGGCGATACGTCAGGGCGAGGAGAGCGCCGGTTCCGACCAGGCTGACGAAAACGTTGACGTCGTCGATGAAATCGCGATTGAACGGGTCTACACCACTCGAATGGTGACGCTCGAACCTCGTGCCCGACCTTACGATTAGCAACCAGGCTCCGGCGCCAATCGCGAGCGGGATCATCACCCTCCACTCGTCGTCTATGGCCTGAACTGCGGGAAGCGGCAGGATCGCGGCAAACACCAGCACATAAGCCGCCATCCCCATCAACTGATAAAACAGCGAGGGGGCGCTTCCCGACGGCGACCGGAACAGGGTCCACGTCAGCCCCAAAGCCGTCCCCAATCCCATCACGACGAGGGTGGCGCCCAGGTCAGTCCTGCTCTCGTGAATGAAGTAAACCGGCGTTGCCGCCGCGATCGCGATCCCGAGCCCGAAGTACGTGGATGAGCGAGGCGGCACTCTGACCTGCATCGCCAGACACATGGCAACTACACCCACCACGAGCTCGCGGGTGGTGGCTTGCTCTTGTTGCAGACCTACTACAGCAACGCCTACTGCCACGGCGATCGCAATCAGCAGCGTCGGCGACGGGTTCCGGTCAGACCGTTTCACGAATTGCGATCTGTTCGGCCAGACGACGGGCAAGTTCCTCGTCGTCGATGTTGCTTGATCCGTAGGTTTCCCCGACCAGTCGCAGCCCCTGTTCGAGCGCGTCGATGACAAGTGGGTCGAACTGGCCGCCGGCGTTTCGCCGGAGCTCGTCGAGGGCGTATGCCTGGGTGAGAGCCATTCGATAGCTCCGGGTGGACGTCATGGCGTCGAAGGCATCGGCCACTGCCAGGATTGAGCTCTCGAGGCGTGGACGTTCGCCGTGACGATGACCGCTACCTCCATATCCCGTACCGTCGAAGTTCGAGTGATGGCCAGAAGCAATTTCGACCATCGGTTGTAGGAATTCGACCTCGGCCAGGATTTCCTCGACCAGGTGAGCATGGCTTTGCATCTCGGTGTATTCGTCAGCACTGAGACGGCCCTTCTTGCGCAGTAGCTCGGCGGGAACCGCCAGCTTGCCTACATCGTGGATGAGGGCGGCCCAACGCAGGCGTTCGAGCTGGGTTCCCGAGAAGTGAAGCTGGCGTCCGATCAACTGGGCGAAGTAGGCCACCCGCTCGGTGTGCCCTCGGGTGTAAAGGTCTTTGGCCTCCAGAGCCTTGACAAAGCCCCGCAGAGTGGCCTCGTGCGC
>DATFFB010000098.1:0-14502 GCA_035250485.1 Acidimicrobiia bacterium
GCCTCGGCCCGCAGCTCGGCCGTGGAGGTGTAGAGGTTGTGGGGCGCAGAACGGGAGGTGATGCGAAACATGGTCGGGGGCTTCACCTGCGACTCGCGAATAAATGGCACGCCCTCGATGGCCAGCATGTCGGCGATCCACGGCTGGCCTCCGGAGATGCCTACCGTTGCTCCCAGCGCCTCGACCATGGCGTCGGTGGGACGCACCGAGCGGACGGGGCCCAGATAGTCAGTGTCCGACTCCAGATATAAGGCCATCATCCGAGAGAGCCCGCCCTCCACCATGAGCTCGATCACGGCATCGGCCTTCTCGATGCCTGATTGAGGACGGGCCGGAGCCGCGTTGTCGATCTTGACGCCAATAACCCTCCGATTGACCGATAGGCCGTCGGGAGCGGGCATGCCATCGAGAGGACTCGTTCGCACCGGAATCATCGGAATCGACAGTGAGAAGGCCCGGGTGAGGAAGATCGCCATCTCTTCGCGGGTCACCGACGTCGTCGGGCAGTAACGATCGGGCGCGCAGCCGATCGTGATCCCCGCCGCCCTGATCGCTTCGACGTGGGAAGCGAACCAGTCGGCGGGATCGACGTCGACGAAATTGGAAGGGCTCTGCGCCGGAGGCAGATGTAGGGCTCGACCGAGGAGCGCGGCCATCTCGGCCCGGCTCACCGACCGGTTGGGGCGGAACGTGCCATCGATCTCACCGGCAATCACGTCCTGCGCGCCCAAGGCGTTGACGTAGCCGGTGTAAAAGGCACCGGGATCGAGGTCGGTGAAGAGAGTCGTCGAGGGCTCTGGCGTCACGCCCAGGGCTCGGCCGAGAAAGGTGGCCATTTCCCCGCGGGTGACCGGGCCCTGTGGACAGAAGAAGTCGATCCGACATCCCTTCGTGAGCCCGGCCCCAGCCAGCGCTTCGATCGCTCCTTCAGCCGGCAGGTGGTCGTCGTCGATAAAGGTGCCACCCGGGGGCAGCACCGAGCCCAGCACGAGGATGATCGCGACAGCCGATCCCAACACTGTGCTCATTCTTGCGGAGACGCCTACATCGACCCGGCCACGGCCGGGACTTCAAGCAGCGAGTCGCAGATGGCATCGGCCTTTTCCGCCTCCGGTCGGCTGGCGTGGAGATAACCCCAGGGGCCCCGCCGTATCAGCACCGTGCGCATCCCGGCGGCCCGGGCCGGAAGCACGTCATTGTCGAGCCGATCTCCCACATAAAGGATGTGAGCGGCCTCGACGCCCACCGCAGCCGCGACCGCGCCGAAAAAGAGAGGATCAGGCTTCTCGGCCCCGAGGTCGGAGGAATTGATGATCGATCGCACCGGCAGGTCCATGGCCATCAGTGCTTGGCGCGCCGCCACCGGCTGATTGCCGGCTATCCAGGTTGACAAGGCGATTGCTTGCAGGGCATCGAGAGCTGGGCGGACGTCGGCGTAGAGGTCCTCCTCGTCAAAATTCTCGCGCAGCGAATCGGGCTCTTCTGCGGCCCAGCGTTCGCGCTCGGTAGCAAGGTCGAAGTCAGGCTTCACCAGCTTGAGGGCATCGAGGTGGGAACGGTCGAGGGCTGCCATGGCGCCGACCGCGCCGAGGAGTGTGAAGGGAGTGACGCCGAGGCGAGTGGCCCAGCGCTCCCAGATCCGGCTCTCGTCGATCAAGGTCTCGCCGACGTCGAAGACGACAGCTTCAATCGTCGTGCTCATTCTGTGGGTCGGTAGGTACGTGGAACCGCCCTAACAACCCTGGGTCGGCAGAAAGTCATGAGGGGAGAGGCTGGCGGTTGAGGAAGGCGGTCAGAACCTCCTCGGAGGGTGGGACTGCGACGACGTAGGACACTCCGCCCTCATTCGAGACCTGGACCGGCAGGGTGGCCGAATCGGTTTCCGATGACGTCGCCATCCCCCATCCCAGTTCGGCCAGGTCGAAAACCGTGGTGCCGGCGTCGGCTTTGAGGTGAGAGGCGGCGGCCAGCATGACGAGCGGGCTCCGCACAAGGCCGGTTGGCGAGGAAGCCTTGCGCATGATCTGTAGGAGAACGTGGCGTTGGCGGCCGGTGCGGGCGAGGTCTCCGGCCACCGACTCCCCCACCCATTCGCCATCGCGCAGTTCCTCGTACTGACGGGACCGGGCATAGGCGAGAGCAGCGGCTCCGTTGACGGTATGGGTGCCTGCCACCTCGACCAACAGACCGGAGTTGAGATCACGGGCCGGGAACGGGAAATCGAGCTCGATCCCACCGAGTGCATCCACGATGGCGGCGAAGCCGGCGAAGTCGATCTCGAGGTAATGATTCGCTCGGATCCCCGTGGTCAGGGCGACCGTCTCTGTGATCAGGTTGGGGCCTCCGAACGAATAGGCGGCGTTGATCTTCTCGGTTCCCTCCCCGGGGACCTCGACTTTGAGGTCGCGGGGAATCGATAGGAGCTGGCGGCGATTGCCTGCGACCTGAGCGAGCATGATCACATCCGCTCGGGCTCCCGGGAAGTCTCCGAAGCTGCCGAGGTCAGGGGGGAGATTGGCCCGGCTGTCGCTCCCGACGATCAGGTAAACCCCTTCCCCCTCCCCGAGAGCAGAGAGGGACCCGGCATCGGCCATCCGGAACTCGGTGTACAACGCGGTACCCAAGAGCCCGATCACCAACAGGGCGACCAGCAACAGGACCCTTCCCCACCAGCCCATGCGGGCGCGCCGGGGCACTGGTGAGCCACTCATCGGCAGTGACGCTAACTCTGGGCACCGCCAATTCGAAAGGCGGCGTCACCGGCCTCCGCTAACTTTGGCCGGTGGCAGAGCCGCTCGTCATCGCCACCAACCTCTCGAAGAAGTTCGGTGAGTTCCAGGCCGTCGATGGGATCGATTTTCAGATCGCTCCCGGGGAGGCCTTCGGCTTTCTGGGTCCCAACGGCGCCGGCAAGACCTCGACGATGAAGATGATCGCTGCCACCTCGCCGGTCACCGAGGGAACGCTGCGTGTGTTCGGCCTCGACCCCGCCACCGCGGGGGCGGCGATCCGCGCTCGACTCGGGGTGGTTCCCCAAGAAGACAACCTCGACACCGAGCTAACGGTGGAGGAGAACCTCTTCATCTACGGTCGCTACTTCGATCTCCCCCGATCCGAGATCCGCCAGCGGATCGACGAACTGCTGGCCTTCGCCCAGCTGTCGGATCGAAAGAAAAGCAAGGTGGACCCACTTTCGGGAGGGATGAAGCGGCGGCTCACCATCGCCCGCGGCCTCATCAACCGACCAGAGATCCTCATTCTCGACGAGCCCACGACCGGTCTCGACCCGCAAGCCCGCCACTTGTTGTGGGATCGTCTCTATCGACTGAAACGGGACGGGGCCACGTTGGTCATCACTACTCATTACATGGACGAGGCCGAACAACTCTGCGATCGCCTGGTGATCATGGACAAGGGAAAAATCGTTGGCGAGGGTTCGCCGCGCAGCTTGATCCAGGAACACTCGACTCGGGAGGTGGTTGAGCTCCGTTTCCCTGCTGGCGAACAAGAGCTAGTGGCGCCGCGCATCGAAGGCATCGGGTCGCGGATCGAAGTGCTCCCCGACCGCATTCTCGTGTATGCCGATGAAGCGGAGAAGGCGATGGAGGAAGTACACAATCGCGGGCTGGAGCCAGAGATGACGCTTGCTCGTCGCTCCACGCTCGAAGATGTCTTTCTCCATCTCACCGGTCGGTCTCTGGTGGATTGACGTGGCCGCCCCTGCCCTTCGTGTCGTCGAGGCCAACGCCCGCTTTTACCGGCATACGTGGCGCGGATCAGTCATCTCGAGCTTCGCGGTTCCGTTCTTCACTCTGCTGGCGATGGGAGGTGGACTGGGCCGGCTGGTCGACCAAGGAGCCGGCACCGGCCGCGGGGCGTATATCGGTTTTATCGCTCCGGCTCTGTTGGCGGCGACGGCCATGATGACCGCCGCCGGCGAGTCGACTTACCCGGTGGTGGCGGGGATCAAGTGGACTAAGAACTACCACGCCGCCCTCGCCACTCCGATCCGACCCCCCGACCTGGTCCACGGCCTGATTGGATTCCTCGGGATTCGGCTCATCTTCAATCTGGCCGTCTACGCCGGAATCATGGTGCTGCTCGACGCCATGGAGGTGGGACCGGCGTTGGCTGCGGTGGGCCCGGCGGTGCTGACGGGCGTCGCGTTCGCCACTCCCATCGCCGCCTGGTGCGCCACCCTCGACGACGACCGGGCCCTGTCTTCTTTTTTCCGTTTCGGGCTGATGCCGATGTTCCTCTTTTCGGGCACCTTCTTTCCCGTCGACCAGCTTCCCTCGTTCCTGCAGCCGATCGTTTTCCTCTCGCCCCTTTGGCATGGGGTCGAGCTGGCGCGGGGGGCGGCGGGAGTGCCGGAGTCTCCCCACTTCCCGTGGTGGGTTCACACCCTCGTGTTGGTAGCCCTGGCGGTTGTGGGACTGTTCCTGGCCGGTCGCAACTTCACCAGGCGTCTGCACACATGAGCACTATCACCACTACCCGGCCGATTCCGCCGATGCCTCGCCAAGGCTCGCGCGCCATTCGCTTGCTGGAACGCAACTTCATTCTCTACAAGCGGATCTGGATCATCCTTTTCTCGGGTTTCTTCGAGCCGGTTTTCTATCTTTTCTCGATCGGTTTTGGAGTGGGGACTCTGATCGATCAGATCAACCTCGCCGACGGCCGCGCCGTCAGCTACGCCGCCTTCGTGGCCCCGGCCATGCTGGCGTCGTCGGCCATGAATGGCGCTGTCTATGAGTCGACACTCAACGTCTTCTTCCGACTCAAGTGGGGAAAGATTTACGACGGGATGCTGGCCACCCCACTGGGGGCGATGGACGTCGCCTTGGGCGAGATCGCCTGGTCGCAGATTCGCGGCGGTCTCTATGCCACTGCCTTCGTGATCGTGATGGCGATCTTTGGGCTGATCGAATCCTGGTGGGCGATTCTGGCGGTACCAATCGCGCTCCTCATTGGATTCGCCTTCGCCGGTGTCGGAATGGCTTGCACGACGTTCATGAAGGGTTGGCAGGACTTCGATCTGGTGCAATTGGTGACTCAACCCTTGTTCCTATTCTCAGGAACGTTCTTTCCCATCACCGCCTACCCGGAGGCCATCCAGCGTTTGGTCTGGATTTCGCCGCTCTACCACGGGGTCGAGCTGATGCGAGCCTCGACCCTCGGAATCTTCGACGGTTCCGCCTTTGGCCACCTGGCCTTCTTGGTGGTGATGGGGGCGGTGGGGATGGCCATCACCCGCCGGCGCTTCGAGCGCCTTCTCAAGCCGTAGCCCTAGATTGCCTACATGCTCCGGCGATACGTCCTCGCCAGGATTCTGGCCGGGGTCGTGGGAATCATCGTCTTCCTCACGGCCGTCTTCTTTGGGACCCGCCTCCTCGTCCCCGGCGACTTCGCCGACAACTTCGCAGTGGGTGGCAGCGCCGGTGACGCGGCCCGGGTCCGAGAAGCCCTCGCCCTCGACCGCCCGGTATGGCATCAGTATCTGATCTGGCTGGGACGCACCTTCTCGCTCGACCTGGGGCAAAACCCCCGCGGGCGACCGGTGGTCGACCAACTCCTCGACGCCCTCCCCTGGACCTTGATGATGTTCGCCCTCGGTTTGGGAGCCGCCTTCTTCTTCGGCAGCCGGATCGGCCGTTGGGCGGGTTGGCGCAAGCAGTCTCTTACCCACACCACTCTCGGCGCCGCCACCCTCACCTCGGTGTTTCCCCCCTGGCTCGTGTTCCTCGCCTTCTACACCACCCTCAATCTCTTCGGATTCAGCTTCTTCAACGATCTCACCGCCCTCGACTTCAACCTCTGGCGGCAGGGACCATCACAGCAATCGATCCTCTGGCAGATGATGGCGACTGCCCTCCTCCTGGTTGGCGTCGCCCTCGCCGCCATTCGAATGCTGCCCTTGAAGTGGAAAGCGCCCGCCCGCCGGACGAGCTTCCTCGTCATCCCCCTATTGACCGTTTGGGGGTGGTCGCAACTCGGGATCCTTTCCTACGCAGGCGACCTTCTCGCCTTTCTGACACTGCCGATGCTGGTGCTCTTTTTGCTTTCGATCGGAGACATCGTCTTGGTGATCGCGGCATCAATGGATGGGTTGGCCGATTCCGACTTTGTCCTCACTGCCCGCGCCAAAGGCCTCACCGACCACCAGGTGCGCAATCGCCACGCCGGACGGGTGGCGCTGCTGCCGGCTCTTTCGCGCCTCACCGCCAACCTCCCCTTTGCCCTCGGCGGACTGGTAATCGTGGAAGCGAGCTTCGCTCGCCTCGGCGGCTACCGGATTCAAATCCCGGGAGTTGCCTCGGTGCTCTTCGGATCGCTGCGCGAGCGTGACCTAGTGGTGACGATGGGCGGGTTGGTCGTGGTCGGGGTCATCACCCTTCTTCTCCGGATCGTCTTGGATTTGATCGTCGTCAAGCTCGATCCCCGCATCAAGCTGGAGAAGGTCGTCGTGCGTGCATAGCCGGACGGCCTGGCTCCGGGGCTGGCTGCGAGCGGTGGTGGCTCACGTCGAGGCCAAGATCGGTCTGGGAATTCTCGTCTTCTTCGGCCTCCTGGCGTTGTCGCATCCGGTGCTTCTGGAGACGGTTTGGTTGCCCGGGATCTACGACCCCCGTGCTGGCTATGACGTCGCCCTCAGCCATCCTTCGCCGCCGTCGGGCGCACATTTCCTCGGAACCGATGCATTCGGCAAAGACACCTTTTCTATGTTGTTGGCGGGGACGTGGCCGGCCCTGCTCGCCGGTCTCACCGCGGCGGTGACAACGGCGGTCGTGGCCATCAGCGTGGCCTCGCTTTCGGCCGGTTTTCGCACCGCCGACCGCCTGCTGGGAATCCTCGTCGACGCCGGCCTCTATCTCCCGGTGCCGATCGTGCTGCTCATCTTCGGTGCCGACCCCCGCGCTGATCGACTGACCCCGTTCATCTTCGGGCTGCTGTTCGGAGCATTGACAGGGATCTCGAGTGGAGCATTGGTGTTGCGGTCACAGGCGATGCCGATCATGGCTTCGGGTTTTGTGGACGCCGCCCGTATCGCCGGTGCTTCCACCCGCCAGGTCATTTTCCGACATCTGCTCCCAGCGTTGCTGCCGCTGGCGTGCGCCTACGTGGTCCTGGCCGCCGCCGGCGCGGTGGTAACCCAAGGCTTTTTGTCCTGGCTCTCGTACACGGCCACGTACAACGACTGGGGGACACTCGTTTACTGGGCGATCGTCACCCGCGACTTCACCGGGGCGCTGCTGTGGCACGTATTGCTGGCGGCGGGGGCGGCGTTGACTCTGTTGACGCTCGGCTTCCATCTCCTGGCTATCGGACTACGCCGGGCGGCGGCGCTGCCGTGGAGTTCGCAACCACCGCCTATTCGGGAGCCCAGGGTGGCAACGGTCGTTCAACAACGATTCCAGCCCGCAGAACCGAGCTAGGCACCCCATTTCGAGACCATCGCCAGCACCGCCACGGCCAGCAACACCGTGTCGAGAATTCCGAAGGAGCTGAGGGAGCGGTACACCAAAGGCACCTCGGACGCCTTCCCCGAATCGAAAAGAGCGATCATCTGCTTGGTCTTGCGTCCGAAAACAAGACCGCCCATGGCTCCCAGGACGATGAGGATCGCGATCCCGATCCCAACAAATACCGAGCCGAACGAATAGGCCCCATCGGATCCGAGGACCAGGTAAATGCCGGTAGCGAGGATGACCACGGCCGCCGTTCCGTAAATGGGTCCAGATGACTTCTCCACGGCCCGCAGCCAGGCGGGGGCAGCGGCATTGTCTTTCATCAATTTCGTCCCGATCACGGCTTGGGCGACGTTGGCCCCAAACCATGTGGCCACGCCCAGGATGTGGAGCCAGAGAGCAAAGTTTCTCAAATCCTCTCCTTCGAAGAACCGGCCCGGGAGCCTACCCAGCCGCCCGAAACCGGGCACCGATTTCGCCGAACTTCTCAATGGAAGCAGCGGTGATGGGGTCAAGGATCCCGATCACCTCGTCAATCCCGGCCGCCGCGATGAGCCGCAGGCGTTCGAGATGATCATCGGTCGAACCCCACCAGGGAGTCCCGCCCGTCCGTCGGGAAGGAGGATGGTTCCCAAAGCGGATATATACCGCCACCGATTTCTGCAGCGTGGAGGGATCCCGACCGGCATCGTGACAGGCAGCCTCGATGCTGGCGACCAGACCTCCAACCCGTTGCGGCTCGTTGTCGAAGGCGGAATACCAGGAGTTCCACCAATCGACGTGCGGAAGTGCGATTCCGAGCATACGTGGTCGGTTGGAGCCGATCATGAACGGCATGGTTCCGGGCCGCGGGGGCCGGGGAAACAACTCGGCGCCCTCCAGTTGGTAGAACTCGCCGACGAAGTCGACGCGTTCTCCCGCCAAGAGCTGACGAATGATTCCGAAGGCCTCGGCGAAACGGGCCACCCTTCGCTGGTAGGGAAGTCCGAAGGCCGAGAACTCAACCTCGTTCCAACCGGCCCCTACCCCAAAGGTGAGACGACCGCCCGAGATCTCGTCGATGGTGGCGGCCGACTTGGCCAGCACAGCCGGATTGTGAAATGGAAGGGCCGCCACCAGCGGTCCCAGAGCAATGCGACTGGTGACCGCGGCGAGTCCCGAGAGAAGGGCCCAGGCCTCCCACGGTCCGGTGCGCACACCGTCTTCCTCGTAGAGAAGGTGATCGCCCACCCACAGCGAGTCGAGCCCGCTCTCTTCGGCAACACGAGCCATATCGCGGAGTTCTGGCCAACTCGCCTCGTATTCGGTTTCCGGCAGCTGGACCCCGAATCTCATCTAACCCGCGATCTGCCGGCGGAGTGCGCCCCGGTCGATTTTGCCGAGATGGGTAACCGGGAATTCCTCGAGAAAGATGATCTGACGAGGGTGCTTATAAGGCTCGAGTCGATCGAGGACATGCTGTTTCAAATCGGATTCGGCAACCGCGGCCGAACGCACGACGAAGGCAACCGGTTTTATCAGGCCCGCCTCATCCGGAACTCCAACGATTGCTACCTCCCGCACCGCCGGGTGCTCGAGCAGGCATGACTCGACCTCTTGGGGCCGCAGCCACTTGCCTTTCACTTTCAGGGCATCGTCCGCCCGACCGCGATGGGTTACGTATCCCTGGGCATCGATCGAAATCAAGTCGCCGGTGACCACCCAGCCGTCGCGAAAGACCTGGGCAGTCAGTTCGGGCTGACCGAAGTAGCCGAGTGCCTCCGAATCGCCTCGCACCCAAAGCAGCCCCACCTCGTCGGGACCCAGGTCGTTTCCTTGCTCATCCCGACATTCCACCTCGAAACCCGGAACCGCTCGTCCCACCGTCCCAGGGCGCACGTCTCCGAGGGTGTTGGTGATGAAGATGTGCCACATCTCGGCCGTGCCCAGGCCATCGAGAAGCTCCACTCCAAATCGCTCCTTCCAGCGGTGATAGAGCGTCTCCGGCAGGGCTTCGCCCGCCGAGGTGGCAAACCGCACGCTGACGAAATCGGTTGCTGTCGCTCCTTCGTGCTGGAGAAGAGCATTGATCGCCGAAGGGCTGGTGATGAGGATCGTCGGACGGTGCCGCCGGATCCTCTTCAACAACGCGGCGGGCATCGGCGGTTCGTCGAAGAGAACAGTTGCCGCACCCACCGAGAACGGAAACAACAACGCCGATCCGGTGGCGTACCCGAAGAACAAGCGTGGCACGGAGATAGTGATGTCGTCGGGTCGATAACCGACAGTGTCCTGTGCGTATCTCTTGGTGGTGTTGATAAAGGAACCATGGGTCTGAACGACGATCTTGGGAGCGCCGGTGGTGCCTCCCGAAAATAGCCAGAGGGCGGGATCGCGATGTGACACCGCCGCAGGCGGAACCGCCGCCTGCGCGGCCGGCGGCGACGACGTCTCGCCGACTTCGATGATGGTTGTGGTGCTAGATGGGATCGCTGCTTTCACCAGGGGGACCATGCGATCTCGAACCATCGCCACCGGAGCGTCGGCCTGTTCGAGGATGGTGGCCAGATGGTCGGTGCGGAGCTCGGGATTGATCATCACTGCCACACCCCCGAGGCCAACGATGGCAAACAGCACCGCGGCGTAGTCGGGACCGTCTCCCAACACCATGGGCACCCGCCAGCCGGGTTGCAGCCCAACCTGGCGGAGTTGTGCCATGTATAGGGAGCTGAGGTCAGCCACCTGGCCGTAGCTCCAGGTATGCCAATCGGTGATGATCGCCCGACGATCGCGAGGCTGGGAAAAGAGGAAGAAATCGGCGATGTTGTTGGCAGCCGACGGCATGAATCCGAGCCTAGGGCAGAATCTATACGCTGCTTCTATCGACCACGCACGATTGGCTTCGCAGCGCACAGTCGACCTCACGACGATCGGTCGCCAAAGCGGACGGCCCCGGAGGATCGAGATCTGGTGGTTTTGGTTTGAAGGTCGTTTCATCATCACCGGCACTCCGGGCCGACGTGACTGGCTGGCCAACATCCGGGCCAATCCGGCGGTGACTATCCATACCCGTATGGGCGAGCTGGCGGGAATAGCCCATGAGGTCCGCGACCTTGCGTATCGCCGACGCTTCTTTCAGGCAGACGAGACTCGCTGGTACAGCACCCAATCGGGCCTCGACTCGTTAGTGGCCGAGGCCCCCATGGTCGAGATCGTCCTTGACCCGTAGAACCCGCCGGCTGAGATTGGCAACGCTTGAACCTGATGGTTGCTTTCGAGGGGGCGCGGGTAATCGACTCAGAGGTTTACCGCTCGCGAAAGGAGTCCGAAAATGCGCGAGACGACGGCCGACGTAGCTGTATTTATCGAAGAGTCGCCGGATCGAGTCTGGGACGCGTTGACCGATCCCAAAAAGATCGAGGACTACTACCTCGGAGCCACCGTGGAGACCGATTGGAAAGTGGGGAGCCCGATCACCTGGTCGGGCGAGATGCACGGCAAGTCCTATTCAGACAAAGGCAAGATCCTGGTCGTCGAACCCGAAAAGAAGCTGAGTTATTCGCACTGGAGTCCGCTGGCTGGCACGCCCGACGAACCGGACAACTATCACGTCATCGAATTATTTCTCGACGAGGCCGATGGCGGTACGGCGGTCAGACTGACCCAGTCGAATCAAAGCGGCGAGGTAACCGACGACGACAGAAAGGCTCGAGCGGACTACGAGAAAAACTGGAAGACAATGCTCGAGGGCTTGAAACGAGTGGTCGAGAGCGAGGGCGCGCCGCCGCTGACCTAGGGGGCTTCCCCCCAATTCTTTAACCGGTGACCGCGGCGATCGTCTTCTGCATCTGATCAAGGTGGAATCGATCATGGCCGGCGATCATCCGAAACGTCAGGTCGTAGCTCTCCGGGCCTCGTTCTTGATGCAGCCCCACTCGCTCCCGCGCTGCCAGGCTGCTTGCACCCCACAGTCTGAGATTGGCTTGCCGGAGCGGTTGCCAGATGCCGATAAGTTGATCAATCGACTCGTCGGGGGAATGAGTCTTCGCCACCCAGAGGTCCTGGTCGTAGCCGGGAAGGGTCGGACGGTCAACGGTGAGGATCCAGCGGTATCGCCCGCTAACCGTCATTTCGGCATCGACCATGTGGGCGAGACAGCCCCACACTGACCATTCCCCCGGGGCCGGGGCGGTGTGTAGGTGATCGCCGGGTTCGGCAATCGTGGCGTGGAGACGCTCGAAGGTTTGAGACTGCACCACGGCTGGATCGTCCGTGCCGAGCAGAGAGAGCAAGAGCTCCTGGTAGGCCCGAGCTTCCAAGACAGGGTCCGGGGAACGGGCTGTCATTGGTCGGAATCTAGTTGTGAGAGTTCCCGCCCAGCGCGAATCGAATCAGGTCGGGCCATTCCCGCTTGGCGCCCGTCTCGCGATCGATGAAGACGGCGATCATCTTGCCGGATGCCACTCGCTCGCTCCCGCGAACGAGATCGAGCTCATAGGTGACCGAGGTCCAACCCAGATCGGCCACGGTGAGGGTTAGCCGCACGAGTTCATCGAAACGAAGCGGCAAGAAATAGTCGAACTCGACATGGACGCGGGGAGTAGCACCGAAGGTTTCTTCAATGATCCCCACCTGGCGATGCAATTCGGCCTCCGCCTCCTCGGCCCAACGCACGAGCGTCGAGTGATGCCAGATGCCGGCCGCATCAGTGTCCATCCATTGCACCCTCCGCTCGATCGTCTGAGTGGGTGCGGTCATGCCAGCTCCGTTAGGAAAGCTACCGCGGCCTCCGTCACGGGGACTGGGTGGGAAAGGTGGGGCGAATGTCCGGCCTCCTTGATCACCAGCCGCCTGGTCTGGCCGCCCACCCGCGATTCGATGGCGTCGAGCTGGGCGGTTGTTCCGAACTCGTCATTTTCTCCCTGGATCAGAAGCACCGGGCTCTCAACCGCGGGAAGAAACTCCTCGATGTTCCAGTCCCGAAAGGAGGGATGGAGCCAAATGTCGTTCCAGCCCCGAAAGGTCGCCTCGGGATCGCGGTGGTACTTGGCCATGCGAGTGGCGAGATCGGTGGAACGGAACTCCTCGAGCGTGGCGTTGATGGCGACAAGAGAACAGTCCTCGACAAAGACGTGGGGAGCGATCAAGACCAGACCTCCCACTGCGAGCCCCGCGCCGGCGAATATCAGGGCAATGGAGGCACCGTCGGAGTGGCCGACCAGGATCGGGGTCCGATCCACCAAAGTCTTCAGTAGCTCGGGCAGCACGACTCTCGCCTCGTCATGCATGTAACCCGGCCGGCGCGGGTCTCCGAGCGCCTCCGACCAGCCGTTGCCGTAGCGCGAATAGACCAGTCCCCGCCGCCGGGCGGAGGCGCACAGGCTCTCCGGAAACTCTCGCCAGAGCTCGATGCTGCCAAGGCCTTCGTGTAGGAACACCAGCGGGGCGCGCGCGCTGTCGGGACCAACCCAGCGATACTCGAGGCTGCGGCCGGCGATTGTCGCCCGTTCCTCGGTCCGAGCGGCGCCCATTGAGCCAGCCTAAACCCGATCGTTACAGTGGCCGCGGGGATGAGAAACGCCAGCGCCATCGTCGATGCGAACCTCGAAGCCGGTCGAGGCGAGACCACGGCGATCATCACCAACGACAACGAGCCCCTGACGTTCGCGGAGCTCCATCGAGCCGTTTGTCGCATGGCTGTCGAGCTGGCAGACCTCGGGGTGCGCCGCGAAGAACGGGTCTTGTTGGTCCTCGACGACACCCCGGCCTTTCCTGCTGCCTTCCTAGGAGCGATGCGGATCGGGGCGGTGCCGATCCCGGTCAACTTCCAGGCCCGGCCGGAGGATTTCGGCTACTTCCTCGACGACTCCTACGCCGTGGCTGCGATCGTCGACGACGCCTTTCTCGACAAGGTCTCTCCAGAGCTCGAGGTGCGTCGCCACGTGCGCCGGATCAGTCCAGATCTCTGGCGGGGAGAAGCGGAGGACGTGGATCCGGTCCCGGTCCATGCCGACGACGCCGCCTTCTGGCTCTACAGCTCGGGATCGACCGGAGCCCCGAAAGGGGTGATCCACCGACACGGGGACATGGAGGCCACTTGGTCGCTCTATGCCGAGCCCGTGCTGGGACTCAAGGCGGGTGAGACGGTCTTCTCCAGCACCAAGCTCTATCACGCCTACGGCCTCGGAAACAATCTCACCTTCCCGCTCTCGGTGGGGGCCACCTCGGTGTATCTGACCGGTCGGCCCACTCCCGATCGTCTCTTCGAGCGGGTCAGCACCCACCGCCCCGACGTCTTCTTCTCGGTGCCGGCGCTGTACAACGCCATGTTGGCGCACCCCGCATTCGAAGACATCGATTGGTCACCGGTGCGCTTGGGGGTGTCGGCCGCCGAGCCTCTCCCCCCAAAGATCTGGCATCGCTTCTTCGAGAAGACCGGGGTAGAGATTCTCGATGGCCTCGGCTCGACCGAGATGCTTCATATCTATTGCTCGAATCGGGCAGGGTCCGTGGAACCCGGTTCGTCGGGCTCGCCGGTGGAGGGATACGAGTTGCTGTTGCGCGACGAGGAAGGGGAGCCCGTCGCCGACGGGGAGGCAGGAGAGATGTGGGTGCGGGGCCCGAGCGCCTTCGCTGGCTATTGGCACCAGGCAGAGCGGACGCGCCAGAAGTTGGTCAAAGGCTGGTTCGCCTCTGGCGATCGCTATCACCGCAACCCCACCGGCAACTACGTCTATGAGGGTCGGGTCGACGACATGATGAAGGTCGGTGGCCTCTGGGTGAGCCCGATCGAGATCGAGAATCGCTTGATCGAGCACCCCGCCGTGCGCGAGGCGGCCGTGGTGTCGGTGCTGGTCGAGAATGCCTCTCGCATCAAGGCCTCGGTGATTCTGGCCGAGGACCAGAGGGGCGGCGACGAGCTCGCCACCGAGCTCCAGGAATGGTGCAAGGCCGCCCTGCTGCGCTATCAGTACCCGCACGTGGTCGAGTTCGTCGAGGACTTTCCGCGCACGACCACGGGCAAGATCCAACGCTTCAAGCTCCGTAGCTAGCG
>DATFFB010000099.1:0-4727 GCA_035250485.1 Acidimicrobiia bacterium
GAGGTACTCCGCGGCTGCCTGGCGGGAGGCGACCAATCCCCGCGGCTCCCGACCGAACATGATGGCGACGACAACGTTGTCCCTGACCGTCAACGAGTTGAACGGCCGCGGGATCTGATAGGTGCGGGCGATGCCTTGGTGGACGATCTTGTGAGGAGCCATATCCACGATGCCGACACCGTCGACGGTGATCGAACCCGAGGTGGGGCGAAGGGCCCCAGACAGCAGGTTGACCAACGTGGTCTTTCCTGAGCCGTTCGGGCCCACCAGGCCCACCAGTTCGCCTTCCGACAACCGCATCGAGACCCCGCGCAGAGCATGGATGCCTCCGAAGCGCCGCGTCACCTCGGCGGCTTCCACCAGCGTTTTCCCGCTCCCGGGTGCCGACTGGTCAGCCTCCCCCGGATCAGCCAGGGCGGACCCGAGACGGCTGGCGGGAGCTGCCGCCCTCCGGCCGGAAATCTTTCCGGCGGGAAGCAGCGCCACCACCGCCGCACTTCCCAGGGCGACGGCGAACCAACTCACCGGGTCGCCCCATTCTCCGTAGAGGGCCAAGGCGGCCAACACTCCCGCGGCCACGGCGACGATGGTCCAAGGGCGCCGAACGAACCGGGCCATGATTCCTTCCGGTGCGAATAGGACCAACAGGACGAGAACGGCCCCGAGGATGATGAGGCTCCAGCCCTCGAACCCCCCGGCCAGCCGGTTCTGGAGGGTGACGACATACAGGGCGCCCACCGCCGGGCCCGCCCAGAAGAGTCGGCCCCCGAGCACGCTCATCACGATGACAAAGAGTGGCACCCGCAGGTTGAACGTTCCTTCGGGGCTGATGAAACCCACCTGGAGGGCGCTGACCGCTCCCGATAGCCCGGCGATGAGACCGTTGGCCGCGATGGCGATCATCTTGTGGCGGAAGGTCGGAACCCCCAGTCCTTCGGCCACTGCCTCATCGTCGTGGATGGCAAACAGCGCCCACCCATAGCGTGTCTCCACCATGGCGTAGGCAATCACCAGGGCCAGCACCGCCACCGCCCCGCTCAGCCAGAAGATGAACTGCTGGAAAGGCCCAAAGAAATCCGGATAGTCGGGGACCGGGAGGATGATCCCCTGTCCCCCGTCGATGGAGTCGGTCACCCGGGCGATGGCGGCGAGGATGAAGGGTATGGCCAGAGTGAGGAGGGCGAAGATCTCACCCCGCAGCGAACGGAGGCGAAAAGCGATGGTCCCAATCACCAGCGCCAGCACCAGGCCCGCCAGGCCGCCGAGCAGCAGCGCCAGCCACCACGACTGTCCGTGCCGTCCAACCAGCACCGCCAGGGTGTACACGCCGACGCCGTAGAAGGCACCCTGGCCAAAGCTGAAGTAGCCGCTGTAGCCGGAGAGAATGTTCCAGCTGGTGGCCTGCGCGGTCCAGAAGAGAACCGCGCTCAGGAGCACCAGATAAGAGGCGGGGAATCCGGTGAGCTCCCGTAGCCAGGGCAAGAGTCCGATGGCGAGGGCGATGGCGGCGAGGGGGATCCAGCCCTTCCCGCCTTTCAATGCCGACCTGCCGGGCGGGGAAAGAGGCCGGCGGGCCGGAAGACCAGGGCCAGGACCACCATCGAGAACACCACAAGCGGGGAGTGGGAGGGCGTCCAGAGCAGAGCCACCACTCCGGAGACGGCACCCACCAAGAGCCCGGCGTAGAAAGTCCCGGCCACGTTGCCGATCCCTCCGAGGATGACGATCGCGAACACCAGCCCGACCCATTCAAAGGCGGCGTCGGGAGTGATGGTGCCGCGCAGGGCGAAGAGCATCCCAGCGATGGCGGCGCTCGCCCCCGCCACGCCTGCGAGCACCAATCCGATGAGGCGGTGATCGATTCCGAAGGCCGAGGCGATCTCTCGGTCCTGCCCGAATGCCCGCAGGGCCCTGCCGGCATAAGTCCGATTGATGATCGTGCCGACCAGAACCACCAGCACCACCCCGAATCCCGCCGCCAGCACAGTGGGGAGGGGAAAGCTCAGGTCACCCAGACTGATCGAGCGCGTGGCATAGGGATTGACAGTGGCGTCCATCCGCCGGAAATCAGCGCTCCATATGTTGTGGACCACCTGGACGAGGATGATGAGCAGCCCGTAGCTGACAAGCAGCGAGCTCAGCTCGGAGACCTCGAAGCGCTCGTAGGCAAGATGAATGGCCGCCCCCAACACGCAAAGGACGGGGACGGTGACGAGCAGGGTATTGAGCGGACCCAACGGGGTGGTCGTAGCGAGTTCAAACGTGAGGTAGGAGCCGAGAAGGATCAGCCCGAAGTGGGCGAGGTTGATGACTTTGAGAAACCCCCAGGTCAAAGTAAGGCCGAGGGCCATCAGGGCAAACAGGCTCCCGCCGAGGGCGCCGGCGAGCCCGGCTTGGAGGACGTTCATGGCGCACTCACCCCGGAGCGCGTCAACCCCCGCCGAGCGCGAACCGGGCCGTCCACTATCCGATGGACGACCCGATCCGATGGACTGTCTGGGAGGTCAGCTGGATGGGCCTCTCAGTTCAGCAGCAGCTCTCTCGGCGGGCCACACCATGACCCAATCGCCGTCCTGGATCTGTTTGATTCCCAGGTTCGTATCCCAGAAGTTGTTGAGCGACTCGTCGAACTCCACCGGGCCGGCAAAGGTCAAGTCGGCTCCGCTTTCGTGCAGATAGTCACAAATCGCCTGGTGATCGAGCGATCCGGCCCCCTCGACGCCTTGGATGAGGATCTCCCACGCGTTCCAGGAGGCTGCCGCCTGGGTCTCGAAAACGGTGTAGGGAACCCCGGCGGCGGTGGCACGCTCGGCGAATTCATCCACTATCTCGGTGACCGCGGGGTCCATGTCGGCGAGGATCGCCTCGTTGGGCTCGAAGATCGAGACCGAGAGCACTTCGATACCGCTGCTCGACCCGAGGGCCAGCAGCGGTCCCGGGGCGGGGAACAACGCGAAGACCATCGGCGGCCGGTAGCCGTCGAGGGCCAACATCGCCTCGATCAAACCGTTGGCATCGACGCCGAGACCGTTGACCATCAAGAGATCCGGATCGGCCTGGCGGACCTCGGCGGCGATCGCATCCCATTCGGTGTTGCCCGGCGGGTAGGGGATGTTGGCCACTACCTCGTAACCTCGCTCGGGGAAGATGGTCTGGGCGGCGGGCTCCTCTACGTCTGGGCGCCCAAACGTGACGAAGGCCGCCGACCCCGACTGGTTAGTGACAAGCGCCACGGTCTCGACGGCCCCACCCAGGCTGTCCATGGCGTCGGCGAGCTGGTTGGGAATAAAGGCATTCGGTTCGAATCCGATTGACCAGGCGGGGAACTGGCAGGGGTAGGTCAATGTGGGAGCGAGCACAGCCGTGTGCTGAGGCATGATGAACCCGTGCCGCTCGGCGATCGGCATCGCCGCCAGAATGTTAGGGGTGGCGTACGGACCGATAATGAGGTCGACCCCGTCCTGACCGATGAGCTGTTCGTACAGCGTCGCCACGTTGTCGGTCACCGACTCGTCGTCTCGCAGGTCCCATTCCACGGGTTGGCCGAGCAGGCCGCCTTCCTCATTGAGCCGATCTACGAACAGCTCCCCCGCGATCTGATGGATCACTCCGGTGGGGCCGAAGGCGCCCGTCAGCGACAGGGTGCTGCCCACCACGATCGGTTCCCCGCTGGGGGCGGCCGTCGTCTCCGGCGGGGCGGTGGTCTCCGCTGGGACCGTGGTGGTGCCCGCCGGCGCTGCCGTGGTGGTGGTCGTGGTCTCGGCCGCGGTATCTCCGCAGGCGAACACAACCAGGGCCAGGGCCATTGCGGCGGAGACGGTCTTCATTCTCCTCTTCACGGCTCTCCTCCTTTGGTGGAAGGTGATCGGCTATGTCGGCACGACCACTGCGCACGCAGCTTGGGTGTAACGAATACTGCTCAGCGTTCAACCTAACTGAACATCTATTGCGGCGGCGTCTGTTTTGGCCGGCTTGTGGGTAACGCCGACAAGTAGTGCCATTCGCCACCTTCCAACTGGCTTCATCCGAACTCCGCCCCCCCGTGGTAGCGACCGCGATCCACAACGGACACGAGCTGCGCCCAGAAGTGGAGGCCCTGGTCGCGCTCGACCCGGCCATCCGGCTGCGCGAGGAGGATCCCTTCACCGATTTCTTTGCCGCCGCCTTTCCGGATTCGGCCGTGGTCCATCGCTCCCGATTCGAGGTCGACCTCAACCGTCCCCGGGAGAGCGCCGTCTATGCGGATGCGGAAGAATCCTGGGGACTCGAAGTTTGGTCGTCTCCGCTTCCGGCCCCGGTCCGGGAGGAATCGCTCCGGCTGTACGACACCTTCTATGAAGATCTCAGAACTTGGCTCGATGAGATCGTCCGCGCCCGAGGTGGGTTCGTGCTCTATGACCTCCATTCCTACAACCACCGCCGGGAGGGCCCCGCCGCCCCGCCGGCCTCGCCGGAGGAGAACCCGGTGGTCAACCTCGGCACCGGGTCACTGCCCACCCGCTGGCGGGAAGTGGCCGCCACTTTCGGCGAGGCCATGGCCGGGCAAGGCATTGGCGGAGAGGCGATCGATATTCGTCAGAATGTCAAGTTTCGGGGCCGCCAGCTCGCCGCCTGGGTCAACGAGCGATATGGCGAACGTGGCTGTGCCCTGGCAATCGAGCTGAAGAAGGTTTGGATGGACGAGTGGTCCGGGGAGATCGACGAAGCCATGCAACGTGAGTTGCGGG
>DATFFB010000100.1:0-16942 GCA_035250485.1 Acidimicrobiia bacterium
CAGTAATCGACGACGGCCGGGTCAAGGCGCAGGGAAACCTGGAGGACATTCGTCGCACTCTCACCGCCACCAGACGGGTCTCCTTGCGCGCACCCGACGAAGAGGTCGACGATGTCGCTTTGATCCTTTCAGGACAACCGGAGGTGTCCGAGGTCGATGTCGAGAGAGGAAGGGTCCGGTTTGTTCTCTCCGGGGAGGACGCGGATTCCGCCCGCCTTCTCGGTCTGGTCATCGCGAGCGGCAAGCACGTCTTCGATTGGCGGCTCGAGGTTGCCGGTCTGGAAGAGCTGTTCCTCAGCATCACCGCCGGAGACGACGAATGAACCCGGTTCTGCGGAGAGAGCTGCTGGAACGCTTTCGCACCCGCCGTTCCCCGTGGTTCCTGTTTTTCTGGACTATCGGGATCGGGTTGCTCGGCTACGTCTCCTACCTGGTTAGCCAGCAGGTCTCGACCGCGATCCTGGGGAGATTGCTCGCTACCGAATACATGGGCCGTTTTCTCTTCCAGGCAATGGCCATCCTGATGATGACGACGGTGATACTGGTCATCCCCGGGGTGACGGCGCTTTCGATCGTAAGCGAACGAGAGCGGCAGACATTGCCGCTCCTTCAGGTCACACAACTTTCGCCCCTGCAACTGGTGCTGGGGAAGTTGAGCTCGTCGATGTCTTACTTCTTGTTGTTGCTGGTGGCGGTGGCCCCGGTGGTGGCCATCCCGCTGCTATTTGGAGGAATGTCCTTCGGTGACGTGTTCGCCGCCCTGGCGATGATGCTGGCGACCGCCATCATGCTGGGCAGTGCCTCAATCGCCATTTCATCGCGAGCCAAGTCAAGCCGGGGGGCGGTGGCGGGCTCCTATGCATTCGCCTTCGTGATCGGATTCATCACGTTTGCCCTCGTGCTGGCGGAGCTACTCCTGCTCAGGCCCTCCAACCAATCATTGATCCCTCCCCGGGGTCGGGAGTTCTATTCCTCCTGGCTCAATCCCTATGTGGGGATGGTCGATGCAATACGGGTTCCCTTGCGCTCACAGACCAATTTCACCTTCACGCCGTTCGTCCCCATTGATGCGCTGCTGTATGCCCGGCAAGGAAGCGGCCAGAGTTTGTTTTTTGGAGGAATGCCCCTCGTGGATATGGCCGCCGCGAGGGAGGTGATCGCCCCACCGGTTAATGGCGAAGGAGGGGCACTGATCAGGATGCGTCGTGGTCCCGTCTGGGTTCGAACCCTGGTCCTCTATGCCGCCATCACTGCCATCGCACTTCTGCGGGCCGCCCAGGTAGTGCGAACGCCGGCACGCCGGGTCCTGCTGATGAAACGGAGAAGCAGTGCCCCGGCTTGATCTCCGCGAGCGGCCGGCGCTCCCCACCTCGGTACAAGACCTTGTCGTCAGCGCCCGCGGGAGACTTCTGCTGGCAGGCATTCTTCGCTTGGCAGTGACTCTGCTGGGGCTGGCCGCCGTCCTGTCGGCGATCCTGGTTGGCATAGCCCGATTTGTCGTCATCCCCTGGGCTGAGCCCTTTGCCCTTGCGCTCTGGGCCGCCTCGCTGATCGTCGCCCTGATCCTGGCCTTGATCCGTCGAGCCTCCCCGGCGAAGGCAGCATTGGCGGTAGATCGACGTCTCGGAGGGTTTGACCGTGTGAGCACCGCCCTCGAATTGAGCTCGCGGGTCGATCACTCGATCGACGAGCGGCGCCAATTGGCCGACGCCGAGGCATGGTCGACGGGGCGCTCTCTTGACGGATTTGGAACCATGTGGCCCCGGAGGCCTCTTCCGCAGCTGGCGGCTGTGGCCCTCGCTGCCACGCTGGTGATGGCCCTCGTGCCTTCCTCCGCGGATGTGGCGTTGGCCCGGCGCCAGGCCGAGGAGCGGCTGATTGAGAACGAGGCCGAACGCCTCGAGGAGGCGGCGGCCGAGGCACCCGAAGAGGTCCGAGCCACCCTGGAGCGTCTGCTCGAAGAGCTGGCCCGAGCAGAGAGCCTCGAGCAAGCCATCACCGCTCTCGGCGAGGCGCGCCAGGACCTGGCCGAGCAGGCCGATCCGGCCGAGCTAGCGCGGCGGACCGCGCTATCCGGACTCGAGCAGCGCCTGGCCCAGAAGCCACTGTCGAATGGCGAGACCGCCGCCGAGCAGCTGCGAGACCTGGCCAACCGTCTCGCGGGTGCCTCGGCAGCCGAGATGATCGCCGCCGCCGCCGAGCTTTCGGCCCGGGCCGAGGACTTTGCCGGAATCGATCAAGAGCTATCCGATGCCCTGGCCGCAGCGGCCTCGGCGCTGCAAACCGCGGCCGGTGATCGAAGCCTTGCCGGAGAGGCGAGCGAGGCTCTGGAGGCGGCCGCGTCCGAGCTCGAGCGATCGGGTCGAGAAGCAGCCGACGCTTCTCGTCGGGGCGAGGCCCAAGCCCAGGTACGCGATGCCCAAGAGCGCCTCGCCGATGCCCAGCAAGGCCAGAGCCAGGGCCAAGGTCAAGGACAGGGTCAAGGACAAGGACAGGGGCAAGGTCAAGGACAGGGTCAAGGACAAGGACAAGGACAAGGACAAGGACAAGGACAAGGTCAAGGTCAAGGACAGGGTCAAGGACAAGGTCAAGGACAAGGACAAGGACAGGGTCAAGGTCAAGGCCAGGGGACCGGCGGCGGAGGCGGCGGGGGCGGTCAAGGCGCCGGTGGTTCGAGCGGAGCCGGCTCTTCGGGGGGTGGCACCGGTTCGGGAAGCGTGGGTTCGGGGAGCGGGGACCACGATCCCGCCCGTGATCCCGAACGCAGCCAGGTCTTCGATCCTACCGAGGCCGGCCTTGGTGACGAGGTCAGGGTCGAGGTCATCGGAGGCAACACCCCCGGCGAGCCGATTGGCACCGTCACCGGACAGGGGATCGAGAATCTGGCCCTCCAGAGTTATGTCGACCGGTACGCCGACTACCGCGACACCGCCCTCGATTCACTCGATCGAATGGTCGTACCGCAGAATCTGGCCGAGCTGGTCCGACAATATTTCACGGAACTCGAACCATGACCCCCGAACAGTTTGCCGAGACGATGGAGTCCGCCCGCCAGGAAGTGGGCAAGGTGATCGTTGGACAGAAAGAACTGGTCGAGACAGTCCTGGTCGCCGCGCTCTGCGAGGGTCATGTCCTGCTCGAAGGAGTTCCCGGCCTGGGGAAGACCAAGCTCCTCGCCACCCTGGGCAAAGTGCTCGACGTCGAATTCGGCCGGGTGCAGTTCACTCCTGATTTGATGCCGGCCGACATCCTCGGAACCAAGGTTCTCACCGGCAATGACTTCAAATTCCATGAGGGCCCGATCTTCGCCAATCTGGTCCTGGCCGACGAGATAAATCGCGCTACGCCCAAGACCCAGTCGGCGCTTCTGGAAGCCATGCAGGAGCGTCGGGTCACCCTGGGCGGGGAGACCCATTCCCTGCCCCGGCCTTTCCTGGTCATGGCCACCCAGAACCCGATCGAGCAAGAAGGGACCTACCCCCTGCCGGAGGCCCAACTCGACCGCTTCCTCTTCAAGGCATTGGTGGCATTCCCGCCCGCTGATGACATCGTCGAGATCCTCAAGCGGACGACCGCCGGTGCGGGAGCAGAGCCATCACCAGCAATGGATGGGGAGGCCATCATCGAAATGGCAAACATGGTCCGCGACCTTCCCGCGGGCTCGCACCTACTCCACTACGCGGCCACGCTCGTGGGTGCCACTCACCCCGACAACGAGCTCGCTCCCGAGCTGGTTCGTCGATACGTCCGCAACGGTGCCAGCCCGCGAGGAGCCCAAGCCCTGGTGCTGGGAGGCAAGGCATACGCCCTGGCGGCTGGCCGGACCAATCTCGCCGCCGAAGACATCTGGCGGGTGGCACCGATGTCGCTGCGACATCGACTGGTCTTGGGTTACGAGGCGCTCGCAGATGGTGTGCGTGCCGACCAGATCGTGACCGAGGTGCTGGAAGCCCACCCCACCCCCGAACCGGCTAGCTGAAACGATGCTGCTCACGGCCGAGCTGCGCGGCCGGTTGGAACGGCTCTCGCTTGTCACCCGCCGGCGGGTCATCGCCCAGTGGTCGGGCCGCCACGCGTCGCGGCACAAGGGTGAGAGCCTCGATTTCGCCGACTATCGCCCGTACGTGCCGGGCGATGACTTCCGCCGCATCGATCACAATCTTTGGGCTCGCCTCGGGGTCCTGCTGGTGCGCCAGTTCGAAGCCGAGGAGGAACTTCCGTTGCGGGTCGTGATCGACGCCTCGGCTTCCATGGGCTTCTATCGAAAGCTCGAGGTGGGAAAAGTGCTGGCGGGGATGGTGGCCTATCTCGGACTTGCCGGAGGCGACCGGGTTCAGCTGGTGGCACTCCATGGCGGCCCCCAGCCGGTCACCATAGGACCAGCCGGCCGGCACCTGTCCCGCTGGCCCATGCTCGAGTCCTGGCTCGAGGGCCTCGGTGCAGCCGGGGGTGGTGCGTTGGCGCCTTCGTTGCGGAGGCTGGCGGGGGAGGGACCCAACCGGGGGGCACTGGTCGTCGTATCCGATTTGATGAGCCCTGATTACGCGACAGCTCTCGACGGTCTCGGTGTTGGGGCAGGGGGAGTGGTGCTTCACGTCCTCGGCGATGAAGAGCTGGACCCGGTACTGGCCGGAGACCTGCGTTTGGCCGATGCCGAAACCAAAGGCGAGGTGGCTGTTTCGACCTCGGAGGACACGATGCGCCGCTACCGATTGGCTCTGGAGGCTTTTGCTAGCGAAGCGGCAGGGCGATCCCGTCGGGCAGGCCTCGACTACGTCCTGGTCCCGGCGCGGGAGGATGCCGCCCGCCAGGTGCTTGCCGCCCTCGCCCGCGCCGAGGCCGTGGCGTGAGCTTCCTCATTCCGGCCGCTTTCGGCCTGGCCGCCCTGGCCGGGCCCTTGATCGTCCTCTACATGCTGCGATCGCGGCGACCCCGGGTGGAGGTGGCCAGCACGATGCTTTGGGAGAAGGCGGAGGTCCCGGTGTCGTCGGCCGTCCCCTGGCAAAGACTTCGCTGGACCCCCCTGCTCCTGTTGCAACTGGCGGTGCTGGCGGCGTTCGTGCTCACCCTGGCGCGACCGTTCTATCGGGAGCGCACCCTGCTCGGTCCACACACCGTATTCGTCGTCGATACGTCGGGTTCAATGGCGATGGCAGATCGCATCGGCACCGCCCGGGAGCGCGCCCTGGCACTGACGAATGACCTGTCGGAAGCGAACCAGGTTTCGGTGGTGGAGGCAGGTCCGCACCCGCGGGTTCTTGTCGCTTTTGCCCGTGACCCCGAGCTTGTACAACAGGCGATTGGCTCGCTCGACGCGGGCGGAGGCCGGGCCGATCTTTCGACCGCCATCCAGCTGGCCCGAGGCTTGGCGACACCCGACCGCCCCACCAACGTTCTCATCTTTAGCGACGGGGGTGACGCACCACTTCCCGAAGAGCCGGTGGCAGCAGCGGAGATGGTTCGCTTCGACGACTTCGGCCCCAACCTGGCGATTTCTGCCTGGAGCCTCGAGCCATCCACTGAGGGCACCACCCGGGCTTTTCTCAACATCTCAAATTTCGGGGCCGAGGATCGCTCGGTGCAGGCCGAGGTGTCGGTGAACGGGTTGGCCGCCGGCCTCCTTGACCTATCAGTCCCGGCGCTGGGCAGCGCTCGCCTTACTACCCCCGTCGATGCAGGACCCGGCCAGGTGGTTTCGGTCCGGTTGGCCAACCACCACGATTCCCTGGCGCTCGACGACGAGGCGTCCCTGATCGTCGGCGCCGGTCCGGAAAAGTTCGTCGCCGTCAGCGGAGAAGGGTCGCCGTTCCTCGAGGCATTGGTCGACGCCGTTCCGGGCTTCACCACCGAAGGAGAGGGCGCAGGTGACGTGGCCGTCGTCGACGGCGGTCCACTCCCCGAGATCGACCGCCCCACCTGGCTGATCGCTCCACAAACGGTGCCAGAGGGAGTGACGGTCTCGGAGTTGGCCGGCAACCTGGCCGTTACTTACCAGCGCCCGGGCGAGCCGATTCTCGATTCCGTCGACCTCTCGACAATGGTCGTGGGTGAGGCCCAAGTAGTGCAGGCGCCCCGGTGGCTCCCCCTGGTTCGATCGGGAGACATTCCCCTGATATTGCTGGGAGAAGTCAACGGGCACCGCGTTGCTTATTTCACATTCGACCTCACCCGTTCCAATCTCGGGGTACAGGTGGGCTTTCCGATTCTCGGCGTTCGCCTTCTCGAGTGGCTCGGTGGTTCGGCGACCGGCTCGGTGTCAACCGATCAGGCCGGCACCTCCATACCGATCTCCGCCCCCGCCGGCACCACGGCTCGAGTGACATTGCCCGATGGTTCGATTCGGGACCTCACGGAGGGTGCGGTCGAGTTCACCGACACCGCTCAGCCCGGGCTTTATCGGGTGGAGTATCTCGGGACCAACGATCAGGTCGTTCCCGGGACCACGGCCATCCGCACCTTCGTCGCCGACGAATCGGCTGGGGATTCGAGGCAGATTGCCACGACCGGACAGGCGACCGAGGCGGAGGAGGCCTCCACCCGGCTGCGGGAGTGGGCGCCCTGGGTGATTGCCGCCGTCCTGCTACTCATGGCAATCGAATGGTGGGTGGGACATCAGAGGCCATTCCTGCGTAGGGCAACCGCATGACCTTGGTTCACCCCTGGTGGCTGCTGGCGCTGATTCCTGCCCTTGGCATCGTCTGGGCGGTGGCTCGAAAGGGGGGAAGGGCGGTGCCCCGTCGTCAACACCGGTGGGCAGTGGTTCTCAGGCTCCTGGCTGTGTCGGCGCTGATCGTGGCCGCCGCCCAACCGATATTGACCAGAGCGGTAGACGAGAGATCGATTCTCTTCCTTCTCGATCGGTCGGCCTCCATCTCGGCCGGGGGACTCGAGGCCCAGGCCGCGTTCGTGGCCACGGCCCTTCGGGAGGCGCGGGTCGATAGCAGAACGGCGATCGCCGTTTTCGGGCGCAACACTCAGCTCGACTCCGCATTCAGGACAGGGCGCGAGCCCGGCCCTATCCGCACCATCCCCGACACCTCCGCCACTGATCTCCAAACCGCCCTCGACGCGGTGGGTTCGCTCCTTCCCACCGAAGGCTCGAGAAGGGTGGTCCTACTGACCGACCTGGTCCCCACCACCGGGGACGCTCGGGCGGCGGCGAGGCGTCTCGCAGAACAAGGGGTGGCGATCGACGTTGTGGAGCTGGACTCGGCGCGCAGCCCCGATGCATTGATCGAAAGCGTCCAGCTCCCGGCGGCGGTCAGGGAGGGTGACACCGTCGGGGTCCGGATTGTCATCCGCTCCAATCAGGCGGCGCCGGCGACTGTCGTCGTCAACACCGGCGATCAGACCCAAAGCATCGCCCTCGACCTGGTCTCCGGGCGCAACGAGATCGAAATCGAGGTCGCCGCCGAGGGAGCCGGTTTCCTGGCGGTCGAGGCCGAGGTGGAAGCGACTTTCGACACCCGTGAAGAAAACGACGCCGCCCAGGGGATCACCCGCATCCTGGGGCCGGCCAAGGTAGCCGTGGTCGAAGGGGTGGACGGGGAGGCGGATGCACTGATCAGGGCGCTTGAGGCTGGAGGAATGGAAGTCGAGCAGAGGCAGTCGATCCCAACCGCGGAACAGCTGCTGGGCTTTGACGCCGTGGTGCTCGTGAACGTTGCCCGGCCGCAAGACTCCGAGCCGCTGGCTGCTTATGTCGAGGACCTCGGTCGGGGCCTGGTGGTGATCGGAGGCGATCAGGCATACGGGTTGGGTGACTACCACCTCACCCCGCTCGAGTCGGTGTTGCCGGTCTCTTCAAACCCCGACGACTTGATCCGCCGCCAGCCGGTGGCGGAGGTGTTGGTGATCGACTCCTCCGGCTCGATGGGAGCCTGCCATTGCAACATGGGCGCAGCCACCGAGGGCGGGGTGGTGAAGACCGACATCGCCAAGGCCGGGGCGGAATTAGCCATCGAAGCGCTGGCCGACAGCGACCGCGTGGGAGTCCTGGCTTTTTCCTCTGGCACCGATTGGGTAATACCGCTGTCGCCCACCTCGACGGTCGGAGATCCCAGCGAGGCTCTCGGTGTGATAACGCCCTCAGGGGATACCGAGATCTCCCGCGCTCTGGAGGTGGCTCTCGAAGAACTCGAAAGTGCTCCCGAGCAGCTCCGACACATCGTGCTCTTCACCGACGGTTGGGACCCAAGCGATGCCGATCTGCTGCCGGTGGCCCGTCGCATCGCCGACGCCGGCATCACCTTGTCGGTTTTGGGCACCGGGGAAGGCCCGGGTACGACCCTCGAGCGGATGGCGGACCTGGGTGGAGGCCGTTACTACGCCGGCACCGATCTCGAGGCGATCCCCGAGATCTTCGTCGAAGAAACGTTGACCGTGGCCCGAAATCTGACAACGGAAGGGACCTTCTATCCGGTTCTCGGGGCCAGCTCACCGGTGACAGCCGACCTGACCGCCTCGCCGCCACTGCTCGGATACGTCCTCACCAAGTCCAAGGGCACGGCCTCGGTCGTGATGGAAATTGGCCAGGCCGACCCCTTGCTCGCCACCTGGCAACGGGGTCTGGGCCGGGCCACGGCCTGGACATCTGACGCCACCGCCCGATGGTCGAGCCAGTGGGTCGACTGGGAGTCCTATTCGGAATTCTGGGGGCGGGTGGTTCGCGATGTTCTTCCTGCCGGACGGGATAATCCCCCGCTCACCTTTGTCGAAGATGGTCGCTTGCAGATTCAGTACAACCCAACGGGGGCGGATCTCGATGCGACGGCGGTGGCGCGAGTCCGCGCCCCCAACGGCGAGACCACGTTGGTACCGCTGTCCCGGGTCGCGAGCAACGAGTTCCGTGGCTCGGCCCCCCTGGGCCCGGCCGGGGCCTACTGGGTGGCAGTGACCCAGTCCAACCCCGACGGAACCCGCCTGACCTCCGCATCGGGTGCGGTCTCCGCTTATGAAGAGGAGTATGCGTTCCGCGAGCCCGACCCCACCCTGGGCAACGATGTCGCCGCGCTCTCGGGCGGACGCCTCAATCCGGCTCCCGCCGAGGTCTTCGACCCCGCCCCCGTGCGAGGGCGGGCCGAGGTCTCGATCTGGCCATGGCTGGCGGCTTTGGCCCTGGCCTTCTTCATGACCGATGTCGGCTTGCGTCGGCTAGTCCTCACTGCCGGCGACGCGGATCTTTGGCGAGAAGGAATGCAGGGCCGGCGCACCCGGGAAAGGCGGCGGATCGAGGCGGTCATGGAAGAGGCCGAGGTCACGGGTCGGCGTCCGGACGCGCTGTCGGAGTCAGAAACCCTGCAGCGTTTGATGCGGCGCAAGCGCAACTAGCGCGCGCTGCGGTCGTTGTCGTTTTTCGCGAGTCCCCCGCTGTAGCCTGCGCGCGTGGTCGACCTCCCCAATCGCAAACGTCCCCCGGAATGGCTTCCGCGGGGGGTGGCGGTCACCCTGGCGGTGGTCCTCGCGGCCATCGCCATCCTCTGGATCCTCTACCAGCTGCGCTCGATCCTCTACATCCTCTTTCTGTCGGTTTTTGTCGCCATCGCCCTCGAGCCCGCCGTGCAAGCACTGGTCAAGCGGGGCTGGAAACGACGAACCGCGACCTTGGTGGTGTTCCTGCTCTCGCTGGTTCTCTTCGCGGGCTTCATTGGCTCGCTGGTTCCGGTACTCGTCACTCAGGCCTCGAACCTCATCGAGCGCGTCCCCGAGTATCTGGCGTCGCTCAGCAATTTCACCGAGCGCTTTGGGATCGACCTCGACACCCCGGACTTGGGCGAAGGCTTCGAGGACCTCGGCAGCCTCATCGAAGAGTACGGATCGCAGGTAGCGGGCGGCGTGCTGGCAGTTGGCAACACCGTGTTCGGCCTCATCTTCCAATTGGCGACGGTGGCTCTTTTCTCGTACTACCTCCTGGCCGAAGGTCCGGCGTGGCGCCGTCTCCTCCTCTCGACCCTGCCGCCCAAGCGTCAGCAGTACGTCCTCGATACTTGGGAGACGGCCGTCGAGCGGACCGGACGCTACGCCTACTCCCGGGCGCTTCTCGCGGTGGCGGCCACGATTTTCACCTGGATCGTCCTGGCGGCGCTCCAAGTGCCGTCGGCCTTTCCCCTCGCGATCTGGATGGGCGTCCTCTCTCAGTTCATCCCGGTGATCGGAACCTACATCGGCATGGTCCTCCCCGCCCTCGCCGCCCTCTCGGTCAGCCCCCTCACCGCCTTGTGGGTGGTGATCGCCATGATCGTGTACCAGCAGCTTGAGAACTACGTCATCGCCCCCCGCGTGACCAGCAGGACGATGGACATCCACCCCGCGGTCTCCATCGGCGCCGTCATCGCCGGAGCCAGCCTGCTCGGTGGCGTCGGGGCCATCCTGGCTCTGCCGGTCACCGCCATCGTCCAGGCCCTGGTATCTAGCGCCTGGGCCCGCCACGACGTGATCGAGGCGTTCGAGGACGAAGCAAAAACCGTTTGATATCTGGGGCCAGAAGGTCGAAGTCTTACCATGCCGTCGCTTAGGTCCGAAGTTGCCATGACCACCCTCTCTGATGAGCCGCGCCCGGGAAATAACCCGTCGCTACTGATCAATTCGGCCCTTTGCTCGACCATCGGCATCGTCATCGCGGTGCTGGCCGATTCCCTCGGACGCCTGGTGCTGGGGTTCCTGCTCGATCGCGGCCCGGTCCTCTATCACGACCGTGTGGTGTTCACGGCCGGCGACAATCCACTGGCGTTGGCCGGAGGAGCTCTGGCGGCGTTGATCGCCGGGGGTGCCTTTCTGGCCCTGTATCCGGGGAGTAGGCGGCACGATCCGTCCCGGCTCTGCGTCCTCTGGCTGATCCTCCATAGCTTCCGACAGGGATTCGTCCCCATGGCCCAGGCGGGAATCGACCCCGATTCCGACCTCGCTCTGGCGTTGGCCCATTTCGATTTGCCGGCGGGGATCAATGTCGTGGTGGGCGTGGCCGGGGCGATCGGCTTGCTCCTCGTTTCGCTGGCGGCGGCGCCAGCCTTCCTGGCGTTTGCCACCAGCCGGCGCGAGATCTCGACCCCGTCACGCCGGGTGGCGTTTGTCGCCAAGATCGCGGTGATCGCGGGTCTGGCGGGCGCACTGCTGGCCGTGATCTATTTCCTGCCCGACTCGGGCGCGGGACTCATCTCGGCTTTGCCCCTCTACGGCCTTTTCACCGTGGCCACCCTGCTGGCCGCACCTGGCAGCAAGTCGGTCGATCCCGATCAAGGGGCCACAGCCCAGCGCTTCAGCTGGGGACTATTGGTGGCGGTGATAATCCTTTTCGTACTCTTCCGGTTTGCCCTCAGCCGCGGGATCCCGATCCCCCCGGACGCGCAGACCTTCTTCGTCACCTGAGATACTTGTTCCCGTGAAAGCCGCGGTGGTGACCGTCTCCGATGGTGTCGCCGCCGGGTCGAGGATTGATGAGTCAGGAGACATCCTCGCCGCCGCCCTGGAGGCGGCCGGTTATGAGGTCATCGCTCGCAGGGTCGTTCCCGATGAACGGGAGCTGATTTCCGACGCTCTGGTGGAGCTCGCACAGGAAGCACGGTTGGTGGTGACGACAGGCGGCACCGGATTTGGTCCCCGGGATGTCACGCCGGAGGCGACCAACGCCATCATCGATCGGGTCGCCCCGGGCCTGGTGCACCTGCTCTTCGCGCGCGGCCTCGAATCGACTCCGATGGCTGTCCTCTCGCGGGCGGTGGTGGGCAACCGTGGCGACACTTTGATAGTCAATCTGCCGGGGAGTCCCCGTGCCGTCGAGGAAGGATTCGCCTCCCTGGTGCCAGTGCTCCCTCATGCCCTCGAGCTTCTGGCGGGAAACACCAGCCACTAACTTGGGGCGGTGGCCGACCAGGTCCTGAACACCATTCCGGAATGGAGACGCCGTCAGATCGATTTCGTGCTGGCGACGGTCGTCGGGGTACGAGGCTCGACCTATCGCGGTCTGGGAGCCCGCCAGCTCATCTCGAGCGACGGATCGATGGTGGGGACAGTCTCTGGGGGTTGTCTCGACAACGAATTGATCGACATTGCCGGAGTGATGAGTGAGGACGATCCCGCCCGGTTGGTCGAGTTCGATCTCACCGCCGATGACGAGGCGGTGTGGGGGTGGGGGATCGGCTGCAATGGGGTGACGGAACTTCTCATGGAGTCGGCCCGAGCCGCGCAAGCGCTGAGCGAGTTGATCGACTCGGGACCGGGCGGGGTCCTACACACCCTGAGCGGTCCTGAGGTCGGCACCCATCTCGGGGTCGAAGTAGGCGATCAAACCTGGGGCGCCGAGCTGGCCGACGCCCGGCGCGAAGGACGCCATCGCCGGCTCCACCGGGGTGGGGTCAACTACCTGCTCGAGGTGGTCTCAGGGCGAAGTCGGCTGATCGTCTGCGGGGCCGGTCACGACGCGGTTCCGCTAGTTCGCTTGGGCAAGGAGCTCGGTTTCGAAACCACGGTGGTAGACGACCGCCGGGCTTTCCTCACCCACGAGAGATTTCCCGAGGCCGATCGTCTAGTCCAGTGCGCTCCTGCCGACCTAACCAGCCATGTCGATGTCGACGATGGCGCCTACTTCGTCATCATGTCACACAACTATCTCCGCGACGTCGACTATCTCGGCTCCCTTATCGGGGCCGGGGCCGCATATATCGGCTGTCTCGGACCCGGCGAACGATTGGAGCGGATGTTGAAAGACCTCTCCGCCCGGGGCATCGAGCCAGCCGACACCGAGCGCATCTTTGGGCCCGCCGGGCTCGACCTCGGGGCAGATGGGCCGACCGAAATCGCATGGGCGATACTCTCGGAGATCCTCACCGTGCGCCGTCAACGCCGCGGTGGGTTCCTGGTCGAGAAGAAAGGACCGCAGAACTGGCGACCCCGGAGCTGGCGAAATTAGGTTGAGCCGATGCAGATAACCCACTCCTTCGACGTGGCTCGACCGCTGCGCGCAGTGTGGGACCAATTCCAAGACGTGCCCTCGGTTGCCCAATGCCTCCCGGGGGCGACCTTGGAGGAGAGCAAGGGCGACGGCGTCTACGAGGGGAAGATCTCTGTCAAGCTCGGCCCGATTTCTGCCACTTTCGAAGGTGAGGCCAAGATCTCCGCTGACCCGGCCAACCACACCGCGTTGATCGACGGCAAGGGAGTCGACCGGAGAGGTGGGAGCCGCGGCCAGGTGAAGGTCAACTATGCGTTGACCGAGAAGGAAGCCGCGGCGACCCATGTGAGGATCGACGCGGATATCAGCCTCGCCGGCCCCGCGGCTCAGTTCGGCCGCACCGGCCTCATCAACGAGATGAGTCGCCGCCTCATCTCAGATTTTGTCGGGTGCCTGGAGCAGAAGATGGCGGCGCCGAGCGAGGAGGTGGCCGCCTCCATCGAGGCAGGTGAGGTGAAGCCCTTTCGGCTCTTCTGGTCGAGCCTCGTCTCCTGGCTGAGGAGCCTGTTCGGCAAGAAATCGAGCTGACGCCCGATGGCGCGGCGGGCGATCGGAGTCCTTGGTCTCGGCTTGCTGGCCCTGGCCTGTGGCGGAGTGGGGGAGGCACCCGATCCCCGCCAGGTCACGGTCGAGATGCTCGACAACAGCTTTTCGATCCCGGAGATGCGGGTTCCGGTGGGAGCCGAAGTGACATTCGTTGGCGCCGGCCGCAATCCCCACAACGCGGTGGCCGCAGACGGCTCGTGGTCGACCGAATCGAGCTTTGGTTCCCTCGAACAGACCTCGGGTGATGCCGCCACGGTTCGCTTCGATCGGCCCGGCGACTACGTCTTCTTCTGCACGTTCCATGGCAACGCCGAGGGATCAGGGATGGCCGGGCGACTCGTCGTGGGTGATGCCGGCGCCTCGGATGCGGCCCAGGGAATCGCCGAGTCATCGGCGCCTGGTGCCTGGTCAGGCTCCACCATCCAAGTTCCCGAGGACGCGCCGACCGTGCAAGCGGCGGTTGACCTTGCCCAGCCCGGAGACATGATCTTCATCGGCCCCGGCCGGTACGAGGAGGCGGTCGAGGTGAATACTCCCGGATTGGTCATTCGCGGCAGCGACCGGAATCAGGTGCTGCTCGATGCCCGGTTTGAGGCGGAAAACGTCATCGAGGTCTACGTCGACGGGGTGGCAGTGGAGAACCTGACCGTCATGAACGGGGTCGCCAACGGCATCTATTGGTCAGGTGTGCGGGGATTCCGAGCTTCCTACGTCACCGCGATCGACAACGGCGACTACGGCATCTATGCCTTCGATTCCTCCGACGGCCTCTTCGAATACTCCTACGCCTCCGGCTCGCCTGACTCGGGTTTCTACATCGGGCAATGCGATCCTTGCCAGGCGATCATCGATCACGTGGTGGCGGAATGGAATGGGCTCGGTTACTCCGGCACCAACGCCTCGGGTGAGCTCTACTTGCTCAACTCGGTTTGGCGGTTGAATGCCGCCGGCATTGTCCCCAACACCTTGGACTCCGAGCTCCTGCCGCCGTTCCATGACGTGACCATCGCCGGCAACCTCGTCCACGACAACAACAATCGACAGGCCCCGGCCAAGGACGCCCAGTGGTCGGCCCTCGGAAACGGCATCCTCCTTGCCGGTGGCAACAACTCGCTCGTGTTGCGCAATCGCGTGTTCAACCAGGAGGTGAACGGCATCGCCGTCACCCCCAATCTCGACCGCCACTTCTGGACCAGCTCCGGCAACCGGGTGGAGGGAAACGTGGTCTCGGGCTCGGGGCGGGCCGATCTGGCCCTGGCGGGGCCGGCGGGCTCTGATAACTGCTTTATCGACAACGAGCTGGATACGACGCTTCCGGTGGGGTTGGAGGCCTTCGCCACCTGCGACGGATTGCGCCTTCCCGTGCTCTATGAGTTGGCTGGCTCGACCGAGCAACTGGGGAGGGTCATGGAGAACGGCCTTCAGATTCGACCGGCAAATGAGGTGGGGTCGGCGCCGACACCGGGGCCTCAGGAGAACATGGCGGGAGACGCTCCGGTTTTGCCTGCTGTTGATGTGTTCGCCAACTACCCGTTGCATCTCGACTCGATCGCAGTCCCCCCCGTTCCGGCGGGATCCTCGGTCATCGCACAGAAAGGAGCCACCGTGTTCGGAGTGTTGCTCGGCTCGGTCACATCGGTGTTCTTTGGCCTGTATGGCTATTTTCTCCCCTTCGTCCTCTACGCCGCCTGGGTGACAATTGCTCTTTGGGACCTGGCCCGAAGTGGAAGGGGCAAAGCTCCGGTGATTGGCTGGTCGGCAGTGATCCTCCTGATTCCCTTCCTCGGTGTGATCCTCTATTACGTCATCGGGCGATCGGCCATTCCCGCCTGGCAACGCTGGACTCTGGTCGCCGGCGGGCTCGGCGCCTATCTCGTGATCCTTGCCGCGGGCGCTCTTATCGGCGGGGTGGTCTAGACCCGTTCTGACGAAGGGCTGGGTGAGGGAGAGGCTGTGGCGCCTCGAGGCGGTCAACCAGGATCCCGTAGATCTTCTGTCCAACCATCTCCACGATCTCTGGTTGCAAAGTCCGATAGACAGGATCACCGCCGATGAAGGCGAGGGGGCTGTCGGTGCACCACCAGGCGAACTCGTCACCTCCATCGCCCCAATCCCGTCGTTTCCATTCGCGTAAGACCGAGGTGATGTGGCCACTGTCATCGGTGTCCTCCTCCAGGCGGAGAGGCAGCTGCCAGCAGACATTCGGCTTCCAGTCGAGTGGCCGTTCGCCGGCCTGAAGGGCGCCGAGGTGGAGGGCGCAGCCCGCCCCCGCGGCAAAATCGGGGCGGTTGAGGAAGATGCAGGCATCCTGCACGAGGCGGCTGGTCCTGTCGTCGCCCCGCTGGCGCCAGATCTTCTGACCGGCCTTCTTCCGGAACTGCCAGTTGTCGTCGGTCAGGCGGGCCGCTTGTGCTTCCACCTTCGCCAGGTCCTCGTCGTCGGTGAACCACGCTCCCATCGAACAGCACCCCTGTGACATCTCCGGGGTGGGAGTCGTATAGATCCCAAGGCACCCGCGGCCGAAGATGCACGTCCAGGAGGATCGGAGGAAGGTGGCGTCGAAGAACCAGGTGCGGTCCTCGTCGGGATCGCGGAACGAGATGAAGTCGTGCGCATCAAGGGAACGGGTCATGACCGGGCTAGTGAACTAGACGGGGATCGACCGCATCGGGATTGATGCCATAGCGTGCAAGCGCGTCAGCTATGACAGAGGGCTCGAGCTTCCCATCCCTTACCAACTCCGACAGCACTGCCAGCACAACATGTCCGCTGTCGGTTTCGAAGTGTCGCCGCAACGCCGCCCTCCCGTCGGAGCGTCCGAAGCCGTCGGTGCCGAGCGTCACGTAGGAGCGGGGTACGAATCGCCCGATCTGATCGGGCACCAACTTCATGAAATCGGTGACAGCCACGAGCGGTCCTTCCGTGGTCTTGAGGACAGAGGTGACATGGGGCTCGCGAGGGCTTTCGGTCGGGTGGAGCCGATTCCAGCGCTCGACCCCGATCGCCTCTCCCCGGAGCTTTTGATACGACGTCACCGACCAGAGCTCGGCACCGACGCCGTAATTGTCCGCCAGCTCCACCTGGGCCTTGCGGGCGGCGAGGTGCGAAGTGCCGGAGAAGAGGATGGTCGCCCTATGGTGATTGCCCGCCGGAGCCTGGCTAAAACGGTAGATCCCACGCACGATGTCATCGGCGATGCCCTCGGGACGAGGCGGCTGCGGATAGTTCTCGTTGTAGAGGGTGAGATAGAAGAAGACGTCCTCGGGGTTCTCCCCATACATCCGGCGGAGGCCGCTTTCTGTGATCGTCCCGACCTCGTAGGCGAAGGCGGGGTCGTAGCTCTCGCAGGCGGGGTTGGTGACCGAAAGGATCAGGCTGTGCCCGTCTTGATGTTGGAGCCCCTCGCCCGCGAGTGTCGTGCGTCCCGCCGTGGCACCGAGGAGAAAGCCG
>DATFFB010000101.1:0-2134 GCA_035250485.1 Acidimicrobiia bacterium
TGCCGAGCGCGCCGGGCGTCATCGAGCGATCGGTCGGTTAGCGACGTGTGATACCTCTCGCTCAGGATCTCGACGATGAGGGGTAGATCGTCGGCGAGGAAGTCAACCCGTCCGCTCCATTCTTCATCGCCCAGGTTGACCTGGCGACGAAATTTCATTCCGGTAGGAGCCATGATCTCGTCGAACCTCGATTCCAAATTCGATGCCGGCGGCACCCAGCTGTTAGGCCGCTGACTTCGCAGCTTCCGCATGCGAGTAGTCCCGTCTCGGCCGGGTCGTCCCAATCGACGGAGTAACGCGTCCAGAGTCGAGCCGTTGAGCAGACCGAGCGACCAGGCATTGTCCAAGGCCCTCGCGGTTCGTTCTTCGGACATCGTTCCGGCGATTTGGTATATCGCCAGCCCTGGTGACACGACCGGGATCCCACGGTGGACCTTGCGACACCAGTCCGGGATGACCGTTGAGTGGTGGACTACGTACTCGCGCGTGGCTCCCATTCGGTAGACGCGTTCGAGCGCGACATGAATGGGATCGACACGAAAACCAGCGATTCCCCACCAGGCCGCAGCCGTCGTATGTGATAGGAACGTCTCCGGTCCCACATGGAGAAGAGCCACCATGAGGCGTTGCTCGGTTGATGACGGCGCCCCTCCGATCCGAAGAACTCGCGTCGTGACTTCTTCGAGGGCGCCGGAGCGAATTCGCCGGCCGATGGCCTGATGATCGACTCCTGCCTCATGGAGCTGCCTTCGGGCCATCACCATGTGCTGCGTGGCCGCGAGATCGCGGATGACCTTGTCGTGCTTCACGCCAGCAGCGTGTCGCAAGAAAGAGGCCAGTTGAAGAGGGTCGTCCGCCGCCCCTATTGGCGGGCTTCGTTCTCCGCGCGCAGACCGCTCGGTTTCCGAGCGGTCTGGCTGATAAAAACGAAAAAAGCGCGGGCTAGGGAACGGATTGCCAATCCGGGGGGTCGGATCGCTACGATTCGCGACCATGTCCGGCCGTTTCAACCGCCGGCGGCTTCGGACCGTCCTCGCTCTCTGCCTCGCCTTCCAATTGCTGCCTGGACAGGCCCTGGGCGTCACCAAGAGTCAGGTCGACCGAGCCTGTGCCGCCTCCTCGAGCGCCCTGGCCGAGTACCGCCAGGCGTCGGCCGCTTTCGAAGAGGCAGCACGGGCATATTCGGCCGCCAGCCTCGAAGTCGACAACGTCCTCTACCGCCAGGGCCGGACCGCCGAGACCCTCGATCTCCGCCGCGGGGCGATGGAAAGCGCGGAGGATCGCTTCCAGCAGCAGGCGGTCGAGGCGTATATGAGCGGGGGCGGGTCGAACTCCGCACTCTTCCTGGCCGCCTCCTCTCTCGATCGGGTGATCACCACCACCGAATTTCTCTCGGCCGCCGGCACCGAGGAACACGATGCCGCCGGCGAACTGGCCGCCCTCCAAGGCGAGTTGGTAACCCTCCAGGGTCAGCTCAGCGCTCTCGAGGTCGAGTTGCGGGCCGTGGAGCAGCAACGGCTCGATGCCAAGAACCAACAAGAGACGGCGATGAATGCCGACCAGGCCGCCTGGCAAAAGCTCGACGGCGAATGTCGGGCGATCCAGAAGCGTTATGAAATCGAACTGGCTCGAGCCGCCGCCGCCCGGGGCAGTGCCTCCGCTGGAATCTCCGCAGCCGCCACCCCCGGTTTTATCTGTCCCTTCCCCGGCTCCTCGTTCATCAACTCTTGGGGGGCAGCGCGCTCGGGGGGTCGCGGTCATCGAGGAACCGACATGATGGGCCCTTACGGCGCCCCTCTATATGCGGTCGCCTCGGGGACCGTCTATACGGGCAATGGGGGTCTCGGTGGCAAGACCGTATGGCTCATCGCTGACTACGGCACTGGCTTCTATTACGCCCATCTCTCGAGCATCAATGTCAGTTCGGGAAATCGGGTCGGACGGGGAGATGTCGTCGGCTACAACGGGAGCACGGGTAACGCCTCCGGCGGTGCGCCCCATCTTCATTTCGAGATCCATCCCGGGGGCCGTGGTTCGTCGGCCGTGAACCCCTACCCCACTCTCATCGCAGCCTGCCGGTAACCTGAGGCCGTGCAGACCGACCGCCGCCGTCTCGATCAGATCCAAGACCCGG
>DATFFB010000102.1:0-4862 GCA_035250485.1 Acidimicrobiia bacterium
CCAGCCGGCATAACCGGCGAAAACCCGGATGGGACCGTTGTGGTAGTCCTCGGTGGAGGTCGTGAAGTCCACGAGACCCGAGTCAGGGCGAGAAAGCTCTATAGGACGGGAGAAGCCGATCGCCACCTCAGGTTGTACCGGTCCTCCGACAAAAACAGTCGCCTCCGGCTCGAGCTGTCTCTCCCACTCGGGGAGATAGACGGCCGCCTGCTCGGTGCTGGGCCGATTGAGAATCACTCCCATTGCCCCTTCCTCGTCGTGGCGGAGGATCAGCACTACCGTGCGATAGAAATTGGGATCGCGCAACAGTGGGGCGGCGACCAAAAGCTGGCCCGTCAACCAGGTCTGCATCGAGCAATAGTGCCACAGAAATGGCGAATCCCACCCCAACTCGGACTTGGCCCCTACCGGAAATATGCCGATGAAGACAGCAGTTGATATTTACCGGTTCAAGATCTTCGGAAGATCTTCAACCGGTCGGGAAGATCTTGAACCCGTATTTACCCTTGTGTCGTAAGCTTTGGATGAGGATGGGCCGTCGTCGATCGATGTTTCTTCTGCCCGTTGCATTGCTCCTGGCCGCCTGCGGTTCGGAGAGTTCTGACACGGCCAATTACACCGATCCCGGCAAGCTTTCCCTGGTCCAACTCCCCGGTGACTGGCATACCTACGAGCTCGACGAAATGTCTGGGCTAGAGGAACACCCCTTCCTCGAGCCTTATGGGGGTTTCGAATACCCCGCAGTTGTTTCGACCGCATTCGACGGCGCCCCCAATCGCGACCTCGGTAACGTCTCGGTCCCGCTGGTAGAGGCGAGCTTTCCGATCGGATCAATCTCCGTCCGTTCGGTAGGCGACATCGAGAAGCAATTCCTCAACCGAGCGACACTGAGCCAGTCGATCCTCCCCTATTACCAGTACCTCAACGCCCAGGAGCACGTGCGGGAGGACTTCAGCTTCGGCGACGGCTATGACGGGGTCAGAGTGCTAGTTAGCTACTCGGATGAAACCGGGGCCGAGGTAGGCGTTGCCTATCTGATCTCAGTGACCAATCCTTCCGACGACCGGATCTATTCAATTGTGGCCGGCTGCTCGCGCCAGTGCTACATCGACAACCAGGAGCAAATCGAGAGGGTGGTGGACTCGTGGCTGGTCAACAAACGAGCGTCCTGAACAAGACCCGTCGCAAGGCGGACACGTGGGACCGGATCAAGTTCCTGATCATTCTCTTGATCATCACGGTGGCGATTGTGGGCAGCCAAGTTCAGCCTCCCTTCCTGACGCTGGGGCAAGCGCTTTCCGACTTCCTCGCCTCGACCCCCGGCGGGATCATCGCCTTTCTATTCCTTCTGGAACTGATCCGCCAGATCCACTACTTCATCTCCGAGCGCTCCGAGGGCTACCACGGGTTCTGGCAGAACCGAGTGTTCGGAGGCGTCGAGGGTGGGCTTTCCCACTTCAAGCCCTGGACTCGGTTCCGGGTAGGACGGCTCGTCCGCTGGACGGTCATTGTCTCCATATACGCCCTGGTGATGGATTACTTCCGTCCCGAGATCGCCTCCCCGATCGACGCCATCGCCCAGACCCCGCGCATGTTCGTCGCCGCCCTCCCAATGATCCTCCAACTGGTGATGTACATGTCGATCGTCATCATGCAGTTCGTCGCCATCTTCTGGTTCCTCTCCCGCGGCGGCATGGACATCTTGATGCCCGAGGAGATCAACACCCGCTTCTCCGACGTCTGGGGCCAGGACCACGTACTCCGCCTTATCAAGGAGAACATCGCCTTCCTCGAGAAGCCTGACGAAATCGAGGCCAAGGGCGGCTATATCCCTGGCGGAATTCTCCTCTGGGGCCCGCCCGGCACGGGTAAGACTCTGCTCGCCGAAGGCATAGCCGGTGAGACCGGCAAGCCCTACGTTTTCGTCGAACCGGGCGCCTTCATCCAGATGTTCATGGGGGTGGGCATCCTCAAGGTGAAGTCCCTATACCGGAAGCTGCGCAAGCTCTCGCTTCGCCACGGCGGGGTGATCGTCTTCTTCGACGAGGCAGACTCCCTTGGGAGCCGTGGGGGCCTCGGTGCCCCCGGCCTCGGGCAGCCCGGTATGGCACACGGCGCTCGTGGATTCAACGGATTCGAGTGCAACGGCTTCTCTTATCTCTCGCCCCATAGCCAGAAGGCGGTACTGACCGAGATGGGAGTGGAAATCAACCCCCAGACCGACCCCGCTCCCCCCCGCAGTCTGCGCGACCGGATCATGATGGGCATGGGCGGCGGTGGTATGGGGACCCTGCAGGCGCTTCTTACCGAGATGAACGGCCTGAAGAAGCCCCGCGGCATCACCAACAAGTTCCGCAAGCTCCTCGGGTTCCGGCCCAAGCCCGCACCCAAGTATCGGATTCTCACGATCATGGCCACCAACATGCCCAACGCCCTGGACGAGGCCATGCTCCGTCCGGGTCGGATCGACCGGATCTACAAGATGGGTTATCCCTCCAAAGACGGGCGACTCCAGACCCTCATCGGTTATCTAGCCAAGGTCAAGCACGAACTAACCGACGCGCAGGTCGAAAAGCTCGCCGTAGTCACTCCCTATTACTCGGGCGCCAAGATCAAGGACCTGGTCAACGAGGCTCTCATCCAGGCGATTCGCGATGACCGTGACACCGTCACCTGGGACGACATCTGGAAAGCCAAGGCATTGAAGGAACTGGGGCCGTCCGAGGACGCCGAATACATTCAGCGCGAGCGCCATGCGGTGGCGGTCCACGAGGCATCCCACGCTGTCGTCGCCCACACCATGCGCCGGCATATGGCCATCGACCTGGTCACGATCGAACGCCACGGCGACACCGGCGGCATGGTTAAGAACCTGTTGGCTGAGGACCGCTTCACCCAGTGGAAATCGGAGTTCGAGACCGACATCATGGTCTCACTCGCCTCGCTTGCCGGAGAGCGGATGTTCTTCGACGACGACAACTCCTCGGGGGTGACCGGTGATCTTCGCAGCGCCACCGCCGTCGCCGCCCTGATGGAAGGTGTCTGGGGGATGGGAGACCGCTTTGTGTCGCTGACGGTCAACGAGACCGGGATGGGTCAGGCCGGCAATGCCGCCGCCGTGGCTGTGGCCCGTCGCCAGGACGAGATCAACGTAAGGCTGGCTGGGCTTTACGACAAGACCTGGAACCTCCTCGATGAACATCGCGACGAGGTGCTTCGGATTGCGGCGGTGCTCGAGGAAAAGAAGACCATCTCCGGCGACGAGGTCTCTCAGATCATGGGCATACCCCCTGGGGCGCGGGCCATGCGGGAGCCGAAGGGCTGGCAGGTGATCTTCGACGAATCCGACGATGCCCGTCACAACGGCGCCGTCAATCGCCCGGCGCCCGAGCTAAACGGCGAGCGCGCGGGCGAACCGGCAACCGATCCGGCAACCGATCCGGCCGAGGACCCTGCCTAACTAGCCCCCTCCCCCTTCGGGGTACTCCCCCAACGCTCGCTTGGGGGGGAGGAACTAACCGCCGAACCCGGGATCGCCGAGGAGTTCGAGCTGGCAGTTGTCTGCCAGAGTGCGGATCTCCTCGCCTCCGTTGCGCTCGAAGCGGACCAGAGATGCCCCGGTTTCAGCCAGGAGGTGGATGCCATCTCCCACGGGCCACGCGCGACGAATGGTGCCGATGGCCGCGGGGAGCTCGACCGCGGTGCGCTCGTCGGTGGCGACCTCGACGAGCGCCAGACCGCCCGGATCGCTTCCGACGAGGATGGTCTCGTTGTCGTACCAGCCCAGGGCGATCGCTCCCGCCGGGCTGGACAGGCTCTCGATTTGTACCTGGCCCACCCCGTTCAGCACGGTGTGCCTGAATTCGGAGGTCTCCTGATCCTGGCCGACGACCAGGAGACGGCTCCCGTTGGGCGAGGGGAACGATGCCACGGGAAGGCCGAGCTCGGGACTGGCCGGCCAAATCCAGACTGCCGTCCTCCCGCCGAAGTCGACCAGCATCACCGCTACCTGCACCAGATCGACTTCTCCTTCCACCGGTCGTGTCACCGCCGTCACTACCCCATCGCCCAGGGTTCCGAGGATCTGAGACCCATTCCAATCGGCCACCTCGAAGAGCAACTCCTCGCCGTTGACATGATCCACCAGGGCCGACTCTGAGGTATTGGGGTTTTCCAGGGTAAGAATCCGATTCCCGATGACTGCCCAGGTCTGGGCAGGAGTAGGAAAGTCGAGGTTGGTCCAGGTGCCGGCGATCGGATCGAAGGCGTACATCTGGCCGGCGATGCTTGTCGCCCGGGCAAAGGTCCCCTCGATCTGGGTCTGGCCCAGGTCCGTCGGAGGGATGCGCTCGAAGGCGGTCGTCACCAGCACGCCCAGCATCGCCCGCTCGGGAGAGTCGGGATTTGCCCCGAGAACGATCTCTTCGGTGACGTCGTTGCCCTCGCGACGCACGACGATTGTGATCGAATCGCCCACGGCACGGGTCGCCAGGATCTCGCGCAGGACGGTTGCGCTGGTCACGGCCTCGCCGTCCACCGAGACGAGTAGGTCACCCGATTGCAGCACTCCGTCGGCTCCGGTATTGGCGATCACATCTTCGACCGCCACCCCCAGGCTTTCCCCCACCAGCACCGCACAGGCCTGCGGCTCCGGGATCACCGTGGCTGCATCAGGCAGAGTCTCTCGGGGCGGCGGCGACTGACCGCAAGCCGCTAGCACCATGACCATGAAGATCGGAATAAGCCGGCGCACGGGGCTCTTCAGGCTAGCCCGAGGCTTCCTTTTGTCCCGTGTGCTCATCGAGCCAGGACAGGATGTCGGCCATCACCTCGCGCCCTTCGGGCTCATTGAGGCACTCATG
>DATFFB010000103.1:0-5561 GCA_035250485.1 Acidimicrobiia bacterium
CGATCTTGTCACCCCGGACACCGACAAATTGGCAGCGGCCCACCGCGCCTTCGTCGATGCCGGGGTGTCGGTAAGGCTTCCTCGAGGAAAGTCCACCACCTCACTGGTCTTGATCGAGGTGCAAACCACAGCCGCGAAGACGATCTCGTTCCCGCACGTCACCATCGAGATCGGCGAAGATGCCGAGGCCGAGGTAATCGTTGCCTATCGGTCGCGAGACGGCGCTCAGGCGATCTCGGTGCCGCAGGTAGAGATCGACATCGCTCAGAGCGGGCGGCTCCGGCTTCTGGCGCTGCAGGAGATGAGCCTCGATTCGACCATCGTCGTTCAGCTTCGAGCGCGCCTGGGGAGGGATGCCACGCTGCGTTTGGGTGAGGTGGGACTTGGTGGCGATCTGGCCCGTCTCGACATGGCCGTGGATCTCGATGGGCAGGGCTCTTCAGCGGACATCGTCGGGGTTTTCTTCGGGCACCGCGAGCAGGTGCTCGACTACCGGATGGTGCTGAACCACCGCGGTCCCAAGTCGAGCTCCAACGTTCTGCTGAAGGGAGCGGTGGAGGACGCCTCGCAATCGGTGTTCTCCGGATTGGTCAGAATCGAGAAGCCGGCCGTCGGGACCACCGCTTTCGAGACCAATCGCAACTTGGTCCTCAGCCCCGATGCCAAGGCCAATTCGATCCCCAACCTCGAGATTCTCTGCGATGACGTCATCTGCGGTCACGGATCTTCAGTGGGGCCGCTCGAGGAAGAACACCTGTACTACCTGGGGAGCCGGGGGATCTCGCCTCAACGAGCCGAGCGTCTCCTCGTGCGCGGCTTTTTCCAAGAGGTACTCGACCGGCTGCCGGTGTCCGGTATGGAGGTGGCTCTGGCCGAGATTCTCGAGCGCCGGTTTATCCGCGGGCAGCAAATGGCGGCCGATCAATGAGCGTCGAAAAGGTGGCCAGCTTCTCCGACCTGAAGGAGGGAGTCGGTTTCCGGGTCGATCTCGGTGAGCACCGAGTGGCAATTTTCCTGGTCGACGGTGCTCTCTTCGCTCTGGGCGACCGTTGCAGCCATGCCGAGGCTTCGCTGTCAGAGGGTGAGGTCTTCGATATGGAAGTTGAGTGTCCCCGCCATGGGTCGGCCTTCGACCTTGCGACCGGCGAGCCACGCTCGCTTCCCGCTACCAAGCCCGTGCCGGTGTATCGGGTGTGGACCGAGGGGGGCGAGGTATATCTGGCGGTGGATGAGTGACAACGGCCCTCGCCCTGACCAACCTGGAGGCGTCGGCCGGTGGGCGCCAGATCCTCAACGGGATCAACCTCGAAATCCCATTTGGAGAAGTGCACGCCGTGATGGGGCCCAACGGTTCGGGGAAGTCCACTCTCTGCCACGTCCTGAGCGGCAAAACCGGTTACGAGATCACTGGCTCGGCGCGCCTCGATGGAGAGGAGCTGCTGACGCGGGCGGTCCACGATCGGGCCCGACTCGGCTTGATTCAATGCTTTCAGTACCCAACTGAGATTCCGGGCCTCCGGCTGCGCGAGTTCATGCTGGAGGCCGCCTCTGAGCTAGGAATCGAGAACGGCGCGGTGCGCATCGCCGAGGCGGCTGAGCAATTCGACATGAACCGCTTTCTCGATCGCTCGGTCAACGACGACCTTTCCGGTGGCGAGAAGAAGCGTTCGGAGATCTTTCAAATGGCGGTTCTTTCCCCGAAGGTGGCGCTCCTTGATGAAGTCGACTCCGGGCTCGACATCGATGCCGTGCGAGAAGTAGCGGCGGCGGTGGATGCGATGCGCTCACCGGAAGTGGGCGTCTTGATGATCACCCACTACTCGCGGATCCTTCGTTTCGTCATTCCCGACCGGGTCCACGTCTTGATCGACGGGAAGATCGTCGCCTCGGGCGGACCCGAGCTGGCCGACACCCTGGAGGCAGGCGGTTACGAGCGGCTGCGGGCTGAGTTCGGACTGCAGGCGGCAGAGGAGCAAGCGGCCCCGGCGCCCGATCCATTCAGCGAGCTTCCCTTCGAGCGCTGATGCCGATCGGGGCCACCCACCGCCGGTGGCTGGCGGCTTTGACCGACCTCCCCACCGCCTCTGGGCGCGAGCAGGCGGTGGTGGAGTGGGTCCACGACTGGGCTCGTCGACGCGGGTTTCGGACTCGGCGGGATGAGGCCGGAAACGTCCTCGTCCGAAGTCGCCAGCGCTCCCGGCGCCGGCCGGTGGTGGCGGTGGCTCACATGGATCACCCGGCGCTAGTGGTACTCGAAGCCGCTGGGACGGAAGCGACGGCCGAGCTGCGCGGAGGAGTCCTTCCTGGCTACCTCGAAAATGCTCGCCTCGAGGTGATCACCCCCTCCGGCACCGTTGCCGGGAAGGTGATCGAATTCGATCCAGAGACGGGTCGAGCCTTGATCGCGGTCAGGGGAGCAGCCCCGGGAGACATCGCCCGCTGGCATTTCTCGCCCGATCGGCTGGGTGTTCGCGATGGGCGGCTGGCGGCTCGGGCGTGCGATGATCTGGCCGGGGTCGCCGCCAGCCTCATCGCCCTCGACCTCGCCACCGCGCGGGGGCTTCATCACCTCTCGGTCCTTCTCACTCGGGCCGAGGAGGTCGGATTCATTGGTGCCATCGCCGCAGCCAAACTGGGAACCATCCCGGAGGGGGCCAGGGTCTTGTCCATCGAATGCTCGCCTTCATCGGCCGATGCCCCGCTGGGGGCAGGACCGGTGGTCCGGGTGGGTGATGCCGCTTCCGTCTTTTCCGCTGATCTGACCAACCGAGTCTCGACTCTGATGCGGACCATAGGAGTTCCCTATCAACGAAAACTGATGGCGGGGGGCAGCTGCGAAGCCACTGCCCTATCAGCGCTGGGGATCAATGCCACCGGGCTCTGCTTGCCATTGGCCCACCATCACAACATGGTCGACGTGGCCGGGGTGCGGGCGGGCAAGCGCAGAGCTCGGCTCGCCCCCGAAGAGATCGATCTGAAGGACTTTGGCGGCTTGGTCGACCTCCTGCTGGCGGTGGTGTCGGGGCTTGACCGCCAGAAGCAGGCGCTGCCGTTCTCGCTCGAGGAGATCTACGAGGACCAGCGCCACCTCCTCGTCTAGCGTCCTGGCGATGGATTTCCGCACCGACCGCGATTCGATGGGCGAGGTCAAAGTGCCGGCTCTGGCCTACTACGGCCCGTCGACCCAACGCGCCCATGAGAACTTCCCGATTTCGGGAATCAGGTTCTCGCGGCGATTCATCTGGGCTCTGGGCATGATCAAAGGAGCGGCGGCTGGAGTGGCCGGTCGGGACGGCCACATACCGGCAGAGGTGGCAGCGGCCATCGAAGAGGCCGCGGCCGAAGTTCGAGAGGGCCGGCTCGACGAGCACTTTCCCCTCGACATCTTCCAGACCGGTTCGGGGACATCGACCAACACCAACGCCAACGAGGTCATCGCCCGCCGAGCCAGCGAGATCATGAGCGGTGACGCTGCCAGCAACACCGTTCATGCAAACGATCACGTCAACTTCGGCCAATCCTCGAACGACGTGATTCCTACGGCCATCCATTTGGCGGCGGTAGCGGGGATTCGGCAAGGCTTGCTCCCGGCCCTCGACCGGCTGGCCACCGCCCTCGAAACGAAGGCAGCGGAATTTGAGAATGTGGTCAAGTCGGGTCGGACTCATCTCATGGATGCCACCCCGATCACCCTCGGCCAGGAGTTCTCTGGTTATGCGGCTCAAGCGCGGGGGGCGGAGAATCGCCTCCACGCCGTCCTCGGCGGTCTCGAGGAACTCGCTCTCGGGGGGACCGCGGTCGGCACCGGGCTCAACGCTCCGCCCGGATTCGCCGCGGCAGTGATCAACTTGATGTCCGAGTGGTCCGGATATTCCTTTGTTGAGGCGAAGAATCACTTCGAGGCGCAGGCGAGCAAGGACGCGGCGGTGATGGCCTCGGGGGCGCTGAAGACCATCGGCACCTCGCTCTTCAAGATCGCCAATGACCTCCGCTGGATGGGCTCGGGCCCTTCGTCCGGAATCGGCGAGATCAATATTCCCGACCTGCAACCGGGCTCTTCGATCATGCCGGGGAAGGTCAACCCGGTGATGGCCGAGATGGTGATGATGGTGGCGGCGCAGGTCTTCGGCAACGACACCGCCATTACCTGGGCGGCGGCGAATGGCAACTTCGAGCTGAATGTGATGATGCCAGTGCTGGCTCACAACCTCCTGCAGTCAATTGAGATCCTGACCACGGCAACCACCACCTTTGCCGAGCGATGTGTGGAAGGCATCACCGCCAACGAGGAACGGATTCGGGAGCTGTTGGAGCGGAATGTGATCATCGTCACCGCCCTCAATCCCTACATCGGTTACGACAACGGAGCGATTGTTGCCAAAGAGTGCCTCGCTAGCGGCCGCAGCGTTCGCGAAATCGTGCTCGAGAAGGGGTTGATGACCGCGGAGGAGCTAGACCGGGCGCTTCAGCTCGAGAGGCTGACGGAAGGCGGTCTCGCCTAGCCGCCTCCGCCTTCCCCGCTGGCATCGACTTCGGTGACAAAGCCTTCGCTGGTCCACTCCGCTCGGAGCGTGTAAGTGACATCTTCGCCGATGAACTCCACTCGAACCCGCTCGGGGCCCTGGTCGTCGATCTCGAAACTGAAACCTGCCAGCGGCGCCACTGATTCGAGCCTGACCTCGGAGGGACGGTAGGAAACAATGATCGATCCCCCTCCAGAGTTGAGAGTGCTACGCGTCCAGTCGACCGCGGAGGTAGCCGAGCTAGCGGTGGTGGGTGTGAAGGTTGTGGACGTAGGAACGGCTGAAGTAACCGAAGTCACAGATGGTGCGGATGAGGATGAGGTTGGCGGGGAGGCGACGACTGCCGTCAAGGGGCGCTGACTTACCTCGGAGTCGGCCCTCGATACGGCCCAGAATGCAACCCCGGTGGTGGCCAAGGTGGCCAACAACCAGAGCAGAACCAGCCCGGAGCGCTTCATGACCTTCATGTTGGCCGAATCGCGTCTGTTTCGAATCAAGGGAGGCTGAAGAAAACCTCAGCTCCTGTTCTCCCCCCGAAGGGGTGAGCACGAGCCGTTCGGGTTTCTCCCCCCGAAGGGGGGAGTACCGCCGCAGGCGGGGAGGGGGGATTCGCACCTGGAAAACCAAACCCCCCATTCGCAACAGCAAGGGCGCTTTTACTCTGAAACGATGGCGGCAATCCTCTTGGTCGAAGACGATTCCCGGATCAGGCGTCTCGCCGCCGATGCTCTTGCCGGCAGTGGTCACGACGTGGCCACCGCCAGCTCGGCGCTGGAAGGGCTCCGCCTGGCCGTCTCAGACAAGCCGGACCTGGTCATACTCGACCTCGGCCTGCCCGACCTCGACGGCGCCGAGCTCTTGAGAATGCTGCGAGCTGTGAGCTCGGTGCCGGTCATTGTCGCCACTGCTCGCGAAGGCGATGCTCACGTTGTCTCAGCCCTCGATGCCGGCGCCGACGATTACCTCGTCAAGCCGTTTTCGACGGCGGAGCTGGAAGCCCGGGTGCGCGCCGTGTTGCGTCGAAGAAGCGCCGCCGAG
>DATFFB010000104.1:0-2601 GCA_035250485.1 Acidimicrobiia bacterium
ATCGACATCCTTGCCCTCGAGCCGGTCAGGGTGTCGGGGCATGTCGTCTCCGACATCGCCCACCTGCTGTCCGAGCTCCTGGACAACGCCACCCAGTTCTCGCCTCCCACGGAGCGGGTTCGGGTGGCCGGTCTGTTCGACGAATCCGGCTACCTGCTCACCATCTCCGACCACGGGATCGGCATGAGTGATGAACGGATTGCCGAGCTCAACCAACTCCTGGGCCATCCGCCCGTTCTCGGCCTGGCTCTGGAGCCCACTCTCGGCCTCTATGTCGTGGCTCGCCTTGCCGCCCGGCACGGGATGCGGGTGCGTCTGGCCTCCGGCGTTCCCGGAACGACTGTGCGCATCACGGTCCCCCGCACGCTGCTCGAGACGTCGACCGCCACCCGACCCGATGAAAGTGGCCGCCTCCGCAACGAGCCCTCGGCCGACCTCCGCCCCACCACCAGGCAGGCGCCACGAGTCTCGGTCCCGTCGCGGCTGGCTACGCCCGAACCTCGACTGCGCCCACCGCTGACTCCATCCGTGCAGCCCGCCGTTGCGAGCCCGTCTCATCTACCCGGTCGTGTGGTCGAGACGACTCCCGCCAACGGAGGCCAGCGCGCGCCCGCCACCCCGGCCGCGCAGGCGCCCCGGCCAAATCCGGCACCGCGACGCTACGACCCCAGCCAGGAACTGCCCACCAGAGTCCCTGGGACGTCCTTCCAAGACGACGGAGCGGTGCCGACCTCCAAGGCCTCCGAGATTGGTCCCGACGGGATCAAGGCAGCGCTCAGCGCCTTTCAGACCGGCCGCGATTCGGCAGGGAAGCTGGGCGATGCTCCACCGACCAATCCTGCTCCCTCCAATGAGACGGGGGTGACGGAATGAGCGCCGGAGCCTCCAACCTCAACTGGCTCATCGGACGCTTCGTCGATGCCGTGCCAGCCGTTCGCAAGGCCGTGGTGGTTTCCTCCGACGGCCTGGCGATGGCGGTTTCACTCGATGTCGATCGCGAGTCGGCCGATCGTCTCGCCGCCGTCGCCTCGGGCATGATCGGTCTCGCTTACGGCTCGACAGGACGTATGGGAGCCGGCGCCGTCTCGAACGTCATCGTCGAGATGACCAATGGCTGGCTCTTCGTCACCGGCATCAGTGATGGCTCCTTGCTCTGTGCCCTCACCACCCGCTCGGTCGACATCGGGTCGGTCGCCTACCAGATGGCACTCTTTGCCGAAAGGGCGGGACAGGTGTTGACGCCCGAAGTGCGCGAGGAGCTGAAAATGGAGTTGGTGTCGAGCGAGTGAGCGAATCCGCCGAGACGCTCGAGGCCGGAAGGCTGGTACGCCCCTACACGATGACCGGGGGTCGCACTGGCCGCGACCTGCCCCAGATCGCCCTCGAGGCACAAGTGGTGTCGACCCGCGCCGGGCTCGAGAACCGCCACCTCTATCGATTTGAAGCAGCCCGCATCATCGACATGGCCCAGAGGCAGCTGGCCTTGGTCGAACTGGCAGCCCACCTCGATGTCCCGGTGGGGGTCGTGCGGGTCGTGGCCGCCGACCTCGCTCGGCGGGGAGCGATCCAGATCATGGACCCGCCCAGCGGCATGACCACTGGCCTCGACGGCTACCAGTACACAACCCTCCTCCGGAAGGTGCTCGATGGAATCAAGAGCCTCTGACGGACCTCGCCTAACGCCCGTCAAGATCGTTGTCGCCGGCGGCTTCGGCGTTGGCAAAACAACCTTTGTTGGAGCGATCTCGGAAATCGAGCCCCTTCGCAGCGAAGCAGTAATGACCCAGGAGAGCGCCGGCATCGATGAGCTGTTCGAGGGCAATACCAAGACCACGACCACGGTCGCCATGGACTTCGGGCGTATCAGCCTGAAAGGCAATTTGGTGCTCTATCTCTTTGGCACCCCGGGCCAGGATCGCTTTCACTTCATGTGGCACGAGCTCTCGAAGGGGGCGATCGGGGCCGTCGTTCTGGTCGACACGCGCCGCTTAGAAGCATGCTTCCCGGCTGTCGACTTCTTTGAAAAACAGGGTGTTCCCTTCCTGGTCGTCGTCAATACCTTCAACGGCGAGAAGCTGCACTCCTTAGATGAGGTGGCGACCGCTCTGGCGATCAATCCTTCGGTCCCTTTGCTCTACTGCGATGCCCGTCAGCGGCTGCAAGTGCAGGGAGCTCTGGTGCAGCTCGTTGAACATGCGTTGACCAGGGCGCTTGAGGGGGCCGCGGCGCCATGAGCCAGTGGCCAGGGCGGGGCGAGGCCACTGACCTGACAGTCATCGATATCGATTCAATCCACCGTGACCTCGAGGAAACACGGGCGCGGCTGGCCGAGGCGGAGTGGGCCCTGGCGCGACTGGCGTCGTCGGCAGGGCCGATTGAGACCCGGCTACAGGACCTGATTGTTGCCGCTCGCGATGAGGCCGCTCAGATCAAAGCCGAGGCGCGCCAGCAAGCTGAGAACCTGGTTCGAGAAGCCGAGCGTTTGCGGGCGATGGCCGAGCAGGCGGCGGCCGGGGGGAGCGAGCAGGCCAAGAAGCAAATCGCCCAGAAGGTGAGCGAGATGGTGGCCAACGCCGACCAGCTCCGGATCAACTCCGAACG
>DATFFB010000105.1:0-9816 GCA_035250485.1 Acidimicrobiia bacterium
GCAAATACCAGATTGGTGGGGAGGGGTTTGGGCTCAGCGCTGAAGCTGAGATCGGTGAGGTCGACTTCTCGTGGTGGCTCGATGGCGCCGCTGATGAACTGCAGGGCCACGACCCACAAGACGGTGGCCGTTCCCAAGAAAATTGCTCGCCTCAATTTTGCTCCCCGGTTCACCCAGCCAGCGCTGGGTCATCCCATTGCCAGGAGCAGGTATCGGCCTCGAGCCGGGGGGCTTTAGGGTCTTTAGACCTAGCCGGCCAGTTGTTCCAGATTCTCCCAGGCAGGGCAGATGGAGCGGAACGAGCACCAATTACAGAGGGGACCCGTCCGGGGTGGAAAATGGTTGCGTTCGATAGCTCTGTTGATGGCGAGCCAGAGGGCGGCGAGTTGTTTCTCCATCGCATCGAGCTGGCGATCGTCGACGGGGAACCGATACATCGTCGGGCCGTTTAGGTAAAGAAGCCTCACCTCGGCGGGGGTCTCGGCCAGGTGGCGGCGTATCAGCAAGGCATAGATCTTGAGCGCGAAGAAGGCCGGGATCGAATACGTCTCCGGGGGCGCCGATCCCGTCTTGTAGTCGGTGATGACGATGCGCCCGTCGGGACGTCGATCAACCCGGTCGAGGATGCCGCGGATCATCATGCCCTCGCCGACCGGCTCCAGCAGGTCGAGTTCCCTCTCCAGCGGATCGAAGGTTTCGGGGTTCTCGAGCTGGAAGTAGTTGGCCAGGAGGGCCATCGAGTCGAGGCCCCAGGCGCGCTCTTCGTCGAGAGATGCAAAAAGCCCGGCGAACTCCTCCTCGCTTCGCAGCTCGCCCCAGGCTTCGCGAAACAGGTCGAAGAGACGCTCAGGTGAGCGTTCGGCGCGAGCCAGTTCGTAGAACCGCTGCAGGGCGAGATGGGCGGTGGTACCGCGAGCCTGCTGGGGCGAAGTCGGTTCCGGAAGATGATCGATCGCCCGGAAGCGAAACAGCTGGGGACAGGCCTTGAAGTCTCCAGCCCGACTGGGCGACAGCGTCTCCAACGTCATGGCCCCGACTATACGAGAAGGGAATGACATGAATGAGATTTGTCGGTAAGGCGTGTCTGAACATGAGAAAACCCCGAGAGAGCTGCGAGACGAGCTCGTACCCTCTCGGGGTCCTCTGCGATCGAGGCTCCGAACCGAAATTCGTTCCCTCTTTCGCTTCCCTCAAAGCCTCTCGGCTTCTCGGGGTCCGGCTGGAGTCACCTCCTGCCTGACGGGGGGCAACGTATTCGGCGGACCCACCGCTCGTCAAATTCAGAGGTGTCTTATTTTTCGCGGTTCCTGATTGCTTTTCGCGACGCACCCTGACCAAAGAAGAAACCCCGAGGGAGCTTCGACGAATCTCCACCCTCTCGGGGTCCCTTCTGGTCTTTCCTTGTGGACTCGACGACCCGAAGGTCCCCTGTCCAGGAAGGACTTCTGCGACAGCCCGAAGGCTCTCGCACATCCGATCTACAGAAAACTGTCTATCGGACGGCGGGAACTTAACGCAGCCCAAGTCGATACGTCAAGACCAACCGCCTGGTTGGTTTTCGCGATGACTGCTTTGTTTTCGCGAGGCAACCGAAGAGCACCCGAAGCTAGCCTCCCGGTTCGTGGCTTATCCCAAGAAACTTCTCAGTCCGGGCGAGGAAGTCGTCGCCGAGTTCAAACCCCATTGGACCGCGATCATCGGACCGCTCAGCATCTCGCTCTTGGCCTTGGTGATAATTGTCTTCCTCGCCTTCTTCACCAGTGGAGCACTAGCGGCCTGGGGCCCGTTGGTGGTAGGGATCCTCTGGGTGATATTCACCATCCGCGGCGTGATCAATTGGTGGACAACCGAACATGTCATCACCAACGAACGAGTCATTCATCGTTCGGGTTTCATCTCCAAAGCCGGCAAAGAGATACCGCTTGAGATGATCAACACCGTTTCCTTTCATCAAACTGCCTTCGAGCGGATGGTCAGCAGCGGCGACGTGATGATCGAATCGGCTGGTGAACAAGGACAGACCATCTACCGAGATATTCCGCGGGCCGAGGACATGAAGAACCTCATCTACAGAGCCCGTGAGGACCGCATGTTCAGCCTTGAACGTGGTGGGACTGGGGTGTCGAAAGCCGAGCAGCTCCAGATCCTCTCCCGCCTCCATGATGAGGGCAAGCTCTCCGATGACGAGTACAACCGGGAAAAGCAGGCCTTGCTCGGCGGTACCGGAGGATAAAACCATGCCTCACTCGATGGACTTCCCGCTTCTGCTTTCGACCCTCTACGACCGAACGGTTCGCATCTTTCCGAATCAGGAGATCGTGTCGGTGGAATCTGATCGGAGCCTGGTCCGCACCACTTACGGAGAGGTGGACCACCGGGTTCGACGCCTGGCGACCGCGCTCCGCGATCGCTTGGGAATCGATCAGGGGGAGGCGATCGCCACTTTCGCTTGGAACAACCGCCGTCATCACGAGCTTTATTGGGCGACAGCCAATTCCGGCCGCATATGTCACACGGTCAACCTCCGCCTGTTCCCCGAGCAGATCAGCTACATCATCAACCATGCCGAGGACAAGGCACTCTTCGTCGACCCGGATCTGGTCCCTCTGATCGAGAAGGTGGCGCCCACCCTGCAGACGGTGAAGACGTACGTGGTCATGGGCGAGAACGCCGACGAAGTAAACCTCCCCAACGCGATTGCCTACGAAGAACTGATCGATGGAGTGACCGAATGGGGGGAGTGGCCGGTCCTCGATGAGAGATCGCCGATGATGCTTTGCTACACCTCGGGGACCACGGGTAACCCGAAAGGCGTCGCTTACACCCAACGCTCGACCTACATCCATGCCATATCCAACCTGGCTGCGGTTTCCCTGACTCCGGAGGACAACATCCTGCCGGTGGTCCCCATGTTTCATGCCTCCGCGTGGGGCTATCCCTTCATGGCCACCGCGGTTGGCGCGAAGCTGACCTACCCCGGTCCCGATCTCAGTCCGGGGGCGCTGGTGAAGCTCTTCGAAGAGGAGCGGGTGACTTTCTCCGCCGGCGTCCCCACGGTTTGGCTGGGAATCATGCAATACCTGGCCGAGCACCCCGAGGCGGACATGAGCTCGATGAAAGGTTTTCTCTGCGGCGGCTCGGCTGTGCCCCGCTCGATGATCGATTGGTTCTGGAAGGAGCGCGGGATCCTCATCAAACAGGGATGGGGCATGACCGAGACCAACCCGGTCGCCTCGATTGCGCTGCTGAAACCGGGAATGGCCGAGTGGGACTTCGAGCGACAACTCGACGTACTCGAGACCGCGGGGTTGCCGTCCCCGGGGCTCCAGGTCAAGATCGTCGATGAGGAAGGCAACGAGCTTCCTCAGGATGGGGAAGCATTCGGTGAGCTTCTCATCCGGGGCCCCTGGATCGCGGCTGAGTACTACAAGGACTCGCGCTCGGCCCAAACCTTCCAGGACGGCTGGATGCGGACCGGCGACGTCTGCAAGATCACTCCCGAGGGATATATCAAGATCACTGACCGGGCGAAAGACGTCATCAAGTCGGGTGGGGAATGGATCTCCTCACTCGATCTCGAAAACACCCTGATGGCTCACCCCGCCGTGGCTGAGGCAACAGTGGTAGGGCTGAAGCACCAGAAGTGGCAAGAGCGACCTGCGGCTTTCGTCGTCCTGCGACCCAACGCCAGCGCCACCGAAGCTGACTTGCTCGAGTTCTTGAGCGACAAGGTGGCGAAGTGGTGGCTCCCCGACACCGTTGTCTTCATCGACGCCATACCGAAGACCGGCACCGGCAAGTTCGACAAGAAAGTGGTCCGCGACCAGTACGCAGATCTCTTGCTCGATCAATAGAGATCCGGGAGACGGCCGCAGGCATTTTGGGCAGCTTTCATTCGATTTGGGGATGGGTGGCGGTGGCGGTCACCGGATTGATCGGTCTCGCGAGCATCGGATGGCACCTCACCCGGCGGAAGGTGGGTCGTCCGTATTGGGTAGTGGTCGGATTGGGGATTGGCGTGATGGCAGTGCAAGTGATCCTCGGGCTGATAGCGATGAACTTCGAAGGCATCGACCCTGGCAACCAGCACGTTTTTTATGGGGTGGTGATCTCTTTCACGCTGGCCTTCACCTATATCTATCGATCGCAGTTCCGAAAAAAACCCGCCCTTTACTACGGCTTGCTCATGCTTTTCCTCATGGGGCTCGGTTTGCGGGGCATCATGGCGTTCGGCGGCAACTTCTAACCGGGAGATCGCAATGTTGTTGGAGGGCAAGAGACTTCTCATCACGGGGATCACCACCGATGATTCGATTGCCTTCTCAGCAGCCAAGGTTGCCCAGGAACAGGGCGCCGAGATCGTGGTCACCAATTTCGGTCGGGCCTTGCGATTGACGGAACGAGCCGTGCAAAGGCTCCCAAGCCTCCCGCCGGTGCTGGAGATGGATATCACCAACGACGATCATGTCGCCGCCGTCATGGCTGATCTCGACAGCCGCTGGGGGAAACTCGACGGGGCGCTGCATGCGATCGCCTTCGCACCGAGCGATGCCCTCGGTGGCAACTTCCTCAATACTCCTCAGGAGTCGGCGGCGACGGCCTTTGTCACCTCGGCTTTCTCGCTCAAGACCCTGGCGGTGGGGGCGCTGCCGCTGATGCAGAAGGCCGGCGGGGGATCGGTGGTCGGTCTCGACTTCGACAACAGCACCGCGTGGCCGGCTTACGACTGGATGGGCGTCGCTAAATCGGCGTTGCAATCCGTCAGCCGCTATCTGGCTCGGGATCTGGGGCGATACCAGATCCGGGTCAACCTGGTCTCAGCCGGACCCCTGCGGACCGTGGCGGCTCGATCCATCCCGGGCTTCGACCACTTGCACGACACTTGGTCGGAGAGGGCACCGCTGCGTTGGGACTCGACCAACCCCTTAGCCGTCGCCAAGATGATTTGCGTCCTGCTCTCGGATTGGGCGCCGCTCACCACCGGAGAGGTGATCCATGTCGATGGCGGGTTCCATGCCATCTCGGCTCCCGCCGAGGAGGAGCCTCAGCCGACCGAGTAGCGAGGGTACGCCAGGGCGGGGGCGGGCTCGGTGAGCGGGAGACTGACGACGAAGGTGGCGCCACCTCCCGGCGTGTCGATGAGCTCGACGCTTCCGTGCATCGCCTCGGCCAGGCCTTTCACGATGTTGAGCCCGAGACCGGTACCGCCGCGAGTGCGGGTGGCCGAGCCCTCGAGCTGGGTGAAGCGGTGGAAGATTCTTTCCCGCATGTCGGCCGGAATCCCTGCGCCGTGATCACTCACCGCCACCTCCACCCGATTTCCCCGGGCGGCCGCCCGCACCTCCACCGGACTGCTGGGGGCGTATTTGATGGCGTTCTCCAACAGGTTCAAAAAGATGCGGTTGAGGTGATCGGGATCGGAAAGGACGGTGAGATCGGCCGGCATCACGTCGATGCTGAGGTCGGAAATCTGCAGCGTGGCGGCAAGCTCGGAGAGGAACTTCTCGAGCACGACCTTCTCCAGCTGGATGGGAACGGCGTTTCTCTCCAACCGGCTGACGATCAAGAGATCCTCGATCAAACGCTGGAGGCGGCCTGCCTGCCGGCGGGCGGTATTGAGGAGGTTGCGGGCGGTTTCCGCCTGGGGCGCGAGCTCGGGGCGGGCAACGGTGTCGAGTGAGCCGATGATCGAGGTCAGCGGAGTTCGAAGTTCGTGACTGACGACGGACACAAAGTCGGTCTTCATCTGGGCAACTTCTTCAAGCCGCCTTGTCATCTCGGCAACGGCCTCATAGCGACCCAGCTGAGAGAGCACCAGGGCGGCCGGAGCGCCGAGCGAGGAGAGGGCTTCAAGCTGATCCCGTCCAAAGGAGCCGTCCACCGGATCGCCGACGGCGATGACTCCCACCTTGAACTGCTCCACCCGCAGCGGAGCGACCATCGCCTCCTTCAACCCGAGATCACCGAGAATCCCATAGCTATCGGAACGCTCGGCGATCTGATCCAAGAGCACGGGCTTTCCTGATTTGAACACCTGGGAGAGGACACCGCCGGCGCTCACCGAGACGGAGACGTCGCCAGCCTCGAGGGGGTAGCCCGTGACCCAGATGGGATCCATCAGCTTGAGCTCGTGGGAGTCGGGGACGTAGAGCATGACCACTCCGACCTGGGCATTGAGATAGGTGCAGATTCGTCCCACCAGCTCGGGCAGGACCTCGGAGAGTGATTCCGCTCCGGCAAGGGTCGCCGACACGGCATAAAGACGTTCGAAGTCGGCCCGTTGGCGTTGGAGATCGGTGAGGCGGCGGGCGCTACGAGTCGACTCCTGTTCGAACTCATAGCCCATGAGAGCGGTGGCGGTGGCAACGACGATGACGGAGAAGATCTGGACCAGGAGAGAGGCGAGGTCGAGAGGCTGGTTCGAGGTGAAGGCCAGAAATGCCAGGGAGGCGACCGCGAGGATCGTGATGAGAACGTGTTTGAAGCGATCGAGGACGAGACCCGAAAGGGCCACTACCCCGAAGAACATCGGAGGGGTGAGCGTCTCCATGCCAGGCTGGGTGCCGACAACCACCAGACAGAGGCTGATGCTGGCGGTCCAGGCAAGGGTGGCCCAGGGGCCGCGATGGGTAGGCATGACCCGGTACCAGTCGATCAGGGAGGAAGCCAGAAGCACCAGGGCCATGACCACCACCGCGATGGCAAACCCGAGCTCGTCGAAGTTCTCTTCCCATTGTCTGACCGCCTGAGCAGCGAGGATGGCCAGCACAACCCAGGTCAGCGCCACTGCCCGGCGCATGGCGGCAGCACGAAAACGCCACAGCGGCGCAATGTCAGCTGTCGGTGTTGGCACCAGGCCATCCAGGGGTTGAGGAAGTGATCACAATTATTCTCGACTGCTGTGCGCCCGGCATTGAGTATCTCCGCATGGCCCTAAGGGCCTATGCCGGCGGAGCCGTATTCGCCGAGTCGAGCGGCCCGGCGCCAAGAGTCCTGGCGCTACACGGCTGGGGGCGGCGTTCTTCCGACTTCCGATCCGCACTGGGGGGACTCTCCTATCTCGCCCCCGATCTTCCCGGCTTCGGGGCCTCACCGCCACCGGCGGAGGCCATCGGCTCCCGGGAATACGCCGCCATCCTCGCCCCCCTGCTCGAGGAGCTGGGTGAGTGGCCGGTGCTCGTCGGGCACTCCTTCGGTGGAAGGGTGGCGTTGCACCTGGTGAGCATGCACCCCGATCGGTTCACCGGCTTGGTCCTGACTGGAGCGCCGCTGTTCCGGCTGACGCCCCCAGGCAAGCCAGCTCTGTTATTCCGGGTGAGCCGTTGGGCCGCAAGACTCGGGCTGATCTCGGAAGCCAGGATGGAGCGGATACGTCAGCGGCACGGGTCGTGGGACTATCGGGCGGCGACCGGCGTGATGAGAGAAACCCTGGTGCGAATTCTGAACGAGTCGTATGAGAACGAACTTGCCGCCCTCGACCTCCCGGTGCTCCTGCTTTGGGGCGCGGAGGATCACGAGGCGTCCGTGGCGATTGCCGAGCGCCTGGCGGAGTTGATTGCTGGCGCCGAACTCCAGATCCTCGACGGAGTTGGTCACGCGGTGCCACTGGAGGCGCCGCTGGCGCTGCGAGACGCAGTCGAAAAGATGTTGACTCCCTGAGATGTGGCCCCTGGTGGCGGCTTCGATGATCGGAGCCGGAATTGCCGCTCTGCGTTGGTTGCGCGTGTCCCAGCGCGAGCACTATCTGCCGCCGGCGGCGACGCGCTTCGCCTGGCGGTGGTGGAACACATCGCTTGTCAATCGAGGGCTGGGGCTGGCAGCCGTGGCGGGTGTGGTTGGTTCGTTCTTCATCGAGCCATCCCTGGGCTGGCTGGGTCTGGCCGGTGCGATCGGGCCGGTGGGACTGGGGCTGCGGGGAAGGACCTCGCCGCTCGATTGGACTCCTCGGCTGCGGAGGCAGGCCCTGGCCACCGGGGTCCTCGTGCTTGCGTTCGGAGCCTGGTCGCTGACCATCGGGCACCCGGGTCCGGCCGCGGCGGCGATCATCGTCGTGCCTCGTCTGGTTGACGCGGCGGCGGCGATGCTCAATCGCTCCGAGCGCCGTGCAGGCAATCAGTGGGTCGAGCGGGCCCGGGGGCGGCTAGCCGGATCGGGTGCCCGGGTGGTGGCAATCACGGGGAGTTACGGGAAGACCACCACCAAGAACTATCTGGCTCACCTAATCGGCGGCACGCACTCGGTGGTGGCGAGCCCAGCATCGTTCAATAATCGCATGGGGCTGGCCCGGGCCATCAACGAGCAACTCACCCCAGGCACCTCGATCTTCATCGCCGAGATGGGCACCTACGGACCAGGCGAGATCCGAGAGCTGTGCGACTTCGTTCCCCCTGATGTTGCGGTGATCACGGCTATCGGTCCGGTTCATCTCGAGCGATTCGGGTCGGAGGAGGCGATCGTCGCCGCGAAAGCCGAGATACTGGAAGCTGCCCCGGTGGCGGTCCTCAATCAGGATCATCCTCGGTTGGCGAAACTTCCCCGGAACCAAGCAACGGTGCTGACGACATCGACGATTGATCGCACCGCCAACGTGGCCGTGGTCGATGGAGTCGTTTGGGTCGAGGGCGAAGTGATCGGCGAGGTGGGTGACGCGGCTTTCCCTGGCAACGTGGCATCGGCGGTGGCGGCGGCAATTGGCCTGGGTATCGAACCGCGGTCGCTTTCCGGGCGCCTCGGCGACCTTCCTGTTGCCCAACATCGAAGGGAGATGTCTCGCAGCGATCGCGGCGTGACCGTCATCGACGACACCTATAACTCCAACCCCGCCGGCGCGCGCGCCGCCCTCGACACGCTGGTCGACCTCGACGGGGGCGGCAGGCGGGTGGTGGTGACACCGGGGATGGTTGAGTTGGGATCCGAACAAGAGCGGGAGAATCGCGAGTGGGCTCAGGCGGCGGCCGAGCAGGTGACCGATCTCGTCGTTGTCGGTCATACCAATCGCCGCTCGTTGACAGAAGGTGCGGGCGGGCGGCGCGCCCGGGTTACCGTGGTCGATTCACTACCGGAAGCCGTCGAGTGGGTGCGAGCGAACCTCGATACAGGTGACGCGGTCTTATACGAGAACGACCTACCTGATCATTATCCCTAACCGAACGGGCCATAACCAATGAGCCGACCTGCGGTGGTCTTCGGAGGACCCTCCGACGAACACGACATCTCGATCCTGACCGGACTCCAGGCCTGCCATGCCCTTTCCGATGTGGAGGCCTTTTATTGGGGCAAGAGCGGCGATTGGTTTCAGGTGTCGCCCGACGCCGAGGCGATCGATTTTGCTGCCGGGCCACCACGCAAGTCACGGGCGGTGCAGCTGATTCCGTCCCTGGGGCAGGGCTTCGTTTCCCGCCGTCCAATACCGATCTCGGCGGTGGTCAACTGCTGTCACGGGGGACCGGGCGAGGACGGGACCCTCCAGGGCATCTTCGACCTCGCCGGTCTGCGCTACACGGGTCCGGGCCAGGCGGCTTCGGCTCTGGGCATGGACAAGCTCGCCTTCGGGGCGGCGATGGCCGCCTCGGGGTTGCCCACCCTCCAGCGCTCATTGGTGATGGAGGGGGGAGGAGATGCTGGCGATGGCCCGTACATCGTCAAACCCCGTTTTGGGGGGTCGTCGATCGGAATCGAAGTGGTGGAGGATTGGGCCTCGGCCCTGGCTCTAGTGGCGACCTCACCCTTCTATGGGAGCGGGGGAGTGGCGGAGCACTTCCTGAGCGAGAGCCGGGATCTGCAATTGGCGGTACGAACCTGGCCCCGAGTAGAGCT
>DATFFB010000106.1:0-19512 GCA_035250485.1 Acidimicrobiia bacterium
GAGGGGGTGGTGGCGGGGACTCCTCCTGTCATCAGACGGCACCTGGAGGAGTTGAGCGGGGTGGTGGATCAGATCATCGTCTCGGTGGTCCCCAACCGCCCTCCCAACTGGGAGCTCTTCTCCCAAGCGGTCCTGGGCGTCGCGTAAAACTCGTTTTATCAGTCAGACCGCTGACATCAAGGCGGTTTGAGCGCGGAGAACGCGGGATCAGCCAGAATCCGGGCGTGGAGTTCCGCCGGATCGACTCGCTGCCGCCTTACGTTTTTGGCACCGTCAATCAGCGCAAGCTCGAGGCGCGCCGAGCGGGAGAAGACATCATCGACCTCGGCTTCGGGAATCCCGACATTCCCAGCGCGGGCAACGTGGTCGACAAGCTGGTCGAGGCGGCCCAGAACCCGCGCAATCATCGGTATTCGGTCAGCCGGGGGCTGCCCAACCTGCGCAAGGCGGCGGCCGACCGCTACTGGCGGCGATTCGGGGTGGCGCTCGATCCCGAGACCGAGGTCATCGCCACGATCGGAGCCAAGGAGGGTCTATCGCACCTGCTCTGGGTGCTTGTCCAACCAGGCGATGCGGCCGTGGTTCCCGAGCCCTCCTATCCGATCCATATCTACGCCCCCGGGCTAGCAGGCGCCGAAGTTCGCCGCGTTCCGGTGAGCGCCGACACGACCTACTTCGAACGGCTGGAGGAGGAAGTCGCTCGGGCTCCGAGGCCGCGCGTGGTCATCTGTGCGTTCCCTCACAACCCCACCACCATCTGTGTCGATCTCGGATTTTTTCACCGTCTGGTGGAGATGGCCCACCAACACGGTTTCTTGGTGGTTCATGACTTCGCCTACGCCGACGTTCACTTCGACGGCTACGAGCCGCCGTCCATCCTCGAGGTGGAGGGAGCGAAGGACGTGGCGGTGGAGCTTTACACCTTGACCAAGGGCCATTCGATGGCCGGCTGGCGGATGGGTTTCTGCGTCGGCAACCGAGAGGCGATCGCCGCCCTCGCCAAGCTCAAGAGCTATCTCGACTACGGCACCTTCCAGCCGATTCAGATTGCCTCGATCATTGCCCTCAACGAGGGCGATGAATACGTGGCCGAGGTCCGCGAGACGTACGAGAGACGCCGCAATGTCCTCGTCGACGGACTCAGCCGCAACGGGTGGAAGGTGGAGCGACCATCGGGGACGATGTTCCTGTGGGCGCCCATTCCCGATCCCTATCAGGAACAGGGTTCGATGGCCTTCACCCTCGACCTGCTCGACCGGGCGAAGGTGGCGGTCAGTCCCGGGATCGGCTTCGGTCAAAGCGGCGACGGCCACGTCCGTTTTGCCCTGGTCGAGAACGAGCACCGCATCTCGCAAGCGGTGCGCGGCATTCGCAAGGCCCTCGACCGGCTCTGAGAGGGTTGAACTACCCTCATACCCATGGCATTTTCTGACGGAAGCGTCGACTTTCGCTCCGACACCGTCACCCGACCGACCGAGGAGATGCGCCGGGCGATGGCGGCGGCCGATGTGGGAGACGATGTCTATCACGACGATCCCACGGTCAACGCCCTCGAGGAGGAAGCGGCGGCGGTAGTCGGAAAGGAAGCGTCGATCTTCATGCCGACGGGGACCATGGGAAACCAGATCGCGGTCATGTTGCAAACCAAGCCCGGCGACGACGTTCTCGCCGACCCCGGAGTCCATGTCCGCAACGTCGAAGCCGGCGGACCGGCGGCGCTTTCCGGAGTCGCCTTTCGCACGGTCGATTCGAATGCCGGGCAGGTGACCCCCGCCCAGGTTGAGGCGGCCATCGCTCAGGCGGGGTTCTTTCCCCGCATCAGGCTCATGATCTGGGAGAACACCCACAATCTCTCCGGCGGCAGAGTCGTGCCTTCCGAATTGATGGCCGAGACCAGCGCGGCCGCTCGTCGTCACGGCCTGTCAATCCATCTCGACGGGGCCCGGATCTTCAATGCCGTAGTCGCCTCGGGGGTGCCCGCCGACGTCTTTGCTGCCACCGCCGACACCGTGCAGTTCTGCTTTTCCAAGGGTCTGGGGGCTCCCGTCGGCTCGGTGCTCTGCGGTACCGAGGAGATGATGGGGGAGGCTCGCTATCTCCGCAAGCGCATGGGCGGGGGGATGCGCCAAGCAGGCGTGATCGCCGCCGCCGCTCGAATCGCCCTCCGCGATCGGGATCGACTCAAAGAAGACCATGAGCTCGCCCACTATCTGGCGGAGCGCCTCGACCGCGCCCATCCAGGTCTGGTCGATCTCGCCCAGGTGGAAACCAACATGGTGCAGATCCAACCCGAGCGCCTTCCCCGACCTCTTCCCGAGTGGCGAGAGGCTCTGGCGGCTAAAGGCATCAAGATCAATCCGGCGTTTGGCGGCATCCTCCGCCTGGTGACCCACCGCGACGTCAATCGCGACGACGTCGACCGCCTGGTTCGCAGCCTCGGCTGATCTCCGGTGGCGCTGGCTGTCCTTTTCCCCGGACAGGGAAGCCAGTTCCGGGGAATGGGCGCCGACCTCTTTGATCGCCGGCCCGATCTTCTCGGATCCGTAGCCGACGAGATCCTCGGCTGGTCGCTCCGCCGGATGTGCCTGGAGGCTGAGGACGACGAGTTGACGCGGACCGAGTACGCCCAGCCGGCGCTGTACGCCGTCAGCTACGCCCTCTGGGCGGAGATGGCAGAGAAGCTGCCGATGGCTCCAGTGGCCGCCGCCGGCCATTCGCTCGGTGAATACACGGCCCTGGCCGCCGCCGGGGCCCTCGAATACGAACAGGGGCTGGCGGTGGTGGCCGAGCGGGGCCGGGCGATGGCAGGCGCCGCCGATCAGGAACCCTCGGGGATGGCGGCTGTGATCGGAACCGACCTTGACGCCACCGAAAGCGCAGCTCTCGCCCGCCGACAGATGGGGGGGCGACTCTTCGTCGCCAACATCAACGCTCCCGGCCAGATAGTGGTGGCCGGCGGTGTCGAGGATCTCGACTGGCTCGAGGCCGAGATACCCAACCTCGGGATCAAAAGGGTGATACGCCTGAAGGTGGCCGGAGCCTTCCACTCCCCATTCATGGAAGCTGCCGCCGACCGCCTGGCGGCAGCCCTGTCGGGGGTGGAAATCGGACCAAGCCGCTTTCCAACCTGGAGCAATGTCACCGCCGAACCCCACCAGCCCGAACACATCAAGGATCAGTTGGTTCGTCAGGTGATTTCACCGGTCCGGTTCGCCGACACCTTGCAAGCGATCGCCGCCGCCGGGGCCGATACTTTTGTCCACGTGGGACCGGGCGATGTCACTGCCGGACTAGCCAAGCGATCGGCTCCCGGGCTCCGCTATCTGGCAGTCTCGGATTACGCCGGGATCCCGCCGGTGATTGAGGCTCTCGGTACCATCGACTGAGATAGGAGGGACGATGGCCAACGCGATGATCACCGGGTGGGGAAAGTGCATGCCAGAGGCGGTGCTGTCCAATCACGACCTCGAGCAGATCGTCGATACCAGCGACGAGTGGATCACGACCCGGACCGGGATCAAGGAGCGCCGAATCTCCCACGCCGAGGTGTCCGATATGTCGGCCGTCGCCGGAGCCCACGCTCTCGCCGCGGCCGGAAAGACCGCGGCCGACCTGGACCTGATCATCGTCGGCACTTGCACCGGCGACTCCCTCATCCCCTCCACAGCCTCCCTAGTGCAGGCGAAGCTGGAGGCCTGGCAAGCGGGCGCCTTCGACGTGAACGCCGCTTGCTCGGGATTCATCTACTCACTCGTCATCGGCTCGAACATGATTGCCGCCGGGACCCATCGCACAGTGCTGGTGATCGGGGCCGAAAAGCTTCACTATCACCTCGACTTCACCAATCGGGCGACCGCGGTCCTCTTCGGTGATGGCGCCGGGGCGGTGGTCTTGGAGGCGACCGACGAGGACGTCGGCTTGCTGGCTTCCGAGCTGGGCATGGACGGTTCCGCCGCCTCGATCCTCTGCATCCCTGAGCATGGCACCTCCGGCGATCGGAGGAATCCCGATCCCCGCGAATCGGGAATCACTATGGATGGGCCCGAGGTCTTCCGGCGGGCCGTCACCACCATGGGCGACGCCTCCATCCGCGTTCTCGAGAAGGCTGGGATCAACCTGGACGACATCGGCCTTTTGATACCCCACCAGGCCAACGTGCGGATCATCGACGCCACCGCCCGTCGGCTCAAGCTCGACCCAGCCAAAGTCATGATCAACATCGAGTCCTATGGCAATACCTCGGCGGCCACCATTCCGGTGGCCCTGACCGAGGCCCTCGAGTCCCACCGCATCGAGCCTGGAGCGATCATCGTCCTTGCTGCCTTTGGTGCCGGCCTCTCCTGGGGGGCGGCGGTGATTCGGTGGGGGCAGCGGGTCGAGCCGTTGGGAACAAGCGATGCCGCTCTGCCGCCCAACGATCGCACCACGATGGATCTGCTGGCTTCCAATCTCGAGTTTTTCGGTCACCTGGCTGGTTCGTGACCCGCACCGCCCTCGTCACCGGGGCCTCCCGGGGGATCGGTCGTGCGATTGCCCTCGCCCTGGCTGACGATGGTCACGTGGTGGCGGTCAACTTCAGCGCTTCGGACACCGCCGCCAAGGCGGTCGTGACGGAGATCGAAAGCCGGGGCGGCAAGGCGGCAGCCTTTGGCGCCGACGTGTCCGACGTGCAGGCGGTGGAGGCGCTCTTCGCCTCGGTCAGCGGCGAGCTGGGGCCGGTCGAGATCCTGGTCAACAACGCCGGTATCACCGCCGACAACCTCCTCCTCCGGATGAGCCCGGAGGAGTTCGACCGAGTTCTGGCCACCAACCTCCGCTCGGCGTTCCTCTGTACGAAGGCGGCCCTGAAGTCGATGCTGCGGGCACGTTTCGGACGAATCATTTCGATCTCCTCGGTTGCCGGCATCGCCGGCAATCCCGGGCAGGCCAACTACGCCGCTTCCAAGGCCGGTCTCATCGGGTTTACCAAGTCGGTGGCGAAGGAGGTCGGAAGCCGCGGCATCACCGCCAACGTGGTGGCTCCCGGTTTCATCACCACGGATATGACGGCGGCCCTCTCCGAGGAGGTCAAGCAGGGGGTTTCGTCCTCTCTCAGCCTCGGAAGGTTCGGAGAGCCAGACGAAGTGGCGCAGGTGGTGGCCTTCCTCGCCTCCGACCAGGCCTCCTACGTGACCGGCCAAGTTTTAGCGGTAGACGGCGGTCTGGCGCTTTAATGCCAGCGAGAAGAACAGGAGAGAACCAGTCCGATGGAAAAAACTGATATCGAAACCCGACTGCGGGACGTGCTCGTCACCGAACTCGGCCTCGACGCCGAAAAGATCAATCCGGCGGCCAACTTCGAGACCGATCTCGACGTGGACTCATTGGGTGTCGTGGAGTTGCTGATGGCGATGGAGGATGAGTTCGGGGTGAAGATCCCCGATGACGAGGCCGAGCACATCCACACAGTGGGCGAAGCCATCGACCTGGTTCATCAGAAGCTCAACTCCTAAAACATGCGACGACGAGTAGTCGTCACCGGGATGGGGGTGATCACCCCGGTTGGCAACGACGTCGATACCTTCTGGCAGTCCCTGATCTCTGGTCGCTCCGGAGTGGGTCCGATCACTCATTTCGACACCACGGGGTATCGCACAAAAATCGCCGGTGAGGTCAAGGATTTCGATCCGGCAGACCATTTCGACAAACGCGAGATCCGCCGCATCGATCCTTTCTCGCAGTTCTTCCTGGTGGCCGGGCGTCAGGCACTGGCGCAGGCCAAGATCGCCTTTGCGCCCGAGGACGCTGACAACGAACGGGCCGGGGTGATGGTGGGAGCGGGCTTTGGCGGCATGGGTGCGTTCATTGATGAAGTGGCCTTGATGCTGGACCGGGGTCCGGACCGAGTCAGCCCTACCGGCATCCCCAAGATCATCGCCAACATGGCCGCCGGCCTGGCCTCGATCGAGAACAACTTGCTCGGACCGGTCAGTTGCGTCGTCACGGCCTGCTCGGCGTCAGCCAACGCCATTGGTGACGCCGCCGAGCTGATCCGGAGAGGGGCTGCCGATGTGATGCTCGCCGGGGGCTCGGAGGCAGCCATCACCACCTACGGGGTGGCCGGCTTCAATCAGTCGCGAGCGTTGTCAGTTCGAAACGACGAGCCTGCTCGGGCTTCACGGCCCTTCGACGCAGAGCGTGATGGATTTGTGATGGGCGAAGGAGGTGGGGCGTTGGTGCTGGAGGATCGGGACCGGGCCCTCGGCCGGGGGGCGGAAATCATCGGTGAGATCGTCGGCTACGGGATGTCGGCGGACGCCTATCACATCACTCTGCCGCGACCGGGCGGGACCGGAGCTGCCCGAGCGATGAAGGCGGCGATGGTCGATGCCGCCCTCAAGCCCTCCGACATTTCATATATCAACGCCCACGGCACCTCGACCGAGGCCAACGATGCCACCGAATCCGCCGCCATCAAGATCGCCTTCGGCGATGACGCTTATCGGGTGCCGGTGTCTTCGACCAAGTCGATGACGGGCCACATCCTCGGCGGGGCGGGGGCGGTGGAGGCAATCGTCTCTTTGCTGGCGCTCAACCAGGGAGTCCTGCCGCCCACCATCAACCTGGAAACCCCAGATCCCGAATGCGATCTCGACTACGTCCCCAATGAGGCCCGTCGCTTCTCGGGGGAATATGCCATGTCGAACTCCTTTGGCTTCGGCGGCCACAACGTGGCGCTGGTCCTGGGCTCCGCCTCGGTGGCAGGGGCTGAATTCGCCTAGCCCTCTTGCTGGTCTTGCTCCTGGCGGTATTCGGCGATCGAACGGGCGGTCAGCGCCAGGACCACCAGCAGTCCGACGCTGGCGACGATGAAAGCTCCGATCCCGATCAAACTGGCAGTCAACGGACAACCGGGAGCGGGCGCGGGCTGATCGGCCCGACAGGAGACGTTGGTGATGACGAAGCCCATCCAGCCGACCAGCCCTCCCAGCACCAGGGAAGGAACCACCAGGTAGGGATTGGGTTTCATCAATCTTTGCCCAGTGCCCGGCGGATTTCCTCGGGGGCAAGCTCGGGAGGGATCATCAGCCGGGTGCCCGTTTCGATGAGAGGCCTGACCGCGAGGCGGACGTCGGAGGAGGCGGCCAGGTAGGTGGCGGCGATCATCAGACCCAGCCACAGCCACCGTCCCGGAGCCGGGAGCCAGATCGCCCCCAGGGCCAGGAATGGGGGCCCGGCCCTTGCCGCCAGAAGCGCTCCCCTCAGGCGACGGGCATAGACGAAGAGAACGAGCCAGGAAGCCAGGGCCAAGGCCCCAAGTGGGCCCGAAGCTTTCTCCAAGGTGACCAGCGCGGTGGCGCCGGGGGCGATCAAGAGGAGCACGCCCAGGGCCACGGCTCGGCTCGGAACCGGCGCCACCGAGGCCCGGCTCCTCACCCACCCCCCCAGCGTTCGATCGGCCAAGGTAAAAGAAGTTGCGCCGATCATCGCCAGCCCGAGGTACCAGGGTGACGAGCGTCGGTGGAGGAGGGCCACTATCGCCTCGACCCCAACCATCAAGATGAGCAGGCGATAGCCGAGCCGGCTGCTCTCGATGAGGACGGCGACCACTCCCAGCGCTGTCACCACCAGTACGGAGGCGGCGAGGATGAATGCCGTGGTCCGGTGCCAGGGAGCTGGCTCCGCTATCAGCACCCACGTCCAAACCAACGCCGACCCGAGGGCGAGCGACGTCGCCCACCAATGACGACCGGTCATCTACGTTCTGTGGGCCACAACTGTCGTACAACGACCGTTACGACCCTGGGTCGCAATAAGAATGGATATGGCGTGAGCTTCGCAGAAAAAATCCTCCACGCCGACATGGACGCGTTCTTCGTCGAGGTGGAACGGAGGCGCCAGCCTTCGCTCCGCGGTCGGCCGGTGGTGGTGGGCGGTGCCGGACGACGGGGGGTCGTGGCGGCGGCCAGCTATGAAGCCCGGGCATACGGGATCCACTCGGCGATGCCGATGGCGCGGGCTCGATCGGCCTGTCCCCAACTGGTGGTCGTCCCCCCCGACCACGACCATTATTCCGACGTATCCGTCGAGGTTTTCGCCATTTTCTCGAGCTTCACTCCCCAGGTCGAGGGACTGTCCCTCGACGAGGCCTTTCTCGACATATCGGGTCTGCGCCGGCACTATTCCGACCCGGCCGAGGTGGGGAGGGCGCTTCGAAAAAAGATCCGTCACGAGCTCGATCTCCCGGTGTCAGTGGGAATCGCCGCCAACAAACTGGTCGCCAAACTTGCCTCCGAGGCGGCCAAGCCGGATGGTCTGCGCCATGTTCCTGCCCCCGAGACCCTGAGCTTTCTCTACCCGCTCCCGGTCCGAGCAATCTCGGGCGTGGGGGAGGTCACCCACGCCGCCCTCGAGGCGTTGGGGGTGACAACGGTTGGAGAACTAGCCGAAATCGACCCCGAATTGCTGGGGCGCCGGCTGGGGAGGGCAGCAGGGACACATCTGGCCGCCCTCGCCCGGGGCCAGGATGCGCGGGCGGTCATCTCCGATCGCCAGACGAAGTCCGTGTCGGTTTCCGAGACCTACGAGTTCGACCTCCGCACGCCCGGGCAGATCGACACCGAGCTGTTGCGACTTTGTGACCGGCTCGGCGCCCGCCTCCGCCGGGCAGCTCTCGGCGGCCACACCATCGCCGTAACGGTTCGCTATTCGAACTTCGAAACAGTCATTCGCCAGACCACCCGGCGGATGGCGGTGACAAGCTCCCATGATCTCTTCGCCGCCGCCCGCGAGCTTCGGACCCAGTTCGACTGGAGCCGTCCGGTCAGGCTTCTCGGAATCGCAGTCAGGGCCCTCTCGGACACCGGTGATTCCGGCCAAATGAGGACCGATTCCGATCCGCGCTGGGACGTGGTGAGCACGGCGATCAGTAACGTCCGCGAGCGTTTCGGTGAAGATTCGGTAGGTCCGGCGCGAGTGGTGATTCGCAAAGACATCTGATCGTGAAAAGCGTGCTATCAACCCGGGTCGAATTGCATCCCGAGTTCGTATACTGACGTGAGTCGCCTCGGATGAAAGAAACAGGAGTCAGAGGTCATGCCGCTGAGTGACCGGGAGCAAAAGATCCTGGCGGAGATCGAGCGTCACTTCCACGCGGAAGATCCAAATCTGGTGCGCGCGGTTCGCCGCATCGACCGCAGCGGCAACAACGGCAGCCGTTGGGCGACGGTAGGTGTAGTCCTCGGACTGGTCCTCGTCGCTGTCGCGTTCAGTCGCAACACGATCCTCGCGGTGGCTGGCTTCGTGCTCGTCGTCTGGAGCGCCAACTTCCTCGTGCAGAAGTTCTTAACGCGTCAGAGTGGCCGCGAAACGGAGTCCGAAGACACCGACAACACAATTCGCAATAAAGGTCGCCGCCGCTTCAGACGCGACTGATCGACGCCGCTACAGTGGCGCACCCGCCGATCACACATCATCAAAACGAGGGGTAGTCGGCGGACGAAAAATTTTGGAGGGATACCGATCGCGATGCCGTTTCCGATTCACTCGAAACGCGAGCGCGGCGGTTCGTTTGTGGCCGCTGGCCAGTTGGGAGGAGAGGATCGTTGCAGCAGGCTTTTACGGCGGAGCAGACGTGCAGGCTGACCAACTGCACACCACATCAGTTGCGCTACTGGGACCGGATGTCGCTCGTGAAGCCGAGCATCCAACAGACAGGGGGCAGGCCGGGCGTCCGGCGTCTTTATTCGTTTCGTGACCTCGTCGCTCTCCGCGTCGTCCACTCGTTGATCGTCAACGGCATGTCTCTCCAGCGGGTGCGACGGGCTTGGGACTATCTCCGCCGTCATGGCGACATGGAGATGCACATGAGCCAGATGAAGCTGATCTCCGAGGGCAAAGCGCTTTACGAGATCAGCGCCCAGGACGGTCTGGTGCTCGATGCACTTCGGGAGGGTCAGCTCGCTTTCTTTGCCGGACTCGATCAGATCACGCGCGAAGTGACCGAAGACGTCACCCGTTTCGAGCTCGACCGCGACCAGTTCTTGCAGATGCTGCGCCGGGTCGAGGACGATGTCAACGAGGAGCGACGGGTCTCAGCCGAGGGCTGAGTCGGATCCGGGATCGGCCGCCGGCGCCTCGAAAGAGGGTGGCCGGTTGCAGCCAGACGAGCCACCGGCGCCACGCGGAATAGCGCCGTTGAATGGATCGCTCGGCGATCTCGAGCGCCGAGCGGCCGTCGGTGACGGTGCGATTTCCAAACACGTAGGCGGTGAGTCGATCGGCCAGCGGTCGCAGACCCGTTTCGCCTCCGAAAGAGGAGGCGATTTCCGTCGGAGTCTGTGAGGGGTCGGGACGGTGACCGAGATCGGCTAGCCGATCGATGAGCTCGGCCCATCCGGCGCCGATGTCTCCTCGCCCCAGCCGCCGGAGCCGGTTGCTCCGGCGCATGAGCTTGGCGATCGGAACCAAGGTTACGGCTCCCACCGGCACCAGCCACCACATCCAGTCGAAACGCGTCGCCCGTGCACCCAACGTCTGTCCGTCGGTGGGGTCGAGTTGTTCTTCGAGAAAGCGACGATCGATCCCGGCGAGTGATCCAGGCAGGTCGAGGGATCCCTGACCCGGATCGACCGGGGCCGGCAGATACTCCGTCGGGCTGAATCCAACCGCCGCGGCGGTGGCGGGGTTGCTCCCGTCTGAGCGCGGGGTGGGATCAAAGCGCACCCAACCCTGGCTATCCATGAAGAGCTCGACCCAAACGTGGCCGTTCCGGGCGCGCACGACGATGACCTCGCTGCCGTCGGGCCGGGGCTCGATTTCCCCCGGCGAAAAGCCAAAGACGAGGCGGGCCGGGATTCCCAGCGAGCGGGCCATCACCGCCATCGCGGCAGCAAACTGCTGGCAGTAGCCGCGGCGGTAGTTCGTGCTTTCCGGATCCAGAATCCATTCCTCCAGGTTGAGGGTGGTGTGGCCGGTGGTGACGGTGGGGTCGTGGACGAAGCCGCCGGTGTTGCGAAAGAACTCTTCAAGGATCAGCCCCCGCTCGAAGGCGGTGCTGGCCTGGGCGGTGATCTGCCGGGCGAGGGCGCGGAGGACGTCGGAGAAGTCTTCGGGGAGGTCGGTGTAGAGGCTGGTCAAGCGCGGGGAGGGAGGGTCGGAGGGACTTTCGACCGGAGAGAGGTTGAAGAGCCCCTCGTCCTGGGCGTTCTGAAACATCGGCGAAAGGGCTTCGTCCTCGGTGGCCAGTACGGACAGATTGGGAACCGGGATCTCCGATATGACTCGATACTCGAGTCCCTCCTTGGTGAGGGCATCGAATTTGATCGATCCATCCTCGCGACTGCGATAGCTCGCTTGGAGCAGCGCATCGTCGGTCTGCAGGCTGCGGGGGGAGTAGAGGATCGGGATGTGGGGCTGGCGCAGCCCGGCAATGCGGACAATGCTCTCGACGAGGACGGTGTCACCTCGAAACGCGAAATCTCCTGCCTCCCAATCGGATTGATCCTCCGCCCGGGCATAACCGAGATTGCCGGGCCGGAATTCGGTGCCGTCGAAGGTGTCGAGAGTGATCAACTTCCAGTAGAGCTGGTCATTCGGCGGCGCCGACGGAGAGACCCGGGCGATGAATACCACCGCCGGGTTGTCCGCAATCAGATCCTGTTGGAGGGAGGCAAACTCGTTGTAGGTGATGCCCCCGAAAAGCCCGCCACCGAATCCGGTGGGATTGCGCCATGCCACCAGCCCCGATTCCGGGACCGAGGCAGCAAAACGAAACGTGGACAGGGTGCCGGCGAGGGCCACGACCGCAACCATCAGGATCGGCATGCCATATGTGTGCGACGGCAAGGGCTGGCCAGAGGGTCGCAAACGGGCCCGGCCACCGCTGCGATCGCTCGCCGCCGCCCAAAACGCGAGGGCACCGACGGCGATCAAGGCGGCGGGTGCCCACCAGGCGGGCGGTCTTCGATCGAAGGTGGCCGCCAGGAGGTAGAAGGCGAGGATCGGGATCGTCGCCCGGAGCGGTCGGCGCACTAAGAGGCCAGAGATGGCGAGGGCTCCCAGCGTCCAAAAGACGACAGCCAGGACAGCCACCAGACCGGGGGAGGCGGTGACCGGAGCCGATCCATATCTGATCAGCTCGATGGCCACGGCCATCTCGGCTCCGACTGCAGCCGGTGTGGCGGTGGTGGGGACGAGGCCACCGGCGAGCGTGTTGGCGGCGGTGAGACGGGCGAAGACCAGCGAAGCTCCCCCCAGCCCGAGCAGGAAGGTGAGTACCAGACCCAACCGGGCGAGGCGAGACGCGGCCGTCACCGCGGCTCCGATCAGCGTGGCCACGATCAGGACCGAGACCAGGTCGGGATCGGTGGGGCCTCCCTCGATCAGCCTCCCCACCCGGTAGAGGGCGAGAAGGAAGGCGCCAAGAGTCGCTAGGAGGCCGAGGCGGGTGCCCATGTCCTCACTCCCACCTGGCCAAAGGCCTGGGTCCACAACGGTGCCCACCTGGCCCCCGATTCCGCCACCAGGGTCTTGACCGCCATCCGCTGGAAGCTCGAGACGAGCGGGCCCGGGGTATCGGTGGCGGCCAACAGCACTCCGGCCCGGAACTGGCCCTCGAGCAGACGCAGCACCGCCAGCAGATCTTCATCAGGGGTCCCGGTGACGAGGATCAGGGCTCCGCCTTTGCCGCTCCGACGCAACCGAGCTGCCACCGCCCGCAAATCGATGGCGGGATGCGGCTGGATCTTGGCCAGCCCCTCGAAGGCGGTCTGGGCACTGGCGAGATCGATCAGCCCGCCACCCATCCAGAGATCGGCGGCGAAGGCGGAGGCCAGGTGAACCGAGACGGAAGCGACTCCCCGCACCGCCCGCTCGAAGTCGTCGGGGGTGGCATAACTCCCTTTGCGAACGTCGAAGAAGACCAGAGCCCGCGATTGCCAGGGAGTCTCCATTTGGCGGATCATCAGCTCGTCGAGGCGGGCGGTCGAAGGCCAGTGAACCCGGCGCAGATCGTCTCCCTCCTGGTAACTGCGCAGCGTGTAGAAGTCCTCGCCTCCCCGCCCGCTGTGCTCGGGACGGCTGGCGCTGGTGGCGGGGTCTCGACCGCGGACGTTGGGATAGCCCGAGAGTGCCTCGACCGCCGGATAGACGATCAGCCGATCGTCCACTCCATGAGCGCTCTTCATGCTGGCCAGACCGAAAGGATCGCGGACCTCGACCTCGGCGGGTCCCACCGTGTAGATGCCCCGGGGTCGGCAGACGATTTGATACGAGGCCGAGGCGATGGCCTCCCCGGGAAGGGACCCGATCTGGAAATGGGCAGTGCCGAGACCCCCGACGCCGTCTTCCACAGTCAAAGCGGGAGCGGGCAGGCGTCGCTGGTTTTCGATCCCCAACGCCACCGCCGCTCTTTCCCCCTCGTGAACCATGCTTGGTTCGAGCTGGCGGGAAACGCGGATCTGGGGGCTGAGGACACGGGTGATCAGCAAGGCACCGACCACTGCCGTCAGCAGTGCGGCGCCGGCGGCGAGCAGCTCGATCTCACCCAAGGCCACCCAGGCCAGAAGCAGGGCCAGGCCCGACCCGAAGACCGAGGCTCCGCGCGGGGTCACTGCTAACTCGACCGGTGAATCGGAATCTTGATCCCTTCCAGCACCGCCGCCAGCAGCTCCGGCGCTGTTACCCCGCGCATCTGCGCTTCGGGACGGAAGGTCAGTCGATGTTCGAGAACCGTCCCCGCCAACGCCTTGACGTCATCGGGGGTGACGTAATCGCGTCCCTGAGAGGCGGCCAGGGCTCTCGTCGCTCGTTGCAGATAGAGCGCTGATCGGGGGCTCGCCCCTAACAACACCTCGGGGTGGTGGCGGGTGCCCTCGACCAGGTCGATGATGTAACCGCGGACCGAGCCCACCACCTGGACCTGGCGGGCGACCTCGATCATTTTGGCGATGTCGATGTCTGTGACCACCGCTTTGAGATCGTCGAAGGTGGATCGAAGGCTATGGGTTTCCATCATCTCCAGCTCCTTGCTACGGCTGGGATAGCCCACGGCCACTCGCATCATGAATCGGTCGAGTTGTGCTTCCGGGAGGGGATAGGTGCCCTCATGCTCGATCGGGTTCTGGGTGGCCACGACCATGAAGGGCTCGGGGAGGGGGCGGGTCACGCCGTCAGTGGTGACTTGGCGCTCCTCCATGGCTTCGAGCAGTGCTGCCTGGGTCTTGGGGCTGGCGCGGTTGATCTCGTCTCCCACCACGATGTTGGCGAAGATGGCACCCGGCTTGAAGACGAAGGAGGACTCGTGACGATCCCAGATGGAGACCCCGGTGACGTCGGAAGGCAGCAAGTCGGGGGTGAACTGAATGCGGTTGAACTCACAATCGATCGATCTCGCCAGTGACTTGGCCAGCAGGGTCTTTCCGACTCCGGGGACATCTTCGATCAGGACGTGTCCCTCGGCGATGAGGCAGACGAGCACCTGTTCAATTGGAAGGCGTTTTCCCTGGATCACCCGCTCGATGTTGTCGGCAACATTGGCGAATCGATCGGCGAAGCGATCGACTTCGGATTGGCTGAGCGCAGTCATCGCCGAGCGTGATCTCGAATCGATGAGACATCGCTTTGCGGCCGCGAAAGAGTGGGTCCGACCACGCCTTGGCTCATGTCTGGTCCCTTCCGTGCATGTCGCAATAGTCCCTGGAGGCGTATAGGTGCCCGGGTAGGCTGCACCCTATTCAGGGGTGAATCTAAAGGAGGCTCCGGTGGGCCGCGGACAGGCGACGCCTGAGGGCGGGAACTCAGGGGGATCGGACTTCGACACAGAGGAGAGGGCGGTGGCTCGGGCGGTCGCTGCAACCGGCAACGCCGTATACGCCCAGGCTCATCTACTGCCCAGCATCATCACGACGGCATACGCGTTACGCCCTCGCCGGTGGTGGACCCAGCCGCCCTTCTTGCCGCTGCCTGAGGCCGAGTACCTCCGTTGGCGCCTTTACACCGCCTACGGCAACCGGCGCCGCCGTCCCACGTTCTCAGACATCGCCTCCTTCGCCGTTTGGCGGCAAGGGCTTCGCCGGCTGGTCGATACGGGGAGCCAGTGACAATTGCGGGCCTCCGCCAGCGACTCGAGAACCTCGAGGGGGTGGCTTCCATCCAGCTCGAACTCGCCGATACCGGATTGTCGGGAATCCGGGTAACGCTTTCCGAAGGAGCCGACGAGGCGATGGTTCTGGAACGGATTCGAGCCATGCTGGTGACTTATGGCCTGCGGGCACCGGACCAGGTGACCGGTAGCCGGGCGGAAGCGGACGATGATTCCTCGGACCTGGTGGCGGTCCTCAGCCAGGAGGGTGACCGACTCCGGGTCGAGGTCAGGGGTCAGGGCGAGACCGTGAGCGCCATCGTCGATCCGAGCCCGCTCAGTGCCGCCCGGGCGGTGGCGGCGGCCCGGGCTCAACTCCGCGGTGAGCCGGCCCCGGAAGTGATGTGGATCGGTCTCGACCAGATCGGGGCGTTTTCGGTCCTCACCATCCTCACCGCCCAACCCGACGAAAAAGTATCGGTGGGCTCGGCCGTGGTAGAAGGAGATTGGGCTCAGGCTCTAAACCGAGCCCTGGCCGCCGCTTCCGCCTAGCTTCTGCGCGGGTTTTTTGCTCCTGGACTCACAAAAATCCGCGCAGCTACCAGCAGCGAATCGTTTGCGCGGATTTTTTGCTCCTGGACTCACAAAAATCCGCGCAGTTAGGCCGATAGCAAGTAGGGCTGCCAGCTGGGATCGAGCACGAATCCGGCGGTGGCGTAGATCCAGCTGTAACGGTGGGGGGGAGTGGGACGCCGCATCAAATTGAGGCCGACCTCGCCCGGGAGACGATCGCCCTTGCGAAGATTGCAGCGACGGCAACAAGCGACGACGTTGTCCCAGGTGTGAAGCCCGCCGCGCGAGCGCGGGGTGACGTGGTCGAGGCTCTCGGCCGGGCCTCCGCAGTACTGACAGGTTTGACCATCGCGCCCGAAGACAGCACGTCTCGAGACCGGCACCGTTCGCTCGAAGGGAACCCGGACGAAGGTATTGAGCTTGGCCACCGACGGCACCGCGATTGCCATCCGTTCTGAGCGCCACACCTCGTCGCGCTCGGCCACCACCGAGGCCCGGCCGCGGGCGACCAGCACCACAGCCCTCCGCGCTGGCACGACCGACAGCGGTTCGAACGTCGCATTGAGAATGAGGGAGGCCGCCATCCCGACGTGAGATTAATGGGACGCTCGACCGCGACCAGAGAACTTCGGAGTGGGTCGATCGAACTCCTTCGAGATCCTCGGTGGGGCAAAGTGTTGACAAGTGGGGGAAAGTGGGGCATGATGTGCCGGCACTGGAGGAGAGTGCAGCAATGAGGGAAGCACTGGCATGTTCACGGGCCGTCATATTCACACGATCGACGAAAAAGGTCGCGTCGTGCTGCCGGCGAGGATCCGCAAAGGGTTCGAGGGTCACGACTCCTGCATGCTGGCTCCCGGGTCTGACGGACAGATCACTTTGAATCTTCCCGATGAGTTCGAGGCCTTCACCCGGGCGATGCTCGCCGACGCCAAGAGCACCGGGGAACGCAGTGCCGCGCGCGTCGTACTCCAGAGTGCGATCGAGCAGCCTTTCGACAAGGCCGGCCGGATTCTCGTGCCCGAGGCTCTCCGCCAACACGCCGGGATCTCGGTTCCCTCCGAGGTGGTGGTGGCCGGCGCCGGGCTCCACGCCGAGATCTGGAACCTCGATCTCAACCGGCGCGACAACGCGCTCGGGTCGTCGGTGCTCATCAAGTCCGAGCTGGCGAAGGAGGCAAGAGGCTCCTAGCCCTGGATCATCGCCAGCCCCCCGGATACCAATCGGAAGGCCCCTGACTCCGCCCGCTTCCTTTTGGTGCCAGCGCCCGGGGGGCTGGCCATGACCCAGGACCGGGAGTCGGAGCGGGAGTACCACCGTCCGGTAATGGCGGCGGCGGTCTCCGAGCTCATGCGACCGGTTCCGCCGGGAGTGGTGGTCGACGCCACATTCGGCGGGGGTGGTCATGCGAGGGAATTGTTGAAGGTGCTCGGAGGTGGCCACCGGCTTCTCGGGATCGACCGGGACCCCGCGGCCATCGCCCAGGCAGAGGTTCTGAGGAGGACCGTGGACGACGCGCAGTTTGGTACCGACCGGTTCATGGTCCTGGAGGGAAACTTCGCCCATCTCGAAGAGATCCTGGTCGACGCTGGAGTCTCCGCACCCGTCGGAGTGCTTTTTGACTTCGGAGTGTCATCACATCACTTCGACGAGGCGCAGCGTGGTTTCTCCTATCGACTTGAAGGACCGCTCGACATGCGTATGGATCGGAGCGGATCGGTCACCGCGGCCGACCTCGTCAATCATCTCGAAGAGTCAGAGCTGTCCACCTTGCTCCACCGGCTGGGGGAAGAACCGGCCGCCCGGAGGATCGCCCGAGCGATAGTCAACGCCCGGCCAATCTCGACCACGACCGAGCTCGCCGCCGTGATCGAGCGGGCGGTGCCGGGGGGGCGCCGACGCCTCCATCCCGCCCGGCGTACCTTTCAGGCACTGCGGATGGCGGTCAACCAGGAGCTCGAAGCCATCGACTCGGGGGTGCGAACGGCGCTCAATCTGCTGGCCCCTCAGGGTCGCTGCATCACGATCGCCTATCACTCCCTGGAAGACCGCCTGGTCAAGCGCCTCTTCGCCGAGGCCACCAAAGGATGCGTGTGCCCGCCCGAACTCCCGGTTTGCGCTTGCGGAGCATCACCCTCGTACCGATCCCTCACCCGGGGCGTTCGCAAGCCCTCGGAAGAAGAGGTCGCCGCCAACCCGCGTGCTCGCTCCGCTCGACTCCGGGCAGTGGAAAGGGTGGCGGCATGACTGCCCCGGCCCTGCGGACGAGGACCCGGCCCGGTCTGCGAGTCGTCGCCGGGAAGGCTGCAAAGCCGCGGCTTTCGGGGTGGATCTTTTTCTCGCTGGTGGCGGTGCTGGCCTTCCTCGGCATGGTCTTCGTCCGCACCTCCCTTGATCGATCGACAATCGATCTGGCTTCGCTCGAGAGGAATCTGGTCGAGGCACGATCGCTCAACCAGCGCCTTCGTCTCGAGATCGCCCGCCTGGAATCGCCGGCCCGCATCGCCCCGCTGGCCCGCGATCTCGGCATGGTCTACCCCCAGACCAGCCAGCGCCTGATCGTCGATGGTGTCCACCAGCAGACTCTTTCTGATCCGCGCTGGTCGGATCTCAATCGCTTCGCCGCCGGCCAGCTGGCGGTAACGGACCAAGAGAATCAACCATGAGCGGCTTCTGCGCTGGAGCTTTTTCCCACCGAGTTCTTCTCGGAGGTGACCGACTCCGGCCGGAGAGATAGCCGTGTCCGCCCGGGTGGCGAAGGCGCGCTGGAGCGAGGGCCGTATCCGTCTGGGACTTTTGGGGTTGTGCCTGGCGGTCGCTTGGCTCGGAATGGGCATCCGCCTTTATCAGGTCCAGGTCCTCAATGCCTCCCAACTCGCCGAAGCCGGTGTGGGACAGCGGCAGACAGAACAGGTGCTGCTTCCCCAGCGGGGCAACATTTTCGATCGCAACGGCGACCCGATGGCGATGACGGTCGACTCGCGCAGCATCTACCTGCGTCCCGCCGAGATCACCGAACCGTTGTACGTCGCCCAGCAGGTGGGGGGCCTCCTCGGGGTGCCCTCCGAAGGCCTGCTCGAATCGATCGGCTCCGGCGAGCAGTTCGTCTACGTCAAACGACAGGTCGAGTTGAACCAAGCCGAAGAGGTGCTCTCTCTCAATCTGGCGGGAGTGCATGGGCACGAAGAGCCGAAGCGGGTCTACCCGACCGGCTCGGTGGCCTCCCATGTCGTCGGCTTCGTCAATATCGATGGGATCGGGAGCGAGGGGATCGAGTACGAGTTCGAATCAGACCTGCGCGGCACCCCCGGTGTCTTCAGCTTCGAATCCGCCCCGGGTGGGGTCCCGATTCCGTGGGCGCCCTCGCACGCCACGCCGGCGGTGCCTGGTGAGGACCTGGTGTCGACGGTGGACCTGCCGGTCCAGTACTCGGCGGAGGCGGCCTGCGAAGAGACGCTCCAAGTGACGGGAGGAACCGGCTGCTGGATCGTGGCGATGGAGGTCGAGACCGGAGCGGTTCTTGCCATCGCCGGGTCCCCGGCCTTTGACCCCGCCAGCCGGACATCCGCTGACGGCAACGGGTTCTCGAACTTCGCCGTGCGGGGGATGTACGAGCCCGGATCGACGATGAAGCTGATCAGCGTCGCGGGGGCGATCGAGGATGGGGTGGTGGGGCCGACCACCGTCATCGGGGCGGTAGCCGATCAGATCGAGCTCCGCCCTGGGGCCTGCAAGAGCGACACCGACGAGGTCTTTGGTTGTTATTCGGACTTCGAGCACCACGAGACCCACGACATGGCGGTAGCCGACGTTTTTCGACAATCGTCGAATGTGGGCACGATCAAGATCGCCCAGATGATGAGTCGCGACCAGCTGTT
>DATFFB010000107.1:0-9029 GCA_035250485.1 Acidimicrobiia bacterium
TCCCTGCCCCCGGGTCTGGCGGAGATGGAGCCGGGGCCGGAGCTGGGGAGGCTCTTGGCGGAGGTGGACTCGATTCGGATCTCCGGTTATGAGCGGGCGGTCTTGGTGGCGGCCCACCGGCGGATGGTCTCCTATCACCAAGCGGAGGGATACCGCCAGATCGGCTTGCTCTACGAGGACTGTGTCGAGCTCTCGATCCAGCCCGAGGAGGGGATGTGGGCCGCCACCACCGAGCTCTCCGCCCTCCTCCACCTCTCGGGGCGGGCCGCCGAGCTGGAGCTCGGGCGGGCCCTCTCCCTCCTCCGGCTCCCCCGAGTCCTCTCCGCCCTCCGCAAGGGAGCCTTGGACCTCTACCGGGCCGAGACCATCGTCGCCCACACCTGCCATCTCCGAGAAGAAGACGCCCGCTGGGTCTCAGACCAGGTTCTTTCCGAGGCTCCCGGTCTTACCGCCTCCCAGATCCGGGTCCGGACCCAGCGGCTCTGTTATCTCGCCTCCCCCGAGGAGGCCCGACTCCGCTATGGGGAGGCGGTCAAGAATCGTCATGTCGAGGTAAAGGGAAACGAGTTCGGCACCGCCACGCTCCGCGGCCACGACCTCCCTCCCGATCGGGCCGAGGCCGCCTATAAGCGGCTGACCCGCCTCGCCCGCAAGCTCAAGCGCCAGGGAGAGGAACGGACCATGGACCAGCTCCGGGCCGATCTCTTGTTGGAGCTGTTGTTGGGGGAGGCAGGGAATCAGGGAAAGCAGGGCAATGGGGGCTCGGTCGATCTCCGGGTCGACTTGGAGACCCTGGCCGGTCTCAGCGAGGCTCCGGGAGAACTCGGGGGCTTCGGTCCGGTGATCTCCGATATCGCCCGCCAGGTGGCGAGGGAGCAGGCTCATTGCCCGTGGAGCTTTGCCGTCACCGACCCCGAGACGGGGATGCCGATCCATACCGGGGTGACCCGGAGAAGACCAAGGCGGGAGACGAGAAGGTTGGTCGAGGCCCGGAACCCCAGCTGCATCTTCCCCGGCTGTCGCAGGCCATCCCGGGACTGTGACCTGGATCACCGGATCCCCTGGTCGGAGCGGGGACCGACCTGTGATTGCAACCTGGTCCCCCTCTGTCGTCGTCACCACCTTTGCCGGCATCGGCTTGGTTGGAGACACCAACCCCTCCCCCGGAGTGATCATCTCTGGATCTCACCGCTCGGACATCGCTATACCACCAGCGGCCGGCCGCCCTAGGTGCGGGCGATCACTTCCCCGCGGGAAGGACGTTCTTAGAATCGGTCAACCTTGAGTGGAGCACCCCGAGAGGACGGCTCCCGCGTACGGCCGGTCCGCTGGAAGAGCCTCGATCGGCCTGATGAGACCCGTCGTTTCCCAAACGGGATCGGCACCTTGGTCGACATCGGGCCGCTGGCCATCGGCCGCGCAATCCTCGAGCCGGGCTGGCGCTGGTCAACCGATCTCAAGAGTGCAGTCGGAACTGAGCTCTGCCAGCTTCACCACCTTCATGCGCTGATCGCCGGACGCATGGCTTTCGAAATGGCCGACGGCGAGGTGTACGAATTCTCGCCGAGCGACGTCATGGACATTCCACCCGGTCACGATGCCTGGGTCGTCGGTGACGAGCCGGTCGTCGTTCTAGACATCTCTGGCAACGTCGGCGACTTCGGCCTCCCGACTTCGCGGGCCCGTGCCGTCGCGACCATGCTGATGACCGACATCGTCGGCTCCACCAAGATCGCCACCGAGGTCGGCGACTCAGCGTGGAAGCAGCGTTTGGGCGAACATAACCGGGCCGTGCGGCGGCAAATCGAGCGCTTTCACGGCCGTGAGATCAAGACGACTGGCGATGGCTTCTTGGCGATCTTTGAAAGCGCCGAATCTGCCCTGCTATGCGCGCTGGCGACACGAGATGCCATCCGCGACCTTGGTATCGAAATTCGCGCCGGGGTCCACACCGGCGAGGTCGAGGTTCTATCCGACGACGTGCGGGGAATCGCGGTACACGCGGTTGCGAGAATCATGGCAGCTGCTCAGCCCTCAGAAGCTCTCACATCGGCCGTCACGCGAGCCTTGGCGGAAGGGACCGCCCTCCGCTTCGAGGACCGGGGAGCTCACGCCCTCAAAGGCCTTGAGACTCCCCTCCAGCTATTTGCGGTGGCCCGTCTCTCGTGACCGCGACCGGAAACGGCGACACTCGAGCCTCGAGATCACCCACGCTGCGCGACGTCGCCCGGGAGGCTGGCGTTCACGTCTCTACGGTCTCCCGGGTCCTCAACGACCAGGCCGCGACAGGTCGGATCACTCCGGACACCGAAGAGCGAATTAGGGAAGTCGCCCGCAGGCTCGGCTATCGCCGCAACACCATTGCTCGAGCCCTCCGAACGGGTCGCACGCTCGTGGTGGGGATGGTGGTTCCGGATGTGGCCAACCTATACCAGGCGGAAATCACCAGAGGGGCGGGCGACGTCTTCTACGAGAAGGGCTACTCCCTGATCTTGGCCAGTACCGATGACGACCCGGCCCACGCCCAGTCTCAAGTCTCCGCCATGCTCGGGGTCCAGGCAGAGGGCTTGATGTACGGGGTCGCCCGCGGCACCGACGCCGTTCTGGCCGGCATCATCGAAGAGGGGATCCCGGTGGTCCTGTTCAATCGGGCGGCGGGCGACTTAGGGGTGAGCGCGGTCCTGCCCGATGACCATGGCGGCACCAAGCTCGCGGTCGAACACCTCATCTCGCTCGGTCATACGAGGATCGTCCACGTCGGCGGACCTGAAGACGTGTCATCCACCGTCAACCGGCTCGAAGCCTTCGAGGAGACGCTGCGGGCCGCCGACCTCACCGGAAGCTATGACTTCACCCATCGTCAGACCGAGGAAGAGGGGTATCGGGTCACCGGGATCTTGCTCGAACAGCGCCCCGACACCACTGCTGTTCTGGCCGCCAATGACCGGCTCGCTCTGGGGGCCATCGACGCCATCCGTGCCACCGGCCGATCCTGCCCGGACGAAGTCTCTGTCGTCGGCTTCAACGACATGCCTTATTCGGATCGGTTCTCGCCTCCGCTGACCACCGTCCGGATTTCCCAATACGAGCTCGGCGCACGAACCGCCCGTCTACTCCTCGGAACTATTGCCGAGCCGCAGAAAGCGCCCGAGACCCAGTTGGTGTCCGCCCAATTAGTGGTCAGAGGCTCCACGGCCCCCGCCTCAACCTGACAGCCGCCGACCCGAGGTTTAGGCTCTCGGCTGGACAACCGTTTGCGCAGCCTGGATGGGCGGAGGAAAACGATGGACTTCGGAGAGATGCTCCTCGCCAACATGACCCAGCCCCAGGCAGAGCGGGCGCTAGGACGGGGCACCGCCGTCTTGGTCACCGGCAGCGTCGAGCAGCACGGCGCTCATTTGCCCCTCGGCACCGATGCCTTCGCCGCCCTCACAATCGCCCTCCGAGTTGGACACCGCCTCGAGGCCCCGGTCTTACCCGTATCGCCCGTCGGGGTTGCGCCCTACCACATGCCATGGGCGGGATCCTTGACCATCCGCCCCGAGACCCTGGGCTCACTCATGCTCGATGTGTGCCAGGGCCTGTCGGCGGCCGGTGTGGAGCGAGTCCTTGTGGTCAACTGGCATGAAGGCAACACCGCTTCCATACGGATCGCGGCCGATCAGATCCAAGCGCAACTGCCGGTCAGGGTGATAGTTGCCGAGGCACACGTCATCACCAACGGACTCTTCCCTGAGGAGATGGAATTCACCCATGCTGGCTCGATGGAGACTGCGGCAATCCTCGCCTACGACCCTTCCCTCGTTCGACTGGACCAACGCACCGAAGGCGATCTGGTCGACTCAGGAAGCGACGGCCATGCCATGTTCAGGAGGCGCGATGTGTTCCCGGTAATGAAAGACTTCCGGGAAGTGGCCGCCACCGGCTGGTACGGCACGCCTGGCGCCGTCACGGAAGAGCGGTCGCGCGAAATCATCGACGCGGTCGCCGATCACATCGTGGGCGCGGTGGAAGACGTCTGGAAGAGTCTCGCGGAACGAACTCCCGACAACGATCGTCCTTCACCGCCATGACCACCATGCGCGCGGCGGTATTACGGGCCTGGAACGACCTTGCCATCGAGCAGGTAGACATACCTAACCCGGCCCCGGGTGAGGTTCTATTGAGGGTAAGAGCCTGCGGCCTCTGCGGGACCGACCTCAAGATGGTGAGCGGCGCTTTCCAGGAGCGGGGGTGGCCGCCCGAGCTTCCCTTCGTAATTGGTCACGAATGGTCGGGTGAGGTGGTTGCCCTCGGTGAGGGACTCGACGACCTCGAGCTTCAGCCTGGCGACAAGGTCGTGGCAGAAAACCACGTCGGATGCGGCCGTTGCCCGATGTGCCGGCGGGGCCGATACAACCTATGCGAGAAGGCGGGCAGCCCGGGATATCGGCTCTATGGGCACACCGCACCCGGAGCGCTGGCCGAATACGCCGTGCGTCCGGCGCAGATGCTGCACAAGCTCCCCGAATCGGTCGGACCACTGGAAGGGGCATTGGTCAACCAGGGATCGCTCGGGGTCCACGCCTTGCGCCGGGTCGAGTTCCTTCCCGGATCGACAGCGGCGGTATTCGGCCCGGGACTCCTGGGTCTGCTCACTGCAGCGGTGGCGTCGGCTTCAGGGGCGGCACGGATCATCACGGTCGGGCGGGGAAGCCGTCTCGACCTGGCCCTCAAGATGGGCTGCGATGAGGTCGTCGACTACGAGAGAGAGGATCCCGTTGCGGCGATCAAGCGACTCACCGCCGGGCGAGGCGTGGACTACGTCTTCGACTGCACTGGCAACCCCAAGGTGCCGGCCCAGGCAATTGGCGCCCTCCGCCGGGGAGGCAGGGTGGCAATACTCGGGCTGACCGGGGGAAAACGGTCCGAGGTCGACGTCGACCGTCTCACCCTCGACGAGATCGATGTCATGGGGATCCGCTCCAGCCCGAATGCCTATCCGGCGATGATCGCCCTGATGCGTTCGGGCAAGGTAGATGTGAGCCCGCTCATCACCCAGGTCTACCCCCTGGAGGCAGTTGGCGAGGCGCTCGCCGCCCTCGAGTCCCGTGATGCGGTCCGACCCATCGTGGAAATCTGACGGTGCCCCTGGTCGAGCACCCCCATATCTCGTTATTCGGGTCCACCGCCTGCACCTGCACCGAGCAGGAGGCGGAGGCGCTCGCGGTGGTGACCGCCTATCGCGTCGCAAGAGTGTCCGAAAGGGCCCCCTTCCTCGCCCCTGACTTCAAGCGACATCGAGCGGGGTTCACACACATCGGAGAGTTATGGGCCCATGAGGGGCCGGGAGGGATGGACGACGATTCGATGCGCGATCGCGAGAACGTCCTTCTCGATCTGACTGCCAAAAACGACAAGGTCTGGGGCATCTTCCGTGTGGTTGGCACACACACCGGCCCGCTCTACGGGATCCCGAAGACGGGTCGGCACATCGATGTGATCGAGGTTGGTCTCTGGCGGGTGAGTGAAGGGCTGATCGCCGAAGCCTGGTATTTCGGAGACGAGCTCGGCCTGCTCAGAGCGCTGGCACTCAACCCTCCGGATCTGACCAACTCTTAGACGAGCAGTGACGACCGAGTTCGCTCTGGTGCTGGCGGTGATCGCCGTCGCCTACGTGGTCAAAGGGGTCGCGGGGATGGGTGGGCCGCTGGTGGCCGTGCCGTTCATTGCTGCTTTCACGAGCGTCGAGTACGCCGTCGTCGTTCTATCTCTGGCGAACATGGTCTCCAACGGGTGGCTCCTCTGGGAGCACCGAGCCGGGGCCAGGGGAACGGGGTTCGTGATGATTCCGTTTCTCACCGTCGGGACCGTTGCCGTCATCGCTGGCACCTGGATCCTCACCGAGATTGACGATCGGATCCTGTCGGTAGTCATCGCCCTCGTGATCGCTTTCTACATCTGGCGACATCTGGCCGATCCCCAATTCGGCCTGGAGGAGAAAACTGCCCGACGGGTGGCCGCTCCGATGGGGCTCCTCGGCGGTGGCCTGCTCGGAGCCACCGGCACGGCCGGGCCTCTGATCGCCACGTTCCTCCACAGCATCCGGCTCAGCCGTTCCTCGTTCATCCACATGATGAGTCTTACTTTCACCGTCTTCGGCTTGATCCAACTGGTGACGCTCGTAGTGCTGGGAGCGTTCACCCCAGAACGAACCACTCAGGCGCTATGGGCCATCGTCCCCGTGGCCGCGATGACGGTGCTCGGGATTCGAATCGGGCGACTGATCGAACAGAAGGCGTTCGAGCGCGTCGTTCTAGTGCTGCTTGGGTTCGCCGCAATCCGCCTGCTCTGGTCCGCTCTCGGCTGAAGGCCGGCTAGATCTGCAAACCCCGGGAGGTGTGAAGGATGCAGGCAGTGAGGCGACCGTCGCCGATGTGCTCGAGCTCTACGGGCGGAACCGGGCTGAACTTGATGCTCACCCTGCGGCCGTCGGTCGACATCTCGTCGAGGGCGGACCTCATGGCAGGGAGCACGTCACCCTGCTGAAATGCCTCGACTGCGGAGGCCGCCGCTTCCTCGGTGTGGAACACCAACGTTGCGTCGAAGTTGGTGCGGCGTTCCACGGCGGCGAGACCCTCGGCCAACGCCTCGTGATCTTGTAGCCAGGCCACCGCGTCGTCGACTTCCCACCCGCACGCCGGTGTGACCACCGGGCAGCGGGTGTGGAACCGGCACCCTTCGGGGGGGCTGGCCGGATCGGGCACGTGTCCGTGCAGCCCTTTCATTCCGGATTCTTTCGCCTTGATGTCGGGGTTGGCAGCGAGCAAGGCCTCGGTGTAGGGGTGGCGCGGATCCTCGAACAACTCCGTGGCGGTGCCTTGCTCGGCGACCTTTCCCAGATACATAACGGCGATCCGATCGCTCATCAATCGAACCACTCCAAGGTCGTGGCTGATGAAGAGATAGGTGAGCCCGCGCTCGCGCTGCAAGTCGTAAAGGAGGTTGAGGATCTGCGCCTGGACGGACACATCCAGCGCCGAAGTGGGCTCGTCGAGGACGATGAACTCCGGATCGAGAGCCAGGGCGCGGGCGATCGAGATCCTCTGCCGCTGGCCTCCGGAGAACTGATGCGGAAAGCGATACATGTGCTGCCGCCTCAATCCCACGCTATCTAAGAGGGAGACGACCCGCTCGGTGAGTTCCTCACCAGAGGCCTCGTTCCAGACCCGGAGCGGGCGGCCGACGATATCCTTTACAAGCTGTCGGGGATTGAGTGAGCTGAACGAGTCCTGGAATACGACCTGACAGTTGCGCCGGTAGGTCTTCCACGCCTTTCCTTCGAGCTGGTCGATCCGGTGGTTGTCTTCGATCCGCTTCAGCTCTCGCACTTGATCACGCGTGCGCTCGGGGGCGGCAATAGCTTCGATCGTGTCGAGGCGGGCTGCGTCGGCGTCAGACAAGCGGAAGTAAATCCTTCCCCCGGTCACCTGGGTGAGTCCACTGATACAACGGCCGAGGGTGGTCTTACCGCACCCGGACTCGCCCACGAGACCCACCGTCTCTCCCGGGCGCACGTCGAAGGAGACGCCGTCAACGGCCCTGACATGTCCCACGACCCGTTGGAGGGTGCCCTCCTTGACCGGAAAGTATTTCTCGACTCCCCGGAGTGAGATGACCGAACGGGCGGCCGTCAACGGTTCGCGCTCTTCCTTGGCAGCACGAAGCGAGGTCACGACACCCACGCTTCGAGCCTGGGGAGGACGACGCCGGTTTCATCCGACTCATATGCGAAACACGCGACCGATTGACTTTCTCCGATAGGGATCGTCCGCGGATCGACCGTCCGACAAATCTCCACCGCGAAGGGGCACCTGGTGTTGAACCGGCAAGACGGCTCGGGATCGAGCAGTTCGGGGACGTTTCCGACGATGGACGCCAGCTCGCCTCGTCGATGGGCAGCCGACGGAACCGCGGCCATCAGCCCACGGGTGTAGGGATGCTTTGGATTGCTAAAGACCTCGTCGGTGGTGCCGGTCTCCACGATGCGACCGGCGTACATCACCGCCACTCGATCGCAGATCTCCTTGACCAGGGACAGGTCGTGGCTGATGTAGAGAACGGAGGTCTCGAGTCGTTCTTGCAACTCGGCGATCAGCTCGAGAATCCGGGCCTGAATCGTGACGTCGAGGGCGGTGGTGGGCTCATCGGCGATGAGGAGATCGGGATTGCACGCCAGCGCCTGTGCGATGAGGACGCGCTGTTTCATGCCCCCGGATAGCTCGTGGGGGTAGCTCTCCATGATCTTGCGAGGATTGGGGATTTGAACTTCGCTCAATGCGTTGCCCACCAGCTGGTCGACCTTCTCTCGCAGCTTCTCCCCTCGGGAGCGAAAGGGAGGGACGGTCAGGAGAAATCTCTCGAAGCCGGTGGCCTCCTGCCGAGCCGCGCGACGAATCAGGCGTGGAGCCCACGGGCCGAGCGACCGCAGGATCTCCTCAGAGCGGTGCTGGTAGAAGACCTCGGCGATCTGGTTCCGAATCGAGAGGGCCGGGTTGAGCGCCTTGCCGGGATCTTGGAAGATCATGGCGATACGGTCGCCGCGTATATCCAGCATCTCGTCATCTGGGATCGTCAGAAGGTCAATCGGCCCCCTCCCCTCTCGACGGGCGTCTGAAGACCAGAAAAGGACCTGACCTCCGGCGTAGACCCCCGGCGGGGTGGGGACCAGCCGGATGAACGAGCGCGCCGTAACGCTCTTGCCACAACCCGTCTCCCCTACCAATCCAAGAGTCTCCCCATCCCGGATCTCGAAGGAGACACCGTCAACGGCGTGGATCATCCCTGCTTTGGTCTGAAAATGGACCTTCAGATCGTTGACCGAGGCAACAAGAGGCCGCGTTCCTGACCCGGCCTGAGGTTGCCGGGAGGCGGGGATTTCAGAGGCATACGTGATATTCCCCACCGCGCCCGCTGTTCGGCTGGCGCGCCGCCTACCCCAGGTCACGCCGACCAGTATTCCATCGATCCGGTCGAAAGCCGCGGTGCCA
>DATFFB010000108.1:0-2176 GCA_035250485.1 Acidimicrobiia bacterium
CGGGTTCCGATCCAAGGCGATCACGTCGCAGTCGAAACCATCGGCCAGCACCCCTGCTTTCGGTCCTTGCGGACCCAGCGTTTCGGGTCCCAGTGCCGTTGCCGCTTCGATCGCTTCGAGAGACGACATGCCGGCTTCGCATAGATGCCTGATCTCGCGGCTGGCCTGGCGGTAGCGGAAGCCCTCCACGGGTCCGCTGGTGAAGATGTCGGTACCCATGGCGACCTTTACTCCGGTCGCCACCGCGATCTTCAACGCCTGGGCATGTTGATCGGCCATGCGAGAGATCTTCTTCCAGGCGTAAGGAGGAATCTTCGACTCGAGGCCCATAAGTTCTTCGACGATGAACCGCGTCGCAACAAGGACGGCGTCTTTCTCTTTCATCAACTCAGCTGCCTCCTCGTCGAGGTAGGTGCCGTGCTCGATCGTTTTCACGCCCGCCCGCAGTGCCGCCATGATTCCCGGCTTGCCGTGGCAGTGGGCCGCCACGACTCGTTCGGCTCGAGCGGCCTCAGAAACGATGGCGGCGAGCTCTTCGTCGGAGAATTGTTGGTGAATCGGGTGATCGACCTCGGACATCACTCCCCCGGAGGCACAGATTTTGATTACCCGGGCGCCCCGTCGTAGTTGCTCGCGCACTGCCTTCATGCACTCGGACGGTCCATCGGCGAGCCGGCCCAGGATCCGGCCGTGGTCGGCTAGTCCCTCGTAGATGTCTTGGGGTACGGCATGGACATCGCCGTGTCCGCCTGTGGTCGAGAGGACGGCGCCGGCGCCGTAGATGGTGGGGCCGACGAGACTTCCTTCCGCCACAATCGGCGCCAGTTCCACGCCATATCCGCCGACCTCGCGCACAGAGGTGACGCCGCCCTCGATGTAGCTCTGCAGATCGGTGGCGGCGCGGGCCCCGCTCTGGGCAGGCGGAATCCAAACCGCCGCCTCCAGATTCCACTGCGTGGAGCCAAAGAGGTGGGCATGACAGTCCCAGAGGCCGGGCATTAGCACCGCCACCTCTTCGGTATCAGCATCGCCGGCGGATGGCGCGCTTGCCGCCGGGCCGGCGTAGGTGATGGTCGCCCCCTCGGCGACCATCACCCCGTTTTCAACCGGCTCTCCCCTCCCGGGGATCATGAGATCGGCTCTGATGACCAGAGTCACTTCGCCAACTTACTGCGAACACGTCGTCCTAGGCGACCCGGGAGGCCGCGGGCTCCACTGGGGTCTCGGTCGAGATACTTCCCCCGCGCTTGGCGAACACGATGGCGGCGCCCAGCACGATCAAGCAAACGAGAGTGACGGCGATTCTCACTGCCCCGTTCTCCCGGAAGCCAATCACCGCTGGAAGCACTAGGAGCGAAACCAGGTTCATCACCTTGATCAACGGATTGAGGGCGGGACCTGCGGTGTCTTTGAAGGGATCCCCGACCGTGTCGCCAATCACCGCCGCCTTATGAGACTCGGAGCCCTTGCCGCCGTAGTGGCCTTCTTCGATGTACTTCTTGGCGTTGTCCCACGCCCCCCCGGAGTTGGAGAGGAAGTTGGCCATCAACTGGCCTGTGAGGATCACGGCCGCCAGGAATCCTCCTAGGGCCAGGTGTCCCAAACCGAACCCGACTATCACCGGAGTGAGAACGGCCAGCAGGGCGGGGGTGGCGAGCTCCCGCAAGGAGGCCGCCGTGCAGATGTCGATCACCGGGCCGTAGTCGGGACGCTTCTCTCCCCGCATGATCTTCCCGTCGGCAAACTGTCTCCGCACTTCCTGCACCACCACGCCGGCCGTCCGGCCGACCGCCCTGATCGCCAGTGCCGAGAACATGAAGGCCACCGAGCCTCCGATCAAGAGACCAATGAAGATCGTGGGGTTGGCAACGTTTATAGAAGTGGCCGGATCGGAGAACATTTCCGACCCTTCCAACTCCAGACCGAGCTCGGAGGCGATTGTCTCGATGAACGAAGCAAATAGAGCCACCGCGGCGATTACGGCCGATCCGATGGCAAAGCCTTTGGTGACCGCTTTGGTGGTATTTCCCACCGCGTCAAGGCTCACCATTGTCTTCTGCGCATCACCATGGAACTCCCCCGACATCTCCGCAATCCCGGCGGCGTTGTCAGCGACGGGCCCGAAGGTGTCCTCGGAGACGACCACGCCGGTTGTGGCCAGCATCCCCATCCCACA